>NZ_JBHFNS010000031.1:0-97452 GCF_041929135.1 Floridaenema fluviatile BLCC-F154 | reverse complement strand
TAGTCAATGATGCCAGTACTTCTTTATTAATGCAAACTTTCTATAATCAACTAGCTAATAATACTGCTGAGTCTCCGATTACTAAAGCTGAGGCTTTAAGAGAAGCACAATTAAGTTTTTTGCGGGGAAATAACCAAACTGGTACTTCCCAAGAAAGTCGTGCTACTGTAGTTTTTGAGATTAAACCTGGGACTCGTGCTAATTTTGGTTCTCGGTTCTCTCATCCTTATTATTGGGCACCTTTTGTATTAATCGGTAACGGTTTATAAAATCTATGATTTCTCGTTTTTATCAGTTAAGTTTAATCAGTAGTACTCTGGTTTTTTCTTTGTTTCCTTTTTCTTGGGGTGAAAGAACTCCTAAAATAGCCCAAGCGACTGAAGTCGCGGCTACACAAACAAAGTCCGCCTACGCGGACTGGGATTTTTTAGGGAAATCAAAAAGGCGGAATTTGGTATTAGCACAATTTCCCAAAAATGAACGGAAAATGGAAGCAGAAACTCTGTTACAAACTGGGCTGAAACAGCTAGAAAATAATCAAGCGGAAGCAGCTATTCAAACTTTCCAACAAGCTTTGACTATTTATCAGGAAATTAAAGACCGTTCCGGGGAAGGGGAAACCCTAAAAAACTTAGGTAATGCTTACTTTGCTGTGGGAAATCAGTCCAAAGCAATGGATATTTACCAACAAAGTTTGACCATTGCTAGGGAAATTAAAAATCGGGATTTGGAAGCTAAGGCGTTACAAAATATCGGCACTATCTATCGACTGCAAGAAAATTATACCAAGGCTGTGGAATATTTGGAACCAGCTTTATTAGCAGCCAGAGAAGTTAAAAATAAAGAGATAGAATTAAAAGCTTTAGTGAGTTTGGGACTTATTTACGATTCTTTGGGTAATTATCAGAAAGTAGCCGAGTATTATGAACAACTTTTGCCCATAGCTAAAGAAACAAAAAATAGTCAGTTGGAAGCTTTAACTTTGGTGACTCTTGGTTATGCTTATACTTCTTTGGAAAACCAACAAAAGGCGATCGAATTTGCCGAACCTGGTTTAAAGTTAGCTAGGGAAATTAAAGAACCTACGTTAGAAGCAATAGCTTTAGTTACTTTGGGTTATGCTTATCTGGGTTTAGAAAACTATCAGAAAGCGGTAGAATTTGCCGAACCGGGTTTAGCCATAATGAAGCAAATTAAAAATCCCCAAATGGAAGTTGTGGCTTCATTTACTCTCGGCTTTGCTTACACTCTTTTAGGTGATTATCAAAAGGCAACTCAGTTTGGTGAGTCAACTTTAACTATAGCACGAGAGCTAAAAAATCGCAATTTTGAAGGGCGGGCTTTAGTAGTTTTGGGATTGGCTTATGATTCTCTTGAGGAACATAAAAAAGCTGTTGAATTTGCTCAACAAGGTTTAGTAATTGCGCGAGAGTTACAAAATCCGCAAATGGAAGTATTTGCTGCTTTTAGTTTAGCTAGAAGTTCTTATTTGTTGGCTAGTACTCCTGAAGAATATCAGAAGTCTTTGGCGTTAACTCAGGAAAGCTTAGCCGTAATGGAAAAATATAAAAATCCCCCTTTTGCATCTTATTTATATTCTCAAATGGGTGATAATTATAATAATTTAGGGGAGTTTGAAAAAGCGATCGCACTCGCCCAAAAAGGCTTAACCATCGCCCAAGAAATCAAAGACAAACCACGAGAAGCTTATGCTTTATTAGTAATTGGACAAGCTTATTACCAACCAGCAAACACGCCGGAAGAATATCAAAAATCTCTAGAATTTATCCAGCAAGCTTTAAACTTATCCAGGGAAATAAAAGAACCAACTTTTGAAGCCTTAGCCTTAATTTACTTGGCTAACATTTACAGCCAACTCGAAGATTATCAGAAAACTTTAGAGTTTGGGGAAGAAAGTTTAAAACTCAGTCAAAAAATCCCTAATCCCCAAGCACAACTTTTACCTTTGTTTAGCTTATTGAGTGTTTATCTAGAGTTAGGTGAATATAAAAAAGTAATAGACTTGGGTGAAAAAGGTTTAACAATTGCCAAAGAAACAGAGAATTCAGCTATCGAATCAGCTTTGTTAGTTATGCTCAGCGTAGCATATTTTGGCGAAGGTAATTACCAAAAAACGGTTGATTTTTCTCAGCAAGCTTTAACCGCTTCTCGTAATTTGAAAAATCCCCAAATGGAAGCTTATTCTCTACTAGTTTCAGGTATTGCTTATGCAAGTTTGGAAAATAGCGAAAAAGCGATTGATTTGTGGCAACAAAGTTTAACTAAAGCGAAAGAACAAAAAGATAATACTTTGGCATCTTTAGCTTTAAATCTATTAGGAGGAATCAATAGCAAACTAGGGAGAAAAAGTCAAGCGATCGCCCTATACCAAGAAGCCATCTCCATCGATAGCGATTATAGCATTCTCGCCGGAATCGCCCGGGTTTATCGTGACCTAAACTCACCAGTTACCGCCATTACTTACTACAAACAAGCAATCAATGAAATTGAAAAAGTCAGAGGGAAAATTAGCGGTTTACCTGTAGCATTACAAAAATCATTTTTGCAAGCCGTACAAAGTATCGATCGCGTAAAAACCGCCGACATCTATCGCGAATTAGCAGATTTATTGCTATCCCAAGGACGAATTTTAGAAGCACAACAAGTTTTAGAACTATTAAAAACCGAAGAATTGCGCCAATATACGCGATCGGGAATTAGCAACTCACAACTAGTTTTGAACCAAACAGAAACCAACATTCTCCAAGAAAATGGCAGCTTAATTCAATTCGGACAAAAACTATATCAATGTCAGCTAGATCGATGCAATCAACTAAGTCAATTACTCGATCAACGAGACGTTTTAATTGGTCAATTTAATCAAAAAGTCCAAACAATCGAAAAAGAAATTCGCGAAAGACGCGCCCAAGATGACGCATTTTTTGACCCGACAAAAATTAGCAAAACCAAAGAAATCGTCGAAGCCCAACCCGCAACAGTGCTAATCTATCCCTTAGTTTTAGAAAATAAAATTTGGCTAGTATTAGCCTCTCCCGGAGGCGTAGTTAAAACCGTAGAAGTACCAATAAATCGTCAAGAATTAGGCGAAACAGTAGTTAAATTCCGGCTATTATTACAACAACCTAATTCATCAATTACTGAAGTCCAAGCCACCGGAAAAAAACTCTATGATTGGTTAATCAAACCCCTAGAAACAGAATTAAAAACTAGTAAAACTCAAAACTTAATCTTCTCACTCGATCGCGTCACCCGCTACATCCCCATGAGTGCATTGTTTGACGGAGAAAAATATCTAATCGAAAACTACAACATCTCGACAATATTATCAGCCGACTTGACAGATATGCGCGATCGCTTACCCCCAAACACCGAAAAATCCTCAATCTTAGCATTAGGATTATCCGACGCAGTTGCCAACTTTAACGCCTTACCATTCGTACCAGCAGAATTAGATGCCATAGTCCGCAAACAACCAGAAGATCCCAAAGGAATCTATCCCGGATTAGAATTTCTCAACCAAACATTTGACTTCAAAGCATTAAGAGACAACCTACCCGGACGCAACATTTTGCACATCGCCACACATGGAAAATTCGTCCCAGGAAGCCCAGATTCTTCCTATCTCCTATTAGGAAATGGCACTAAACTAACCATTCCCGACATTCAAAAATTACAAGGATTAAGCTACATTCACTTAGTAGTACTTTCCGCCTGTGAAACCGCCCTTGGAGGGCCAAACGCCGAAGGAATAGAAATTTCTGGACTAAGTTATTATTTCCTTAATGGTGGGGCAAAATCAGTCATGGCTTCATTATGGCAAGTCAATGATAGTAGCACTAGTCAACTAATGCAAAACTTTTACAGTAACCTAGCAGCAAATAACCCCAACGACACCCAAATAACTAAAGCCGCCGCCCTTCGTCAAGCCCAACTCAAATTTTTACAAAGCAACGACTCAGCAAATAACTTAGCCCAAAGAGGCATCACTGCCGCCCGACCAGTAAAATCAAACTTATCTCACCCTTACTACTGGGCACCTTTCGTTTTAATTGGCAATAACTTATAAAAAGACAGAAGCGAAGAAATACAAGATAGGGTGATTCAGGAATTTTGCAGATAATTCTCATTAATTCCGATTTAGTTTTGTAACCAGGACTTCAGTCCTCTTCAGACAATAGGACTAAAGTCCCAAAAATAGACGATATATGTAAAAGCAATAGTGGCAATCAGCAGGTTTTTTGTAACAGCTTGTAAAAGACTTGCGAGATAAGCCACTAATCGTTCTATTGTGAATGATTGAAACGACTTTACCCTTCAGTTTAATTACTATCAAAGACAAAAAGATGATAGAAAAAATATTGCTGGCTGATTCTGGAACAGGACACACTGAAGAAATGCTGAAAGCTTTGATGGAAATTCCCTCCATTCAATCTGCTTCAGTTACCGTTCTGCACGTTGTACCTCCACAAGTCAACGCCGACGAGATGACAGCTAAATGGGAAGAAGGAGGTAAGTTTCTTGCCACTGCGATTCAAAGCTTAAAACTAGATCCCAATCACGTCAACGCCATGCTGCGACAAGGCGATCCCAAAACCATTGTTTGCCAAGTCGCTGACGAAATCCAGGCAGATTTAATTATTATGGGTTCTCGTGGCTTAAAACGCCTAGAGTCAATTTTGGAGAATTCTGTCAGTCAATACGTTTTCCAACTATCCAACCGTCCCATGTTATTGGTTAAGGATGATATTTACGTCAAGAAACTTAACAAAATCATGGTCGCTTTGGATGCTTCGGAAGCTGCAAAACAATGCTTAAAGCTAGCTTTGTTCCTCCTGCGCGATGTCAAAGGCGGTCAGTTGATTTTTGCTCACGTTGATGCTAAAGGTCAAGAGACTCCCCCCGCAGTTCAATCAGCGTTAACCAACGCAGCTGAAGAAGCCAAAAAAATGGGAATTAGCTATAAAACTGTAACTGGTAACGGCAAACCAGGGGAACAAATCTGTACTCTAGCTGAAGAGAATAACGTAGACTTACTGATGTTGGGTTCTCCCGATCGCCGTCCCTCGATCGCCAAAGCCCTCCCAGACTTAGACCGCTTGCTAGGCACTTCCCTCTCAGACTATGTAAGAGTTTACGCCCCTTGCCCAGTTCTGTTAGCCCGGACAGTTGGTTAATCAAAATTGCGGCTGGTAATTAAAGTAGTGGGTAGCAGGAATTCTTTCTACCCACTACCCACTAGCAATCACCAGTTCTTTTTTTTAACTAAATATTTTTATCAGTGCCACGGGTGTTGGTTTGAATGTACAGAATTAAAAGAAAAACAGTAGGAACCAACACAAAAAGAATACTGGCGACAAACCCTAAATCGTTAACTTCCATAAAATCCCAACCTCTGTTCACAGCAATTTGACAAAACTAGGATATCACGCCCAGTACTTATGGTTTGCTAATCACGCTCACGGGCCCATTCACCAAAGTTTGACAAGCCAGCCGATAATTTTCCGGTTTCTTCTTCAACTTCCGATTCTCTACTTCCGTCCGTGGAGAAAGATTTTCCATCCCTTCGGCAATTTCGACAATGCAGGTGCCACACTGACCGTAACCACCGCAATTCATTAACTTACCCGTGAATTTATACAAATCAATGCCATTTTGCAGCATTTTCTCTCTTAAATTCGCCCCGTCTGCTACAATTGCTTCTTTATTTTCTTTAACAAATTTAATGTTAGCCATTACTCACCCCTTGTAGATCGAATTTGCGCCTCGATCGAACCAGTCAAATTAACGTTAACCATCTTATTTTACTTTTTCTTAAGAACTATTACAAACTTTTAATATGAGAGACTGGGGATTGGGGACTGGGGACAAGGAGAAACAGAGACGTAAATTTTACCTTTCCCCTCTGCGCCCCTGCGCCCCTGCGCCCCTGCTCCTTAAGGCGATAACGGACTAGGTGCTGGAAGTGGGATGTTACTTACAGACCTGGTTAGGGTGGCTAGCGATCGATTATAGTCAATCACCGCTCTCACCAAATTACCCTGCGCCTCCGTCAAGTCGTTTTCTGCGTCAATTACTTCCGTTTGCGTACCCACACCAGCTTGGAAGCGCAAACGTGCTAAACGTAAAGCTTCTGCGGCTTGAGTTACAGCTAATCTAGCAGTTTGAATGTTCTGGAAATTACCTCTTAAGCTATAAAAAGCTTGTTCAACCTGAAAACGAATCAGATTGCGCTGATTCGCAAATCGAGTTTCTGCGATTTCAATATTAGCTTCCTGCTGCGCCGCCCTTGCCCTAGCTGCCCCACCATCAAACAAATTCCACCGCAGCCTCGCCCCTACTGCATACCCATCAGCCAAACCTAAACCATCATTAAACACCTCTAACACATTGTAGTTAGCAAATAAATCTACCTGCGGTCTGCGAGTCGATAAAGCAACCCGCCTTTGTTGTTCAGCAATATTCCGTTGCGTTAACTGCTGTTGCAGTTCCGCACGATTTTGAAATGCTCTGACAATACTTTCTTCTAAAGTTAAATTCCACAGTCCCGCAATTTCTACAGGGTCAGCCGCGACAATCCCAGTTGACTGGGGCAAACTCAAAATCTGCGCTAATTGACGACGGTTAATTTGCTGTTGAGCGCGGTTGGTAACTAAAAGTTGGTTTTGGTTTGCTAGCTGCACCTGCGCTCGCAAGGTATCAAATCTCGTACCTAATCCCGCTTGTTCTAAGGCTATGGCATCTCGCAAACTTTGTTGAGCATTGCGGACAGCAGATTCCGCAATTCTTACCTGTTCATCTGCCAATTGTAAATCGTAGTAAGCATTAGAAACATCCAAACGAGTTTGTTCGCTTAAGGCTTCCACTTGTAATTGGGCACTGCGAAGTGCTTCTTGGGCTGCCCGAATTTGGGCGTTGCGCCGTCCACCAGTGATCAGATTGTAGTTAGCTTCAATTGTGCCGCTTAAACTGACTGAGCCTTGCTCATCTTGTTCAAATGGTTGGCCTAGTAGTTCTGCCTGTTGTCTTGCTGCTTCAAGTTGTAACTCTTGCTGAGCAGTTCGTTGTCCTTGGGCTAATGCGCTTAAATCTACTGTGGGATACAACGCTGCTCTGGCTTCTCTTAGCTGGGCTTGTGCCTGTTCGTATTGTAGTCGGGCTACTTGCAGGTCACGATTGTTGCGTTGTGCTAATTCCACTGCCTCTCGTAAGCTCAGAGGTTGAGTTACTTCTATAAGTACCTCTTCCGGTCTGGTGGGAAACTGTAAAGGGTTAGGATTCGGAACGAGATTGTTCGGAATCGGAACCTGATTTTTCCCAGGAACAGGAACAAAGCCAGGTAAAGGAGTAACTGGTATCTTTTGTGTCACCAAGTTATTACGTAGAGATCGTAGTCTCCTGTTCTCTGTAACCTGATGATTTGACTGATGAGCTACATGACTAGATAAGGTATTTACAACCAGGATATTGCCTTCGCGTAACTTGCCGTTAGGCGTATCGCGCTGGGCTTGATTTTGTTTTTCCTTGTGCCTTTGATTACTGGATAAGTAATCACTAGAGTGAACTACAGCAGATAAAGTTTCGCCAGTTTTCACTGCTTCACTGCTGGACTCAAGACTGGCTGTACCACTTTCAGCGTTAGCTATGGGGGGTATACCAGCACATACTATGGCACTCACACTCACAACCACGAAATAACGAAGCTTTGACATACGCTTTTGAAGAGTCTGCTGCTTTGTGCAAACAACCTAAAGCAGCATACTAGTTGATAACTGGACTTGGCAAACACTCCCTTGGTCAGGAACAGGTAGTGTCATCGTGATTAAGATTACCGCGATTTACTACTAACTGTTTCCTCATCAAATATAAAAGTCTTTCTGCTTTAGGGCAATGGTGTTGATTAAATTTTGCTACAAGGGAAATGCCAAATGTACGGAATCGCTAAGTTTATATTCATATTTTCTTATTTTTTATACTCAGTAAAATAGATTATTATATTTATTAAATGTAGTTAAGCTTTAAACTGTTACTCAATTCTATTAGGTGGTTTTAGCTGCTGCGTTATTTTTACCCAACTCTAATTTATCTATCGAGAAATCAAGTGAAATTAAATTCAACTTGGTTTCCGCTAAAGTTTTTGAAAATTTGGTAATTGTGAATACAATATTAGCAATGTAAATGAGTATAGCCTCGATCGGGCTGAAAATTTTTAATGGAATCAGGTAACAGGTATTTTATAACCTGACTAATATACAGTCGGTTACTAGCTGACACAGTTGCTTCGTGGTTAGGAATGTATTAAGATACAATGGAAGGAAAAATTGAAGTTCGGACTAGAGCCTTTAATCATTTTACTGAAATATTAGTGGTTATAGCTAATTTTTTGATCCTGATTTGGCGCAATGGGTGGTTAAACAATCAAATCAAAAAAAAACATTCTCAGCAAATGATCCTGCAAAAACATCAAAAACCTGAAGCAGCTTGGTATCAAGAACATGAACGATTGCAGCTAATAATGGAAGCTACTAATGATGGAATTTGGGATTGGGATATCAAAAATAATACTTTGTTTTGGTCAGATAAGTTGTTTATTTTACTTGGGTTGTTTCCGGGAAGTTACACTCCGACTTTAGAGTTGTTTTATCAGTTAATCCATGCGGAAGATCTGATAAGAGTGAAGCAAGCAATTCAACAACATTTGCAATTTAATCAGCCTTATAAGTGTGAGATGCGATTAAGAAAGGCAGATGGTAGTTATGGTTGGTTTCTTGGTCAAGGTAAAGCAGTGCGAGATGTTAAAGGTTGTGCTATTCGTATGGTTGGCTCGATGGTTGATATTAGCGATCGCAAACAAACCGAAGAAAAATTGCGTCAGAGTGAAGAAAGATTTCGCAGCGTTTTTGATAATGTTTCCGTAGGGATGGCATTAGTTAATGTTGATGGACATACCATATTAGCTAATGAAGCAGATTGTCAATTTCTTGGCTATAGCCAAGAAGAATTAATCGGGATGCACTTTAGTGAATTTACTCATCCCGAAGATTTAGCAATAGATCTAGAATTACACAAATCGTTAATGGCAGGAGAAAGAAATAGCTATGTAATTGATAAACGTTATATTCGGAAAGATAAAACAATCGTTTGGGGACGATTGACAGTATCTTTAATTAGAGATAAAGATAATTCGGTTTTATATACAGTAGTTGTTTGTGAAGATATTACGGTTCGCAAACAAGCCGAAGAAGCTTTACGACAAAGCGAAGCTAAACTTGCAGCGGCGCAAAGAGTGGCTCGTATAGGTAATTGGGAATTAGATATAGCTACTAACAAAATTATTGGTTCGGCAGAATTATTCCGCATTTTTGGGTTTGATGGCGATCGCCAAGAATATGACTTTCAAGAAATTTTCCAAGTTTGTTTTGCTGAAGATCGAGAAAGATTAGAACAAGCAATCAGTCGAGGAATTCATCAGAGAAAATCCTTTGAAATTGATTTTAAAGCCATGCGTAAAGATGGTTTAGTTATGTACAACCAAGCTAGAGGAGAAGCTGTTTTTAACAGTGAAGGAGAAGTAATTAGACTATTTGGTACAATCCAAGATATTACGGAACGAAAACAGCTAGAAGAGTTACTGCAATCGCAAGTCCAAAAAGAAGAAGCATTAAATCGAGTCATTCAAATAATTCGTAATTCTTTAGATTTATCAACTATTTTCTCTACTGCGGTTATGGATATTGGTGAACTTTTAGAAGTTGAGCAAGTGGCTATTGTTCAGTATTTGCCAGAAGAAGAAATTTGGTTAGCAGTAGCAGAGTATCGCCAGAATTCTCAGATAAATAGCTTGTTAAAGCAGAGAATTTCCGATCGAGAAAACCCGATCGCTGCTCAACTGAAAAACTTAAAAATTGTCCAGTTAAAAGATGCTAGTCTTTCTGAAGATGAAATTAATCAGAATTTGGCTCAAACTTTTCCCGGCGCTTGGTTACTGATTCCATTACATTTTAATTCTGTAACTTGGGGTAGCTTAAGTTTGTTAAAACCTCAGCAACATTATTGGCAAGAATCAGAAATAGAAATAGCCAGAGAAATAGCAGATCAATTGTCAATGGCTATTTATCAATCACAACTTTATCAGCAAGTACAAGCAGCAAATGAGGAATTAAAAAGATTAGCCACTATTGATGGTTTAACTCAAATAGCCAATCGTCGTCGATTTGATGAATATCTGAATTTAGAATGGTTACGTCTCCGCAGAGAAAAAGCAGTATTATCTTTAATTTTATTCGATATTGATTATTTTAAGCGTTACAACGATACTTATGGTCATTTAGCAGGAGACGATTGTTTGCGCCAATTAGCAATAGCTGTTAGCGATATTTTCTGTCGCCCAGCTGACTTATTTGCTCGCTACGGTGGGGAAGAATTTGCCGTAATACTTCCCTACACTAATTTGTCAGGTGCAAATTATTTAGCTGAACGTATTCGCCAAGCAGTTCATGATTTAGAAATTCCTCATAGCCAATCTTTAGTAAGTAATCATGTTACAGTTAGCTTGGGAGTTGCTTGCATGATTCCAGATGCTAAACTATCCCCCCAAGACTTAATTAATGCTGCGGATCGATCGCTTTATAGTGCTAAACAGCAAGGGCGCGATCGAGTAAGTTTTGCTCAAGATGACTCTGGTAAATTATCACAATTTATGTGATTTTCTAGAAATCATTAAATCTTTAGTAATTACATAAATTGGGATTGGTTGATCTATACCTTTAAACCGATATTCGCCCATTTCTTCTAACTCTAAACGTTGAGAAGGTTGCAACATTTTATAAGTTGCATCGCTGACGATTAACTTACCAGGAGGACAAATAGATTCCATGCGCGAAGCTAAATTAATCGTTGGGCCTAAAACCGTATAATCTACCCGTAACGTACTACCCACATCTCCCACAACAGCTTTGCCACTATTAATGGCAATTCTTAAATCTAAAGGATGAGATAGAACTTTTCTTAGATTCATCTTTTCTAAACGAGTCAACATTCCTTTAGCGGCTCTAAAAGCTCTTTCTGCATGATCCTGTTGTGGTTCTGGCGCTCCGAAAAACGCCATAATACAATCACCAATAAATTTATCTAAAGTTCCGCCTTCCGCAAAAACTTCTTGCAACATTTCCTCAAAAAAAGCATTGAGTAATTCGGCAATTTTTGCCGGAGTTAATTTTTCTGAAAGTGCAGTGAAACCAACGATATCAGCAAACATAATACTAATTTCACTTTCTTTGGGAATTAAGCGAGTATCAGATACATTACCCGTTTGCATCATTTGTTGTACTACGGCTGGAGAATGATATCTCTCTAAGCGATGACGGATTCTTTCTTCGCTTCTTAATTGGCGGGTTAATAACCATCGTTGTACGCTAGAAGCAACTAAGTTAGCTAAGGTGGAAAAGAAGCTCAAATCCTGATCTTTTTGCTGAATTGATTCGCTAATGGGAATATGTCCGTCAGCATATAAAACGCCGACTACTTTATTTTCATCCCACAAAGGAACAGCCATAACACTGTGAATATCTTTAGTGATAATACTAATTTCATTACCAAACCTTTCATCGAGTTGGGCGTTAGCACTTTGAATCGCTATTTTTTGGGAATATACTGTTTGACATATACTGCGACTAATCCAATTTTCATCATTAGGTAAGGGCTGAGAATGTTCAAATTCTCTAATCGCTCCATTAAATAGTTTTAGATTTCCGGTATCGCTATCAATAATTAACAAAGCTAATCTTTCTACGTTTTCAATGTAACGGAAAACTACGTTTTTTACTGCCATGAATATCTCTTCGATCGATTCCGCAGAATTTAAATTTTGGGCAATATCTACTAAGTCTTTTAACCGAGCGATCGAAGTTTCTTGTCTCCTGACTTTATCTACTAAATTATCCGCTTGTATCCATTGTTCTTTCAAATCATTGACATTCCTAACAATAGTCATTCCCTCATCTAATTCCGGTTTTTCCGGTTCTCGCAATCGCGGTAAAGTAGAATCATTAAAAATAGCTCTGGCATCAATATTACCTAGTTTAATCCAATCATTATGTGCTAAAATTTCAGCAGTAGTCAAGATTTTTTCATTTAAATAAGTACCATTTTTACTCCCCATATCCTCAATTGACCATTTACCCTTCCCTTGCTTCACAATTCGTGCATGACATCGAGAAATTCCAAAATAGGGCAGATGTAAATCATTTTCTGGTAAACGTCCTATAGTAAATTCATCTTGATCTACTGGTACTATTACTTCCTGATTATCCAGGTAGACACACAGCTTAAGCTCTGTCATTTTTTTACCCTTTATAAGCTTTTATTATTGCTAATAGCACCCTGATATAAAAGACACTTCTACCCATAAAGTAGTTTTTTTTGTGTCTATGATGTCCCCAGTTTAACCTAATACTTAGTTTCAATAACTGGATTTGTAACGAAAAGATGTAACAGCTGTAATATTAAAGATTATCCAAGGTTAAAGATGATTTAGATGCCATATCTTGCAGGTATTTTCGTTTATCCGATAAAATCCTTAGATGGAATAGCTGTTAACCAAGTAAAGGTTTTAGCTAGCGGCGCTTTATGCCAAGACCGAGAGTTTGCTATCCTAGATGCACAAGGTCGGTTCGTGAATGGCAAACACAACCCCAAAGTACATTTATTGCGATCGACTTGGGATGTAGCAAAACAAACCGTTTGCTTACAAATTCAAGGAACATTAGAAAAACGTGAATTTGCGATCGACAGCGATCGTATTCAGCTAGAATCCTGGTTGAGTAATTACTTTGGTTTTCCTGTCACATTAGCAAAAAACTCACTTACTGGTTTTCCAGATGATAACATTGCTTCCGGCCCAACTGTAATTAGCACCGCTACTTTAGAAACAGTCGCCGCTTGGTTTCCGGGAATTTCTGTAACCGAAATCCGTCAACGCCTCCGTACTAACCTGGAGATAAATGGCGTTCCTCCCTTTTGGGAAGATCAACTTTTTGCCAAAGAAGGAGAAGTAGTAAAATTTCAAATTGGCGGAGTAATGTTTGAAGGAATTAACCCTTGTCAACGTTGTATTGTTCCAACTCGCAACTCCTTAACAGGCGAAAGTTACCCTAATTTCCAAAAACTTTTTAGTGAAAAACGCCGCGAAACTTTACCAATTTGGGTTAATTCATCTCGATTTAATCACTTTTATCGTTTGAGTGTTAATACAAAAATTCCAGCATCAGAAGCTGGAAAAATTTTACAAGTTGGAGATGAAATTAAGCTAATTTAATTACCGCTTTTCTCGGAATTTTAGGGGATAATATCAACTTTCCCACTGTCCAAATCGTAACGTGCGCCAACAATTTTTAGTTTGTTTGATTTAACTAATTCAGACACGATAGGTTGATTAGATTTCAATTGACTAACTACAATTCTGACATTCGCTTTCACCGCATTTTCGATCGGATCGCCCGGTAAACCTTGGACACTTTTTACTGCGGGTTGAATAGCTTTCACCAAAGTACTAATATGTCCGGGAACTTCACCACCTTTAACAGCAGCAGTCACAGCACCACATCTTTCATGTCCGAGTACAACTAACAGCGGAGTGTTAAGTTCTTCAGCAGCATATTCAATGCTACCGACAACTGCATCATCCACAATATTTCCCGCTACCCTAATTACAAATAAATCACCCAAACCTCGATCGAAAATAATTTCTGGTGGAACTCGTGAATCAGCACAACCAAGAACAATAGCAAAAGGATGTTGTCCTGTAGCAAGTTCTGTAATTCTTTGTTCTGTTTGGTGAGGATGAGAAAGTTTTTTCGCCACATAGCGTTCATTACCAGATTTTAATATTTCCCATGCTCGATCGGCTGTAATATCTTTATCTGTAACTGTTTCTGCTCTTGGCGCAGAAGTTACATATTTTACCCCTATTCCTCCCGCTGCTACCAGTCCTCCTATTCCCGCAAACTTCAATAAACTACGCCTGTTAATTCCTAAAGGATTTTCCTGATTATTCATTATCTTGATACTCCCAGAAAGATAAGATTATTAGTATAGATGCTTACCTAATATTAAACCGTACTTCTAGAATAGAAGATTAATTTTTTTGAATTTCAACTTATACAAAAAACCTGTTTCTAGTTAATTCTGGGAAGAGATAATAGTAGGGTGCGTCAGACCCTATATCTAGAAAATATAAGAGTTTGAGCTTCTGACGCACCTTAAACTTTGGTAGATTTGAGTAAATTTTACAGAACGGTTTAGCAGAAACCGAGTATTGACTTAACTTTTTTAATATGGGGGAAATTCTAAAGGAATTGCACCCATTAAACCTTTACGAAAATCATTTAAAAGCTGGCGTGCTGTGCGTTCCACATCACCTTGATTACGTTCTTTCGCTAAATTTACTAAATAATCTTCCCCAGTACATTCTTTAGCATCCAAACCATAACGATTTTGCAAAGGAGAATTAGGTAAAAAATTCCCGTGTACATCTCCTAAATAGTTCAACAATTCTACTAATTCAGCAGCAACTCGTTGATTATCATAAGATGCTTCGCCAATATCTTCACAAATTGCTAATTTAATTGCTGCTTCCTGATCGTTTAATTTACCAGGAATTACCCCAGGCGCATCTAATAATTCAATTTCTTTAGAAATTCTCACCCAACGTAATTGTTTAGTTACTCCGGGACGACGGGCACTTTCTACGACTTTTTTATTTAATAATCGATTGATTAAAGCTGATTTTCCCACATTAGGAAAGCCGATGACGACAGCACGAACAGGACGGGGAAGCATTCCGCGATCGCGCCGCCTTTTATTCATCTCCACACCCGCAGCTTGCGCCGCTTGCGTCACAGCTTGGATACCCTTACCATGTTGGGCATCAGTAAAATAGGGAGTTTCCCCCTGCGACTCAAACCAATTTTCCCAAAGTTGGCGCACTTGAGACGGAATCATATCCATTCGGTTAAGTACCAACACCTTCGCCTTACTTCCCACCCATTCGGAAACTTGCGGATGTTGAGTAGCCAAAGGAATTCGCGCATCCCGAACTTCCAGCACCACATCAACCAGCTTTAGCTGTTCCTTGAGTGCCTTCTCAGCTTTCGCAATATGTCCGGGATACCATTGAATCGCAGGAGTAGTCATAGAATTTGGGGGTTAGGAGTTGGGGGTTGGGGATTGGGGGTTGGGGAAGTTTTTTAACTCAAAACTCTCTCTTGGGCGGGTTTTGCTGTTAATTCTTCTGTGGCGAGTACAGACTATTCTGCTAAACCCGCCCCTACAACACAACACTCTCCCAGTCCCTAGTACCTAGTCCCCAGTCCCCCATTATGGAACAATCAAAACGGGACAGGGAGAAAGGTTAATTACCCGATAAGTAACGCTATCAGTGCTACCTTCTTCGGTTAATCCTAACCCGCGGCTACCCATCACGATCAAATCTGCGTCAATTTCGTCAGCAACATCGCAGATCGTAAAAGCTGCTTTGCCTTCGCGTTCCATGACATCTGCAAGAATCCCTTGATCGGCAAATAGACTTTGGGCAGTTTTCAATAATTCTGCCACTGCTACGGGTGAAGCCATCGCATCTGGATTAGCTGACTCTCCCTCTGGTGGTTCTACTACCGACAACAACACGAGGCGACTACTGTATTTTTGGACGATATTGGTGACTACATCAGCCGCTTCGCGGGCTTCTCGACTTTGATCCACAGGAAACAAAACTGTCTTAAACATTTAACGTACCTCGCGATCCCTCACTCCGGTAAAATGTGGACTGCGTAGACAGAACGGACAACCATAAGATTGGCACGCTGATTTCGCAAAAAAAAGCATTTAGGAGGTTATTTCGGTGTCCAAGAAAACTGTAGCAGATCTCACGTCCTCAGATTTATCTGGTAAAAGAGTCCTGGTCAGGGCTGATTTTAACGTTCCTGTAGATGGTGGTAAAATCACCGATGACACCCGCATCCGGGCTGCTTTGCCAACTATCAAGTATTTAACGGATAATGGAGCTAAGGTCATCCTGTGCAGCCACTTTGGTCGTCCAAAGGGAGTTGAGGAAAAATCTCGTTTGACTCCTGTTGCCGAACGTTTGTCGGAATTGTTGGGACAAACTGTAGAAAAGCCTAGCGATTGCATTGGGGATGAGGTTGCCGCTAAAGTTGGGGCAATGCAAAATGGTCAAGTTTTGTTGCTAGAAAATGTCCGCTTCCACCCGGAAGAGGAAAAGAACGATCCTGAATTTGCTAAGCAGTTGGCTGCTAATGCAGATTTATATGTTAATGATGCTTTCGGAACTGCCCACCGTGCTCATGCTTCGACTGAAGGTGTTACTAAATATTTGAGCCCTTCAGTTGGTGGATTTTTGATTCAAAAGGAATTGGAATATCTGCAAAATGCGATCGAAAATCCTCAACGTCCTTTAGCAGCTATTATCGGTGGTTCTAAAGTTTCTAGCAAAATTGGTGTAATTGAAACGTTGCTGGAAAAATGCGACAAGCTGTTTATCGGCGGTGGCATGATTTTCACTTTCTATAAAGCCCGCGGTTTAAAAGTTGGTAAGTCTTTAGTGGAAGAAGATAAGTTAGAATTAGCCAAATCTTTGGAAGCAAAAGCTAAAGAACGGGGCGTACAATTACTGTTACCAACTGATGTGGTAGTTGCAGATAATTTCGCACCTGATGCTAATTCTCAAACTGTTAGCATTGAAAACATTCCTGATGGTTGGATGGGTTTAGATATTGGCCCTGATTCTGTGAAAATGTTCCAAGATGCTTTAGCAGATTGCCAAACTGTAATTTGGAACGGCCCAATGGGTGTGTTTGAATTTGACAAGTTTGCTGTGGGTACGGAAGCGATCGCTCATACTCTAGCAGGTAAGAAAGATGCTGTTACCATTATCGGTGGTGGTGACTCTGTAGCTGCTGTCGAAAAAGTCGGTGTCGCAGATCAAATGAGTCACATTTCTACTGGTGGTGGCGCTAGTTTGGAATTGTTGGAAGGTAAAGAACTTCCCGGAATTGTTGCTTTAGATGAAGCTTAATAAATTACCGATTAAGCTTCTCTAAAAATCATTTCTGAAAAATCTTGTAAGGGTATGGTACGCCGTACCCTTACTACTGTTTTATTCATTGTTTCCACTCAACAAGCTCATGGCAAGAATTGAAGAAATTACCGTAAAAAACTACCGAGTACTACAAGACATTACCCTGAAAGATATTAAACCATTCTCCGTTTTTCTTGGCCCAAATGGAAGTGGTAAAACTACCTTTTTTGATGTCATCGGTTTTTTATCAGATTGTCTCACTACCAACGTTCGCAAAGCTTTAGAAAAAAGGGGAAGATTTCCCGAAGTTATATCGCGTGATTGCCAAAGTCAAGAGATTGAAATCATCATTAAATATCGGGAAAGTAAATCTCAAAAGAGTAAATCGCCTCTGATTACTTATACTGTAGCCATTGGTTTGCAAAATAGCTCACCTATAGTTTCTAGAGAGAGTCTTCGCTGGAAAAGTGAGCCTGATGCCGAACCATTTGACTTTCTCAAATTTGAATATGGTGCAGGTGAAGTAATTAGCGGTGAAAATCCTGAAATTAATGATAAAAAAATCTCCTATCGAATGGATGATCCAAGTTCCCTCGCTATTAAAACAATTGGTCAATTGTCAGATAACCCTCGTGTAGCAAGCTTACGACGTTTTATAGAAGGATGGTTTCTCTCTTACTTTATCCCCGATCAAGCACGTCAATTAGCAACCGTTGGAGCAATGGAACATCTCTCTCGCGAAGGTGACAATATTGCTAATGTAGTTCAATTTTTAGCAGATGAACATCCCCAAGTTTTAGATAAAATACTCAAGCAATTAACTCATCGCGTTCCCCAGTTAGAACGAGTAGAATCAGAACCAACTATTGATGGCAGATTAGCTCTATTATTTAAAGATGCTCCATTTAGCCGACCATTTTTAGCCAAATTTTCATCAGATGGAACTCTGAAGTTACTAGCATATTTGATCCTATTAAATGACCCAAATCCTCCTCAGTTACTTTGTATTGAAGAACCAGAAAATGGACTTCATCATCGATTGCTTGAACCTCTAAATGAAGAACTAGTTGCCTATTCGCAACGCGCTCAAGTTTTTGTATCAACTCATTCTCCCTTCTTTGTCAATACAATTAAAGATGCGAAAAACCTGTGGATTTTCCAACGAGATAATAATGGTTATTCAACTGTTACAAGAGCCGATCAAATACCTGATGCTAAACACTTTATAGAATCAAAAGCAGGGTTGGGAGATCTTTGGTCTGAGGGCTATCTTAGAGGATTACCATATTAATTGGAGCAATCATGCACATCGAGTTCTTAGTAGAAGAGTATTCAACCGAAGTAACTTTAAAAATTATTGTACCTAAAATTATCGGAGATAATCATAGTTTCCTAATTCATAATTTTCAAAATAAAGATAGGCTCTTGAAAAAACTACCAGAACGTATGAATGCTTATGCTAAATTTGTGCCAGAAGATTGGCGTATAGTAGTTGTAGTTGACCAAGATAGAGATGACTGTTTAGAGTTAAAAAAATTTTTGTGCGATGCTAGCAGTGTAGTTACACAACAAAAAGGTAATATAGTTCTCCATCGAATTGCTGTAGAAGAATTAGAATCTTGGTTTCTTGGTGATATTTCAGCAATTTGCGCTGAGTATAAAAAAATACCAATTTCTTTATGCCAACAAAAAGGTTTTCGCAATCCAGATACTATTAAAGGTGGAACTTGGGAACAATTAGATCGAATTCTTAAAAAATATGGTTATGAAACAGGTTTACAAAAAATTGACTTTGCTCAGAAAGTTGCTCCTTATATGGATGTAGAAAATAATCAATCAAAAAGTTTTCAAGTTTTTCGCAATGGACTCAAAAGTATTATTAGCTGATGTCTAGAAATTTAGATTGTCTACTTTTGCAATAGGTTTAAAAATTCCCTTGTTCATTAGTTGGAGGGGTTTCAATAGGAGGTGGTGGAATAGTTTCTATTGGTGCTGGTTCTGTTGTTGGTGTTTCTATTGGTGTTGGTTCTGTTGTTGGTGTTTCAATGGGTGTGGGTTCTGGCGGTGGTGGGGGATTTTCCGCAGTTAAGGTAATTTGGTAATCAACAGGTTTTGTTGCTTGGGAAACTACTACAAATTCATAAAAACCACCTTGGGGAAGTGTGCCTGACCAGGTGCGTTTGGTGGTATCTTCTAATAATGCTGGTTGTTCGCTGGTTGGTGGATAAACTGAAAATAAAACTTTGTCATCTGCTTTTAGTTTTACGTTCATAATTTGCCCAGCAGCAAGTCCTGCAATGTAAGCTTTTCCTTCTCCTGGTTTGAGTGTACCACTAACGCGATCGCCTATTTCCCCTTGCGGAAAAACGATTCTTTGTAAAGCATTACCATATTTAATCGCATTCACTTTATCAAATACAATTCCTTGCCAAACTTGCCCAATGGGTTTATCAATAAAGTTCTTTCCTCGTTGTTCAGGAAATCTCCAGAAAAATTCGGCATCTGCAATGTCATAAAGGGCGCGACTGCTAAGTTTTTTATTATTTACTTCGGCTTTCCATTTTAAGCGATCTTGAAGATCGTAACTTCCCAAACCTCTACGAGATTCACTACTTAAAAATGCCAATTTATCTAACCATTCAGAAGCAATTCTATCCCATTGCGCTCTTAATTGTTCGTCTTTTGGTTCATCGCTTAAAACCTTTCCTCTCTGACTAGGATTTCTTTGCCAGAATGTTTCATTAACTAAATTTAAGAAAAAATTGTAATCGATTCCTAAAGCTTGACGACGATCGCGCAAAGCATTCTTTCTCGCTTGTTCTTGTGGGGAAAGTTTTGAGATCGGTGGTTCAGGTGTTGCTGGCGTAGTTGGTTGTTCTATTGGAGGACGAGGCGATTTTCTAGCTTTTTTAAATAAGTTACTATTGCTAATTGCTAAAGCTATGCCACTGGCGATCGCAATTACTAAACCAGTAGCCAAAATTTTACCAAAACAACCGCTAGAACTACTACTACTAATAGTTTGATTCCTGCTAGGAGGAGGATTTGTTACTGCTTGAGTTGCGGCTGGAGAAACTGCTATAGTACTTTGAACTGTGGCAGAATTCGATGTTTTGCTAACAGGAACAGGGGAATTTATACTACCTCCCAAAATCTCGGAAACTTCACGGGCGGTTTGATAGCGATCGCCCGGACGATAAGCCAACATTTTATCTAAAGTCATGCCAAAACTGGGACTTAAATTTACTTCTTGTCGCCAGTTCCAAGTCATATTATGCGGATCGATTAATTGTTGTGGTTCCTTACCAGTTAATAACACTAAAACTGTCGCCGCCAAAGCATATAAATCACTGTGCGGATAAACTACCCCAACCTGCATTTGTTCGTGCGGCGCATAACCAATTTTGCCTAATCTAGTAGCATAAGAAGGTGCAACATTTGGCGGCGCTTGAGTAAATTGAGATTCGGCATTTGCCGCTACTTCTTTAACTCCACCAAAATCAATTAATACTGGCAACCAATCGGAATTTCTTAAAATGATATTATCAGGAGAAATATCGCGGTGAATTACACCTAAACCGTGAATATAATCCAAAACTGGCAAAAGTTGCAACATTAATTGCTTAACTTCTGGTTCAGTAAATTTCTGCCCCTGGCGTTTCCTTGTATCTAATAAAGCCCGATAAGTTTCCCCTTCAACATAATCTTGAACTAAAAATAAATGCCCTTCATCTTGCAGTTTTGCCCGAAATAATTCTCGAAAGTTAGGAATTTGAGGATGTTGTAATTTATAGAGAATTCCTGCTTCTCTTTCAAATAATTCTACCGCTTTTTGTAAGGCGTAAGTACCTTGAACTTGCGGCGCGAACTCTTTTAAAACACAAGGTTCATTGAAGCGGTTAGAGTCTTCCGCTAAATAACTACGCCCAAAACCACCTTGTCCCAGTTGGCGGATAATGCGATAGCGATCGCCCAGCAACAACCCCGGATAAACACCTTTACCCACAGGTTGATCCAGCTTCTCCCCACACTGTTGACAATAGAGATTTGTATTAGCGTTTTCGTGTCCCTTAGAGCAATAAATAGGCATCATACCTAACTTTCAAGTCGGGTTGTTAAATTTTAACTTAATCTGTTCCAGATTAACTCAAGTAAGCAGCAATGTAATTATTCAAGGTTGCCAGTTTTTTGGCTGGTAGTCTGAAACTTAATTGCGTTACCGTTTTTACTTCATTATACGGGAAATTGTATTTTTGTTGATTTACCTTACCTGAGATAGGTTGATAAATTTTGGGCGATCGCTATTTTTTGACTAAATAAACTCATCTTAAGTTCCCAGATCCAGATCGTCTGATATCTTAATAATGAATACCTCTACTAAAGGCAGTTACAATCATGGCGTTAACTCCTTCAACTATGTTAGCTTTGTGTACCAAAGCACCAGATTTCCAACTACCAGATGTACTATCCAACGAGAAAATTTCCCTCGCCACTTTTGCTGACAAAAAAGCATTACTGCTGATGTTTATTTGTCGTCATTGTCCCTTTGTAAAACATATCAAAGATGAACTAGCCCAAATAGGCAAAGATTACAAAGATCGGAGTTTGGGAATAGTGGCAATCAGTACCAATGATGTCGAAAATTACCCCGATGATGCACCAGAAAAACTTAAAGAAATGGCTTTAGAACTTGGGTTTACCTTTCCTTTCTGTTATGATGAAACCCAGGAAGTTGCTAAAGCTTACACCGCCGCTTGTACTCCTGATTTTTTCCTATTCGATCGGCATAGAGAATTAGTTTATCGCGGTCAATTGGATGATAGTCGTCCTAGCAACGGTACTCCTGTTACAGGTAAAGATTTACGCGCTGCGATCGATGCAGTATTAAACGATCGACCTGTGAGTCAAGAACAAAAACCTAGCGTTGGTTGTAATATTAAATGGAAAGCTGGCAATGCACCAAGCTACTATAACTAATGTTTAAGCTTGTAGAGACGTTGTATACAACGTCTCTACATTTTAAGGTTCTGATGCACCTTTTAAATCTAAAATAGTATTAGTTAGGATAACTATCTTTCCCCAAAAATTTTGTTTTTAGAGGAACTGGTATGAGATTTCCGCACATTTTAATGTTTATTATGATAGTCCTTGGGGCGATCGCAGGTTCTACTTTAGCAACTATCACTTATTTAAATGGTAGACAATCTGCCTTAAATGCTCAAATTTTCTCCCCCCAGTCTTGGAATAGTTCCTTACCGAAAAGTTTAAACTTGCAAAAAACACAAGATGATTCCCCAGAAAATAAAAGTACAGTAACACCCAATAATCCCCTATCTAGTAAAGTAGATTTTTCCCAATTTCGTCAATCTTTTTTAAATGCAGTAAAGCGACGCGATGAAATTTTTATTCGCGCCTTAGTAACTCCGCAAACTCAATCAATCACTGGGCAATCTTTAAGTTTAGAGAACTATAACTTAGAAGATGAAAACTCTCCTTTTTGGCAACAGATAGAAAAAGCTATTAGCGGCGGTTGTACTTTAGAAATGACTACTAAAATAGCCCAGGAACAAACCGAAAATGAAGTTTGGGTTTGTCCCAAAACCTTTGGCAAAGCAATTTATGATTCAGATTGGCAAACTCAAGTAGCAATTATTGCCGATCGCGTCAACATTCGCGCCGCAGCTAACATAAATTCGACGATAGTTGGCATAGTTTCTAAAGATTTAGTTCAATTTGATACGGAAACTTATTATAATTTATTAGAGTCAGAACGAGAATTAGTTAATAAATTTGATGGCTGGACTCCCGTAATACTGAAAAATGGGAAAAAAGGTTGGGTACAAAACAATTTTGTTTACTATGAACCGAGAGATTATCGGATTAGTTTTGCCCGATTTAATGGACAATGGCGACTGCGTTATTTATTAGGAGGAAATAGTAATTAATCAGCAACCAGGCGACGGGCGGTAGTAGGTAGAGAAATTTAACTTAAAAGTGAGAGAGTGCGATCGCACATTTAACATAGATATATTCAGCTAATAATTTTTATAATATGCTGTGTTGCCTCAACCCCGATTGCCCAAAACCCTATAATCCCGATACTAATCAATTCTGCCAAACTTGTAGCGCCCCCCTGACGCTGCTACGCGGACATTATCGCGTCACCCAAATACTTTCCACAGAAGGAGGATTTGGCAGAACTTACATTGCAGAAGATGTAGATAAACTTAACGAACCCTGCGTAGTTAAACAATTAGTCCCTCAAAATAAAGCAACTTGGGCAATTAAAAAATCCATTGAATTATTTGAAGAAGAAGCAAAACAACTGCAGAACATGGGGGAACATCCCCAAATTCCCACCATGTACGCCTACTTTGAAGAAAACCACTTTTTCTACTTAGTACAACAGTGGATAGATGGCGAAACTTTAGAACAATTAGCCCGTCGCGGAGGAGGTTGGCAAGAAGCAGAAATTCGTTACTTTTTGCTAGACATTTTACCAGTTCTTCAGTTTATTCACTCTCGTTCAGTAGTACATCGTGACCTGAAACCATCTAACATTATGCACCGCCGCAGTGATGGAAAATTCGTCTTAATTGATTTCGGTGCTTCCAAACAATTTATTAATACTACAGAAGCAATTCAAGGCACAAAAATTGGTACTTTTGGCTATGCACCAATCGAACAAATGCAAGGTGGAGAAACCTATCCCGCTAGCGATTTATTTAGTATGGGTGCAATTTGTTTCTATCTACTAACTAAAAGCGATCCTGCTGATTTATTCATTAAACATGGTTACGATTGGGTAACAAATTGGCAGCAACATCTATCAACACCAATTAGTACTCAACTAATAAAAGTTATTGATAAACTTCTCCAAATAGAGAGACAACATCGCTATCAATCTGCTGTTGAAGTATTAAAAGACTTAGGAACTAAACAACTACCAACCCTTCCTAATCTATCAATATCCTTGCCCAATAACCAGAAATTAAAAGACTCTTTGCGAACTGGAGTAATTATTTTATCTTTAATAGCAGGGGGATTTTTATTAGGAATTTTCGGTTTTCTTCTCTGGAAATTACAACCTAATCAACAGGTAATTAATCAATCAGAAAATACTGCTTCTATTTACCTTTCTCCAGTTTTGACTCTTACCGGACATTCCGATCGCATCACCTCCATAGCAATTAGCCCAGACGGAAAAACCCTAGCCAGTGGTAGTGCAGATAGAAACATTAAATTATGGAACTTATTCACCGGAAAAGAACTGCGTACCCTGAAAGATCATGCCGCTTTTGTTACCTCAGTTGACTTTAGCAAAGATGGCAAAACTCTTGCTAGTGGCAGCGGTGACAAAACTATTAAATTGTGGAATGTAGCAGATGGAAAAGAACTTTTTACTATTGCTCAAATATCGGCTTTTGTCTGGGCGATCGCCTTTACTCCAGATGGGATAACCCTGGCTAGTACTAGCGGTAATTATGTTGATGGAAATGATAACCTTATTCAACTTTGGAACTTAACAAATAAACAAAACATTCGCTCTTTTCAAGGTCATTCTAGTTATATTAGTTCTATAGCTATTAGCCCCGACGGACAAACTATTGCTAGCGGGAGTTGGGATAAAACTATTAAACTTTGGAACTTAGCAAGTGGCAGAGAAATTTTCACTTTTAAAGGTCATACAGATAAAGTTAATTCCCTGGCTTTTACACCCGATGGATTAGTACTTACTAGCGGTAGTACAGACAAAACTATTAAACTATGGAATGTCAAAACAGGCGAAGAAATTGCTACTCTAAAAGGAGATAGTAGCAGTGTCACTTCTCTAGCTATTAGCCCCAATGGAAAAATTCTGGCTAGTGGTAGTCTGGATAAAATCATTAGGTTATGGAGTTGGGAAACTCGACAAGAAATTGCTATTCTTAAAGGGCATTCCGATCGAGTATATTCCCTGGCTTTTAGCCCAAATGGAAAACTTTTGGCTAGTGGTAGTAAAGATGTTACTATAAAAATTTGGCAAATTCCCGAATATTAATATTTCCATTGTCCTTAATTAACTGACCAAATATTATGAGTTACTGTCTGAATCCTAGTTGCCCAAATCCGCAAAATTCCACAACAACAAACTTTTGTGTTACCTGTGGTTCCAAGCTTTTACTAAGAGAACGTTATCGGGCGATAAAACCTATTGGTCAAGGAGGTTTTGGCAGAACCTTTTTAGCAATAGATGAAGATAAACCATCTAAACCTCGCTGCGTAATTAAACAATTTTTTCCCTTAGTCCAAAGCGCAAGTAGCGCCCAAAAAGCCGCCGAATTATTTAATCAAGAAGCAATACAATTGGATGAATTAGGTAAACATTCTCAAATTCCAGAGTTATTAGCTTATTTCACCCAAGATAATCAGCAATATTTAATTCAAGAATTCATTGATGGGCAAACTTTATCCCAAGAATTAAACCAAAAAGGTGTTTTTAATGAAACGCAAATTCGCCAATTGTTAAATGATTTATTAGCAATACTGCAATTTGTCCATAGTCGCCAAGTAATGCATCGGGATATTAAGCCTGATAATATTATTAGGAAAAACAGCGATAATAAGTTATTTTTAGTGGATTTTGGTGCAGCAAAAACTACTGCTGGTACTGCTTTACAAAAAACCGGGACTAGTATTGGTAGCCCGGAATATGTAGCACCAGAACAGTCCCGTGGGAAAGCACTTTTTTCTAGTGATATTTATAGTTTAGGTGTCACTTGCATTCATTTATTAACAAAAATGTCACCTTTTGACCTTTATAATTTGGAAGAAGATACCTGGATTTGGCGGGAATTTTTACAACATCCTGTGAGCAATTCACTCTCTACGATTTTAGATAAAATGCTAGAAAATGCTATCAATAAACGTTATCAATCTGCCGCCGAAGTTCTGAAAGATTTAAATTCACCAACTTCAGTAACACCCAGCCAACCTCCAGTAAAAAATCCCTTACCTACACCTCCAACTCAGACAAAAAATAAAGCTGCGAATAGTCAAGTTGATAAAGAATTGGAAGAACTACGATCGCAATTTTTAGGAACGGGAACATCAAAAAGCCAGATTGATATTGAATTAGATGAAGTCAAGTCTCAATTTGATCCTAAAACTCGCAAAAATCAACCTGGTTCTTAATGGATTAATTAAGATAAAGTTTATCTTAAGCTGGTGATTTTTGCTGAGTGATTGTTGATGAATTAGTCAAAACTTCAAAGTGAGGTATTTGATTGAAATCAGTGACATTAGCTTGGTTATCTAAGGCCATTTTGCGTGCTTTCTCTTTAATTGTTTTCAATACTAATCTAATCACCCAAGAGGAGATCTGAGGATTTTTATCTATTTCGGTAATCAAAGCTTCTATATCGTTGACTACAGCTGCCATTGGTAAGTTAACATCTTTCTGCATTTGTGATTGCTCTCTTTTTTGCTCGTCCTTAATTTAAAATAAAAAATTTCCTTAGCTTTTTTCTGGTATCATGTGTCACTCTTTGATGTGACTGAAGAGTAAGTTTGCTTTGTGTTGGGTTTTACTTTCCCGAAATAGCAGCAATTGTAGTGCTCAAGAGTAAAGAATAATTGTTTTTTGCTTATTTGAACGATCGCACCGCGAAGTAGACAATTTGCCATCTGTCACACTCCAGCCAGATATTTACCCGATCGCTCCGTTAACTCTAAAGAAAATACTAGCCAATACTGCTCGGTTAAGCAAATTTGACTCTGTAGGGGCAAAGCATACCCTTCGGGAACTGCTTCGCAGAACGGGCGACAATTTATGACTTAAACCCTAGATTTTCTGTCCGAATGCTAATGCCTACGGCACCCTACGCGAACGCCCCTACTCTTAACTCATCGCATATCATAGTCTTAATTTAGCTTCAACTTGGGTTTAGCAATTAGGATGCGACAATTATTAAGTCCGAATCAATTGGTTTCTCTAATCCAAAATCTGCTAGGACACCAAGCACAGACTCAGGTGGAAGCAGCTGATTATCAAAGATGGCGACGGGAGTTTCTCCGTAAGCGGTTGCAATTAAATTTACGACTTGCTTTAATCGGACTGCTGACTTTTATCGCCTTGGAAATTAGAAATTTTTTCTTCGAGCCAGAATTTTTCCAATTTTTAGTTCTAGTGATTTATATCACCGAAGAATTAAGTTTGTTAACTTGTTTAATCTTACTAAAAACTAAATTTGGTCGGCGTTATCCCAGCATAATTTTTCTCGCTTTTGCTTGGTCTGTTACCGTAATTCCCCCGCTAATTAAGACAATTTTTGCTAGTACAATCGAAGCGGATATTTTAGGATGGTCATTAGCCTTTTTTGGCATGGCAACCTTAATTCCTGTGCGTTGGCAGCTACACTTAACAACACAACTCGGAGTTTTGGCTTACTATATTGGCAGTCAGTTATTATTAGGTAAAGCTGCGACAATGCCAGCACCTTGGATGACTACATCCTTGTTAGCTTTGTATATGTTTTGGGTTTGTTTCGTTTGCGATTTGTCGGTTTATTTATACGAACGTTTGCAGCGTTCCGAGTTTAGATCTCGTCGGCAAATGGAACTAGCTTATCAGGAATTAGCAATTGAACAAGAACAATCGGAACGTTTATTGCTGAATATTTTACCTCAAGCGATCGCACATCGCCTGAAAAAAACTAGGGGAACTTTAGCCGAACATTTTAGCGAAGCTTCGGTTTTATTCGCTGATATTGTCGGTTTTACGGAGTTATCAACTAAGATTCCTCCAACCGAAATGGTGGAACTACTCAATAAAATTTTCTCACTGTTTGACCAATTAGCTGAAAAGCATGATTTGGAAAAAATTAAAACCATTGGTGATGCTTACATGGTCGTTTCTGGACTACCAATGCCTCGCCAAGATCATGCAATTGCGATCGCAGATATGGCTTTAGATATGCAACAAGAATTAGCCAAATTTAATATAGAAAACAATCAAAACTTTCAAATTAGAATTGGCATTAATATTGGCCCAGTAGTTGCCGGAGTAATTGGTTTGAAAAAGTTCATTTATGATTTATGGGGAGACACAGTAAATCTTGCCAGTCGCATGGAATCTCACGGCATACCAGGCAGCATTCAAGTTACCAGTGAAACTTATGAATTACTCAAAGATCACTACATCTTTGTCGAACGAGGAATTATTCATGTTAAAGGTCGAGGTGATATGAAAACTTATTTACTAAAAAGCAAAATTTCCCAAACAGCGATTTTGCAGAATTAAAAATTAACTGTTAACGCTGGGGTAAACTCTCCCTTTCCAAGCACCACCTTTTCCCCGCCAATGTCGCCAAGCTGAGTCAATTGTCATTAAGTTGTAAAGCAAGGCAATTACTGGTAAACAAAAAGCGAAAATTGGGGAACAATTGTATAATTTAATTGTTGGAAAATAGGCGATCGCCATCAACAACCAAGTGATTAATCCAGGGAGTGCGATCGCTAAATTCCCCGTCAACAATCCACCAATTACAGCCAATGGTGGCACCAAATAAACTAAAGTCATCCCCAGCACAGTTCCCAACAATAAAAACGGCGAATAATTCAGTTGAGTATATGCCGTTCTCGCTACCATATCCCAAATACTTTCTAAACTTGGATAAGGGCGTAAACTGCAAGTAGATTCAGTTAAACCCAACCAAATTTTACCCGGATTTTTCACAGCAGCCGCTAAAGCACAATCATCAATTAACGCTTGTTTAACTCTTTCAATTCCACCAATTTGAGTTAAAGTTTCCCGCTTAATTAAAATACAACCTCCCGCAGCAGCAGCGATCGATTTATTCGGATTATTTACCAAAGGAAAAGGATAAAGTTTCTGAAAGAAAAACACAAAAGCCGGAATTAACAACTTTTCCCAAAAACTTTCGCAACGCAGCAAAACCATTAAAGAAACTAAATCTAATTTCTCCTGTTTGGCTTTAGTAACTAATTCGTAAAGATTTGTAGAATGATGTTGAATATCCGCATCAGTTAAGAGAAAATAATCAGGTAATTGATTGAGAGTTTCCGCGTAACGAATCCCTTGTTCCATCGCCCAAAGTTTGCCACTCCAACCAATAGGTAAAGCTGCGCCAGAAACAATATGTAATTGCTCAGTTTTGTTTAATTCTTGAGCAAGTTCTTGGGCAATTGTCGCTGTATTATCGGTGCTATTATCATCAACTAATACAATGGTAAAAGAACCGGGATAGGATTGTTGAAAAAGCGATCGCAAACTAAAAGCAATCACCTCCGCCTCATTCCGTGCCGGAATTACAGCACAAATTGCCGGATAGTCTTTTAATAGCGGTGACTCTGGAGAGAGAACAGGTAACAGTTGATTGCAACGCCAAAACTGACCGCGAAAAGCAAGAAGTATAACCCAAATTGTTAAAGAAAGAAAAGACAGGAGTAATACAAAATTAGCGATCGGCATAAGCTAAAATAATAAACATCAGAAAGCAGGATACAACATTTTGTGTTGGATTAATTAAGAAATTTCCTTTTACTCGCTGCTATCCAGAGAAAAGTTGTCTTAATTTAAGATAAAGTAAGTCAGAGGATAAATCGAAATGTACACAAGTTCCGACAAATCAATGGGTAAAGTTTTAGTTACACTCACCATTATCAACCGTGCCGATCAGTCTGCTGCTGCTAGAGGATTTATTTTAGCCGATCAAATACGTTCTATTACGCTAAATAACGTTTTGGTAGATACGGGTGCAACTACATTATGCTTGCCATCAGAAGCGATCGCACAACTCGGACTAGAATTATTAAAAGAAGTAGATGTTGCCACCGCAACTGGACTTAGTAAAGCCAGAATATTTCAAGATGCTAAAATATCCCTTTGTGGACGTGAAGGTACTTTTGAATGTTTAGAATTACCAGGTGGTAGAGATGCTTTAATTGGAGTAATTCCCTTAGAAGCCCTTGGTTTAGAACCTGATTTACGCAACCAAACATTAAAAGTTTTACCCTCAGAATCAGCAGATACTTACTTGACAATTTTGTAAAAAACTAAAATAAAAGCGCCCCTCAATATTAGAGGAACACTTAGATATAATTCAAGCAGGAGAAAGATGCAGTTTAGTGATAAGCACGACGATTGAAGTAATTCCAAATCCAAATCGCAATAATAGCGCCTAAAACTGCGAGAAAAACGCCAGGGAGACTCAGAGAAGCAGCCGTAAGTTGTAGAGTTCCTGTTTGCAAGAGAGTAGCTAAAGTTCCACCCAGAAAAGCACCAATAATACCCAGAAGAATTGTACCAAGAATGCCACCACCTTGAGATCCAGGATAAATAGCTTTTGCGATCGCACCAGCCAACAAACCTAAAATAATCCAAGCTAAAATATTCATGTTTAACGCTCCTTTTTAACTTTTTTATTTCATGTTTTTAGATTAACAAATACTCATCAGTTCACCATCACCCCAAGGAAATAAGCAAGTAGAGAGAACTTCTAAATATCTACCAACAAAATCTGCAAAAAATCTCTTTGACTGCGAATACTGTTGCCATTTCCCAGCCAACTCTGTTATAAAACGCAACAAATCAAGGATAATTCTTTATGCTGCAACAAGGCAGATGCGATCTAGGGTGAACGGTAAATTATGCAAACTCAAGACAAAACAACAGTATCCCGCAAGAGTCTAGAAGCCGCAATTAAAGCTTCTCAGGACTACCTACTTTCCATTCAATATCCCGATGGCTATTGGTGGGCAGAATTACAATCCAATGTCACAATTACCTCAGAAGCGGTCTTACTGCACAAAATTTGGGGAACAGACAGCAGTAGACCATTACATAAAGTAGAAGCTTACTTGCGAAAAGAACAGCGCCAGCATGGTGGCTGGGAATTATTTTACGGCGACGGGGGCGAACTAAGCACCACAATTGAAGCTTACATGGCATTGAAATTACTCGGAGTAGCCGAAAATGACCCCGCCATGATTAAAGCACGAGAATTCATTTTAGCCAAAGGTGGTATTAGCAAAGCCAGGATTTTTACCAAACTTCACCTAGCATTAATAGGCTGCTACGACTGGCGAGGTCTTCCTTCCATCCCACCTTGGGTAATGTTTTTACCAGAGTTTTTCCCCGTCAATATTTATGAAATGTCTAGTTGGGCGAGAAGTAGCACAGTACCTCTATTAATTGTATTCGATCGCAAACCAGTTTTCATCACCAACCCCGCCATTAATTTAGACGAACTTTACACCGAAGGCGTGCATAATGTAAAATTTGAACTACCCAAAAACAACGATTGGAGTGACATCTTTCTTCACCTCGATAACGCCTTCAAACTTGCCGAAAAACTCAACATAGTTCCTTTCCGCGAAGAAGGAATTAAAGCCGCCGAAAAATGGGTATTAGAACGCCAAGAAGCTACCGGAGATTGGGGCGGAATTATTCCCGCAATGTTAAATTCCCTCCTAGCATTAAGAACTTTAGATTACGATGTAGCCGACCCAATTGTAGAAAGAGGATTGCAAGCATTAGATAACTTTTCCCTTGAAAGCGAAGAAACTTATCGAGTCCAAGCTTGCATTTCTCCCGTTTGGGATACTGGATTAGTCATGCGAAGTTTAGTAGACTCAGGAATCGCCCCAAATCACCCCGCCCTAGTTCGCGCCGGAGAATGGTTAATCGAAAAACAAATCCTTGAATATGGCGACTGGGCAGTTAAAAATAAACAAGGAAAACCAGGCGCTTGGGCATTTGAATTTGTCAATAATTTCTATCCCGATGTAGATGATTCCGCAGTGGTAGTTATGGCATTAAATCAAGTCAAACTACCCAACGAAAAACTAAAACAAGCAGCAATAAATCGCGCCGTAGATTGGATTGCATCCATGCAATGTCAAGACGGAGGATGGGCGGCATTTGACTTAAATAATAATGCCGATTGGTTAAATGCAATTCCCTACGGCGACTTAAAAGCGATGATTGACCCCAACACCGCAGATGTCACCGCTAGAGTTTTAGAAATGTTAGGAAATTGCCAAATTTCCCTCGACGATTACAACATGAATCGCGCCTTAGAATATCTCCAAAAAGAACAAGAAACCGAAGGTTGTTGGTACGGTCGTTGGGGAGTAAATTACATTTATGGCACCAGTGGCGTATTAGCAGCATTATCCTTAGTTGCGCCAAAAACCCATCGCCATCACATCGAGAAAGGTGCCGCTTGGTTAGTCAATTGTCAAAATCCTGATGGTGGATGGGGCGAAACTTGCTTTAGCTACAACGACCCCAGCTTGAAAGGAAAAGGAGACAGTACTGCCTCTCAAACAGCTTGGGCTTTAATTGGATTAATCGCCGCAGGTGAAGCGACAGGCAAATTTGCCAAAGCCGCCATCGATAGGGGAGTAAACTATCTTTTGGCGACTCAACAATCAGATGGAACTTGGGACGAGGATTACTTCACTGGTACCGGCTTTCCTTGCCACTTCTATATTAAGTACCACCTCTATCAACAACACTTTCCACTCACAGCCTTGGGTCGATATCATGCGTTAAGCCTTTAAAACGTTAACAGCAGAGGGGCTTAAGGAGTTAGCGATTTCGGGTAAATAAATCGTTTCCTTGGCTTCTCTGCTGTTTTTCAGCTTAAACATACTTAATTGTGATTCCTATGCTGTTTCTAACCAATCAAAAATTTGGTCTAACTGTGGTAATGTCACTAGTCCATATTGCCAAAGAATCATGTGTAAGAAACCAGGTGTTCCTTCATTGTGCCGTAAAGCAAACTCAATAGAAGAAGAAGGAATCGCCAATTCGTCTGTTAAGAATTTAATCATTTTTGCTTGCATGATAGCTCACCTCGCCTTGGGTGGCAAAGTTACTCCCATAACCCAAGATATAAATAATATGCTTGAGAAAAAGGGGGATTTGCGTGATTCAACTCTAATTTTGTCGTGATATTGATCACACTAACTTAACGATCGAATTATACTCACTAATCAAATAAATCTAAAGGGAGATGACCATAAGTGCCACTGATGTCTTCTCGCGCCGAAGACTGGCATGATACAAGGACTCCACGATAATTTCCAGTGTAAGAATCTAAGTAATAACTCTGTTTATTGGTGTTAAATTTTATGTACACCGACCCAGGAATTTCTGGAGTTTTTTGAGTATCTAAAGAAACATTATAACCCAAACCATTTAAGTATTTTTGTAAAGCCTGAAAACCCTCTTCCGTAGACTCAGCGCAAATGCCAAAGTTCACATAATCCGCCAAATCAGTAATTACTTTCAACGCCTGACGCAGGAACACTTTTTCTGACTCAGATTCTACAGGCTTGATATCTGTACAACTATATTCCTTAAGAATTTTTTCCGCTTGTTCTACAGTTAAGTTCGTCGGGTTTTGTTGATTCATAGATTTTTTTAAGAAGGCCCAAAGAGATTTAAAAAATTAAACCGCAGATGAACGCAGATGGATTACGGTAGCCAAAAGTTGGGTAGGAGAGATTTAGCTAAATCTCTTGTCCACTGGTTAAAGGTTTTTGCTAATTGAATGTGCGGTTCATCGGGTTCAATGGGGAGAATTTCGGCTTTACTTCCTAGTTTAAATTGTTCAATTACCAAATTTGCAGCTTCCAAACCAGTAACATAAGCTTTTTCCTGCGACCATGAACCGTGACGGCTAACAATCCAATCACCACTCATAAATACATTAGCGAAACTTGTCTTTGCTGGCAACATATATTGATAGCTACCTGGGAAAAAATGAGTCACAGCTTTGGATAAACGAATCACGCTGCTATCAATTACTTTCGCTTCCCGAAATCCGGGAACACAACTAGCTAAATATTGCTGCACAATCGGAACAATTTCCTCGTTGCTTAAGGGTAAAAACTGGTTGGCGTGATAAAAATCTGCTTCGATAACTGTTCCGGGTTCGTCGCGGTATTCATCATGAATCGCATTTAAATCAAAAAATGTCCAACCTGTAGTATTGTCAAATCCAAAGCAAGCATTGGAAGGTAGAGGAATATCAATTTTTCTGTCAAACCACAGGCGGGTTGCTAAAACATCAACTGCTGATAAGTTGTTAAGATTGCGGAATTCTTGACGCTTTTGTAAAGTCGGACTTCCGCTGAGAATTTTCTGCATTCCGCTGATTCCCACAGCAAAAATTACCGCATCTGCATCAAAGATTTCTTCACCACAAACAACGCCAGTGGCGCGATTTTTATTATCAACGATTAAATCACTGACTCGGCGGTTAGTTAAGACTTTTCCGCCAATTTTTTCGATTTGTTCTACCCAAGGACGAAAGATTTTTTCTCCCACCGTTCCCCGACACCAAACAACATCAAAGTTCGGTTGATGCGCCAAGATGAAATAATACAACATTCCCAAAGCAGCAGCGGCGGAACATTGTTCACCTGGGGCGAATAATCCGACTAATAACATTGGTTCAAAGGAGTCTTTGTAGAGTCTGGCGGAAACCCCAAATTGTTTGAAAAGTTCTCTGGCGGTTACTTTGTCATACCGTCGCCAAGCTGAGTCTGAATTATCAAAGTCTATTAAGGTATAAAGTAAGGGTAGGGCGGAAAGTCTATCAATTAAAGGTAGGCGTTTAAATTGAGTATAAATAAATGTTCCTAAAGGTGTGGGAAGTAACGGTTGCTTCTGAAAAATGGGAGATTCTACTTCTAATCCGGCGGGGGAATATTGAGAAGAACGAGTCCAATTTGTGAAGGGATTTATTTCTAGTTCGTTAATTAGAGAAAAGATATTTTTATAAGGATACCAAAAGCCGTGAATTCCGGCTTCTACGGAACGCCCGCCAGGGGTTTTCCAACCTGCAACTAAACCACCGGGATAAGCTCCAGCTTCTAATAATGTGACATCATATCCTTGTTTTGCTAGGTGATAAGTTGCTCCTAATCCTGCCCAACCTGCACCAATAACTACTATTTTTTTATTGTGGGGTTCTGTTGTCATTATTTAACCTTGCTTGGCTTGCGATCGCAAATCTCCTTTTAAGCTAAGGTGGGAAAATCCCACCCTAATCTTCTTAGCTTTTCAATGTATCAAATGCGGCTCTAATTGTTTCAATTCTCTTCCGATTCACGCCTAAATCCGATTGTCCTAATCGGGAAGCCGAACGCACTTGAATTACTTTCGCTGCTTCGTCCAAGTAAAATTCTACATCATCGACAAATCCCATTAACTTACTTTTAAATTCAGCATAGATGTAGTTAGGAGATTCGGAAATAATTGTAGCTCTTTCTTGGGATTGAATCACTTTTTTTAAATCCGCGATCGCTTCCGCAGCCGAGGTATTATAAGTTAATGGCTCAATTTTGTGCTCTGTATCTGCACTTTGGCTACTAACACAATTAGGCGAATTTGGACAAGGTGCTAATTTACCATCGTTGACACCAAGATTAGTAGGTCTTTTCCCTGCAAACATTGTCATTCCTCCGGGAGAAACTATATTTATTCCCAGTAAAAGGATAGTAGCAATTAGGAGAGATAACAAGCTGATAATTAAACGGTGTAGAGGCGATCGCTTTTCTACTTGGCTGTCAACCATAAACTACAATAACCTGGATGCAACCATTAGATTATCTCACATTCCCCGCCAAAAAACCATACAAAAATCCCAATGAACTCCATAAATCATCAAGTTTCTATTCGTTCGTAGTAGCGACTTCAGTCGTTCTTTTTCTCAAGAATCGCACTGAAGTGCCTACAAAGAACCTGGATTACAATTTATTTACAGCTACTTCTCCGCGATGAAAAATTTCCTTGGCAAAATCAGTCCACATTCCTTGTCCCCAATAGCGAAAACAACTGGTTTGCAACAACATATTATACATTAAAGCTTCCCGATAATCGGCTTCTTGAGTTACATTTTCCGGTAAAGAATCAACTTTTTGATGAAATAAAACACTCAATTGATTCATCGGAGACAAAACATTTTCGTAACCTTTCACCCAACTAATATGATTTGTCCAAGAAGCGCCATCTACATGAAAATTATGATTAGTTTCTTTCAACTCTTGAATTGCTTTAATCACCGCTTCAGGAGTACAATTTTCGGGTGAAACCTTTTGCCAAATCAAATGTTGATTAATCGGTTGACAAGTGGAATAACTATCAGGATGACAACCAGCTTCTTCAATTAATTCTAAATATTCTGTGCCATTCATCGCCACAACTCCCGAAGTTCCCCCGCCATTATCCTTAATTTCATAACAAGCGCGGAAGAAAGCACTGGGAAATTCATTCATCATCACTCCGCCATTTTCCCCATCACCAATTTGACTTACGATTGGCGGAATTTCGACACCGCCTAATGTTTGTCGAGAAAGGGTTTTTGCTTCATAATAAGGTTGCATTTGTCCGACTAATTTGGTATCCGAACCTTGGGTTTTAATTAAAGCGGTAATGCTGATTTCTTCGCCTTGGGAATTTCGGGCGACTAAACGATGGGGTAAATGTCGATTTTCTAAAGGTTTCCCTTCAAGAGTTTCGACGGAATGTTCTTGCACTAATAACCAACGATAGCCGCATTCTTTTAAAGCTTTGACAAATTCAAATAAGGTGTCGGGATGATTTGGTAAGTGCATTTCTGGTGGGGAAAAACCTTTGACTCTGGCTAAAGCTTCCCAACCAAATATTGCCGCAAAATGATGTTGCCAAGCTTGGATATGTAATTTAATATCTGGAATGGGCGTGGAAGGAACTACTGAATGACTCCACATTGTTCCTAACCATTCTACATAAGGTTGGTAGTTAGGATCGATCGCAATTCTTTTAAGACTCTCTAAAATCTCTCCTCCCCAAATTTGCCGCAAGCCCCATAAAAGGTTGCCCGAATAATCTAACATGATCCGAGGATTGCAGCCATTAGCAACTAATTCGGGGATGAAATCTGCCATGCGTTTGTAACAGTTGGCGAAGGGGGTGGCGTTGTGGTTATCTCCTTCGTTGGGGTGTTCAAACATATATTGTAAGTTGCTAATTAATTCGCCATTTTGCCCTGCGGGAATGGTGGGTTGGTGCATGTGTAAGGCTATGGCAAAGGCGGCTTTTACTTGGGATATGTTAATGTTACTTTTGGGTAAGAATACTGGTTTATTTTGTTGGTTTACGGCGAAAAGTTGGCTTTCTGAACCGGAAATGTTAGGGATTCCGTTGATGTTTTCTGGTAAGTTTTGCATGAGTAATTTCTCAGTAATTAATCAGTAAGCTGTTACGCATTTAAAAGTCATATTGTAGGGTGCGTCAGATTTAGACATTTTCCTTTCTATATTAGGCTTTACCGTCTGACGCACCCTACTCCTACTCCTAACCGGGATTTAGTATAAACAGCCAACACTCATATTAATCTTTCCTCAAAACGACCAAATAATTCGTAGTGCTGGAAGCCACTTTTGAAGGTTCCATTGGTAACGGCATTTGCTACATCAGAGTTCAAGCTTAGATACATTGTCTCGTTATAAAGGAAACTTGGATCTCGCTTTTCAGTTTGTCCAAAACGTACAAAGTGCTCGTAGCCATCAGCAAAGATATCACTGGCTACTGCATTGGCAACATCTGAATTATGCTGCAAATAATAGGCTTCGTTGTACAGAAATAGATCGGGCAAACGTCCTTCATCTGCGCCAAAGGTGATGTAATGTTGGAAAGCACTTTGTAAGTTGCCATTGTTTACCGCAGCAGCAACGTCAGGGTTATTTGTCAAATAATCTGATTGACTAAATGCCTCACTGGGGTTACGCTGCTCTTGATGACCAAAGTTCAAAAAGTGAGCTAGTCCGCTGGAGATAGTTTTGTTTGCGATCGCTAAATCAACATCAGAATAACTGGCTCGATAGTAGTTTTCATCAAACAAAATGCTAGGATTCCGCCCCTCATTCCAGCCAAAGGTGATAAAGTGCTGATAGCCAGACAAAAAATCACCATTGCCAACAGCGTTAGCAACATCAGGCATTTGGCTGAGATAGTAATTTTCATCAAAGAGTTGAGCTAAAGGTAAGCCATTAATCGAATCGGTGGGAGTAGAGGCGGCTGGATTTTGATATCTGAGAAACTGCTGATAGTCAACTACAGGCGTGATGGTAGAATCGCTGGGAAATGAAGGTGCCCAGAAAGCAACTCCCTCGAACTGATAACCTAACTTTTCCCAACGAAATCTTTCCTGTTCGGAAGTTGTATATAATCGATCGGTCCCTAAAGGCGAAAAAAGTCGATAAACTGCTTCTAAACCCGGAGAAGTTGTAGTATAAGCAGTAAAAGCAATTCCTTGATCGATGTAACCTTGAGTTATAGCGGTTGTTCTCTCTTCTTCCGAAGCTGTGAGTAAATGATCTCCCGTCGTGGAATTATAGAGGCGATAAATATTACTAGTAAAACTATCTTGGGGATTTACAGCAAAGGGAACAGATTGGAATTTCCAACCTGCGGTTACTAAATCATTGGCTTCTATGGAAGAGGCTGTCCAGAAATGGCTACCCGTGCGGGGGTCTTGGAGCCGGAAAGCAACGGGTAAGTTAGTATCTACTATATAATCAGCGAGATTCTGTGAGGCATAGCTGACTACTCTGGGATTGTCCAAACTGTTAAAAACGGGAAAAATCTGAGGTGCGGCTGGCTGGGTGTAGGTAAAACCCTCAACTGGAGAGTCTCCCGGACCACCGGGATTGTAAATAGGGCTATAGTTTGTAGTTGTATAATCGGGAATTTCTACGGTTGCGATCTTGCTAATCGCCGCCTCATCTCCGGCTAAAATAATGTCAAACTGATTGTCGTGATCTTCGGTGTAATAAGGGCCAGAACCTAAGCCAGAACCGAGTTCCGCTATCCCTAAGACTTGAATGACTCCATCACTGGTGGTATAAGTGGTTTGATCTTCAGTAATTGAAAAGGCTTGACCTTGGCTATCAATGCCATGCAAAATAAAGTATCGCTCAAAGTCTCCTGGCTCAAAACCGGAAACTCCATCGGGAGAAAAGCCCCCGGATGTGAAGAGTCGCAAGCGATAGAGGGATCGATCGATCGCACTTGCGTAATAGGCATAACCATGATTTGGCAGATTAGCATTGAAACTACTGGGCGCATAATCTCCTGCCAGTGAGAGTTGACTTAGTTTAGCACCGATTAATTGTGGCCCACTGACAAAAGGATTACTGCTAGTTTGCTGCAAGCCTACAGCTGATTGTAATCCGTTCGCAGTGACAACGGTTAAAGGAGTTCGATCGGCAACAACTTCCACCAAAACTGGATAAACTGCGCCGTTCGTTCCTGGCGTGAGACGATTGCCAAAATAGCCAAACACCACCATTGTTTGACGTTCGTTAAAATCATAGTTGGGATTAAGGGCGGCGTAAAGAGGTTGAACAACTTCTCCGGTATTTAGGGTAATCTGGATATCTGTAGGATCGACAGTGCTGGGTAGTAGGGGATGACTGAATTCGATCGGCATGGCATCAAGAAAAGTATCAGTCACATTGCCATATCCCGCAGCAGTTACCCCAATCACACTAGCAGCAGAAGTAATGTTTCGCAGCGGAACCGCTGGGTTTTGATTCAGATTAGCACTAACAATTCCCGCACCTGCCTGAACAGCTAAACCAATTTGACTTTCAGTTAACAACCCAGGAATACCAATTATCCCCTCAAAACCATAACCAGCGGCAAGGATTTGCGGTTCGTTTGTATAGTAATCAGCATAAATTACCACATCTTCGTGTAGTTGTTGAAAGGCTTGAGTTTCCATACTCATTTATTCCTAAATAATTCCTTCTAAATTTTCGATCGAATCGTCCAAATTTCTAATGATTTGTTTATTCCGCTGCTTCGGGAAGAGTTACTGAGGGACTTTCTAATAGTGGTAATTTTACTATAAATGTTGCTCCCATATTTTTACCTGCGCTAGTTGCTTGAATAGTTCCTCCGTGCATTTCTACTAATTTTCGCACAATCGATAATCCAACTCCTAATCCTCCATGTCTTCTGGTAATTGAGGCATCTGCTTGGCGGAAATGTTCAAAAACATAAGGGAGGAAGTCTGGAGAAATGCCAATTCCGGTGTCAGTAATTTGAATTTGGGCGTAGGTTTTCGGTGAGGATGGTTGGCGAATTTCATTGAGTAGGGATAAGCTAATTTCTACTTTACCTTTTTCTGGGGTAAACTTGATCGCGTTGGACAATAAGTTCCAAAAAACTTGTTGCAAGCGGTTGGGATCTCCTTTAACCAGAATAGGTTCATTATCCCCCAATAGCGAATCTAAAATTGTTAAGTTTAATTCTATAGATTTGGCTTCAGCGGATAATTTTACGTTGTCAATGGCAGCTGCAATTGTTGCTGGCAAGTTGACTTTGGTAATATTTAAACTTAGTTTACCACGAAGAATCCGCGAAACATCAAGTAAATCATCAATTAGTTGAGTTTGTAATCTGGTGTTGCGTTCAATTGTTTCTAAGGCTTTATCAATTGTGTCTTGATTAAATTGGCGAGTTCTGAGTAGTCTTACCCAACCTAAAATGGGGTTGAGGGGCGATCGCAATTCATGCGACAATACCGCTAAAAATTCATCCTTAATTCTATTGGCTGTTTCTGCCACATTTCGGGCTAATTTTTCGGCTTCTAAAAGTTGTTCTCTTTCTTGTTCGGCTTGTTTGCGATCGGTAATATCATAAAATGCAGTTACTCCAGCAATAATTTCCCCATTTCTATCTTTAATTGGCGCAGAATTTACCGAGATAATTCCCTTGCTTCCATCACCTCTTTCCAGGGTAATTTCTTCTCCGGTAATTACTTCGCCTGTAATTAGAGAACGTGCTAAAGGCATTTCCCTAGCAGGGTAGAGACTACCGTCAGCATACAACAATTTCCATTCACTATATTCTTCTACATTTTCCGAGTAAAAGAAAGAATGTCCAAACATTTCTTCAGTTCGCTGATTACCAAAAACTACCTTTCCTGAAGGTGCTTCCGCGAGAATTACACCTGCGGGAAGTTGCTGTAAAATTACTTCTAAAAGTTCTTTTTGGCATTGTTGTTGAACTAGTAATCTTTCCCTTTCTGCTTCTACTCGTTTGCGTTCGGTTAAATTTAGTACAAAACAAACACATTCATCTTCTGTAGATTCCAATTTAGCCACACCTAGTAAAATGGGAATGCGACTACCATTTTGATGCAAGTATTCCTTTTCAAAGGGTTTACAAGTTCCAGTCGCTTTCACTTGAGCGATCGCTTCTCGATCCAAAATCTGATATTCTGGAGGAGTCATTTTTGCCCAACTCATTTTACCCGATCGTAAATCTTCCAACGAATAACCCACCAATTCTAAAAAAGCTTGATTAGCATCAATAATTTCACCGCGAAAATTAGCAAATAACACCCCAATTAAATTAGAATCTACTAACCGTCTTAATCTATATTCACTTTGTCGCAAAGCTGCTTCTGTTCGCTTTAACTTGGTAATATTCCGAGTCACAGCTAACACCGAAACAATTGTACCATCTGGCGCAAATTCAGGAACTAACCGAGATTGATAATAAAGAGTCCCTTGGTTTGTCAAAATGTCAAATTCAATTACCTGTTCTTCTTTACTTTCAAATACTTCTTGAATACAACTTTGCCACAAATGACATTTGGCTTCAGGTAAATCTAATTCTAAATGAGTTTTACCAATATAATCTTGAGCAGATATTCCAGTTATTTGTTCAATGGCGGAATTCACATAAACGTGACGCAATTGGCGATCGAACCTAGCAATAATATCCGGCGAATTTTCCACTAATGCTTTGAATTCCTGTTCCCGCTGATAAAGTTGATCGTGAGACGCTTCTAACTGGGTATTAGCTAACAGCAAATCTTCATTTAATTTAATTAATTGCTCGGAAAGTTGCGCCTGTCTTTTATACTCCACCGCCCGCACCTGTTCCACAGCTAAAGCTACCTGGGTAGTCGCTCTTTCTGTACTAGCAGAACCAATTAATAAACTAGTCGCACATTGAATTAAAAGCGTTAATTTATGGATGTGCAAAACTTCAGGAGAAACCGGAAATTCTGCCAAAGAAATCGCATAAGGATTGAGAATTAAATAAGCTAATAAAGTAACTAAAACACAAAAAGTAGTAGTCAACATTCCCCCAGTAACTCCAAAGCGAGTCGCAGCCCAAATAATGGGCACAAAACTCAATAGAGAAAACTGCTGAAAACCAAATCCTCCTTGATTAGCTAAAGAAACCGTAAAACTGGCAATAAATATACTTAATATGAGGATAATTACAATCTCGGCTCGTCTATAAGATGGACAAGTAAAAGGGGAAATTTCGGCAATACTATCAGTAATTGCTGATTTCGATCTTTGAAAATAATGTTGAATTCTTGGGGTTAAAACTAACAAAATTGTCGGAGCAATTGCGATCGTTCCTAAAGCATTACCTAACCACCAATTAGGAATACTAGTACTCAGTTTAGACATAGGCATTTTGTCTATAGCTACCAAAGTTAAACTACCAATTACAGCCGAAGTAGCACAAGCAGCTAAAGGAGCACTCAAAATGAAAGTAGCAGCATCCCTAAGTCGGCGGAATGATAACTCACCTTTGGCAAATTTTAGATACAGTAACCATGCGATTAATGGTTCTAAAATATCCGTTAACCCAACTAACCTCGCCCAACCTGTCAAACCCCAAAAGGGTGCCATTAAAACCGAAGCAATTCCTGTAAGAATTATCCCAATTGGGCCGAACCAAAGTGTTAATGCGATCGCAATTCCCGAAGGCGGAAACCACAAAGACACAGCTGGCTGAATCCGATAAATTAGCGCCATACCATGAGCTAGCATGAGAGCTAATAAACTGAGAATTATTACCAGCCACCCTTTTCTACCTAGACTGGATCTTAAACTTGATAATGAAAGCATAGATGTTAAATTAATTCCGTTACACTGCTAATTCTTGGTCTTTTTTCTATTATTTTAAATCCTTAACTTTCTCCCAAAAATGATTTAGCTTAACCAATTTAATTGCTAAATTTAGTTAAACTTGGTAATGCTAACACAAATAAACTAACAGACGTAATTATCTTAAGAGGGATTTTGGTTAAACTATCCTGATTCACTCCTCGTACTTTCTTTCTTAGCAATAATTCCCTCTCCTAATCCTCTGACTCCAGAAATATTCTAGTTTTCATCAGGTCGATCGCTTTTTCCCTTTACCATTGAATTTCCTATAGTTATGATGAGAGATAGACAAGAAAATTAACTTAAGTAAGTAATTAGCGATCGATCTTTACCTACAGGAGAAATTAACATGGTAACAATATCAAAAAATCGCCAAACAGAACCAATTAAAAACTTACCTGATGGCCCCAAAACTCCCCGATTGATTCAGACAATACGCGGCGTTTTGCAGCCATTAAAATACCTCGAAAAATCTAGCAAAGAGTACGGAGATTTTTATACAGTCAAATTTGCCGGATTTCCCACCCAAGTAGTTATTAGTAACCCCCAAGCAATTCAAGAAATCTTTACCGCCGACTCGAAAACATTTTATGCTGGTAAAGGCAATCAGTTTTTACATCCCTTACTAGGTGAACATTCTCTTACCTTACATGATGGTAATTATCATCAACAGCAAAGAAAACTCTTGCTACCTTCATTTCATGGCGAAAGAATGAAAGCTTATGGTAACACTATTTGCCAAATTACCGAACAAGTAATTAATCAATGGAAACTTGGCGAAGTTTTCTCAGCGCGTCAAGCAATGCAAGAAATTTCCTTAAAAGTAATTCTTCGCACCATTTTTGGACTAGATGAAGGAGAACGTTACGACCAACTTCGGCAACTAATGGGAGAACTAATAGATACAATTGGTTCACCTTTAAAATCTAGTTTTATCCTTTTACCAATCTTGCAAAAAGATTTAGGTAACTGGAGTCCTTGGGGAAAATTTCTTCGCCAAAAACAGCAAATTAACGAATTACTCAATGCCGAAATTCGGGAACGAAAAGCTGCTAACGACTTCTCCGGCGAAGACATTCTCACGTTAATGATGTTAGCTAAAGACGAAGCCGGACAACCAATGAGCGAAGCCGAATTAAGAGATGAATTAATGACGCTTTTGTTTGCCGGACATGAAACCACAGCCACAGCCTTAGCTTGGGCATTATACTGGATTCATAGCCTACCCGAAGTCAAAGAAAAATTACTCAAAGAGTTAAATTCACTGGGCGAAAATCCCGACTTAATGGCAATTACCAAACTACCTTACTTCAATGCAGTTTGTTGTGAAACCCTGCGAATTTACCCAGTAGTATTATTTACTTTTACTCGCATTGTGCAAACACCAATTAGAATTATGGACTACGAATTTCAGCCGGGAACTCTACTATCACCCTGCATTTATTTAGTCCATCATCGAGAAGATTTATACCCGCAATCTAAACAATTTAAACCAGAACGTTTTCTCGATCGGCAATTTTCCCCTTATGAATTTTTCCCCTTTGGTGGTGGAAATAGACGCTGCATAGGCATGGCGTTTGCCATGTTTGAAATGAAATTAGTTTTAGCCACAATCTTGCAACGCACAGAACTAAAACTAGCCGAAAATCGCCCCGTACTACCTGCACGTCGGGGCATCACAATGGCACCTGTAGGAGGCGTAAAAATTGTCGCCACTAAGTAACATTCGTAAATCTGTAGGCTGCTAACTTATTTGTAGGGTGCGTTACCTTAGCACCAACGCACCCTACAAATAAAAGATTTTTTAATCAATATTTAACATTTAAAATCTCAAATTGAATGACGCTATATTGCTAGTAGTGTGAAGTATCATAGCTCAAAGCTAGACTACGTAGCATAAACTTAGGTACTTAAGTAAAAACAAAGGAAAATTCATCAGATGGCAGGCGAAATCATTATCGGAACCAATGAAAATGATGTTCTTATAGGTAAGGAAGAAAATGACACCATCTTTGGTGCTGAGGGAAATGATGCAATATCTGGTCTTGCTGGTAATGACTTGCTTAATGGTAATCAAGGAGATGATGCGATCGAGAGCGGTACAGGAAATGATACCGTTTTAGGTGGCAAAGATAACGACAATATCTTAGGCAATGAAGGAAATGATTTCCTCTTTGGTCAACTAGGAAATGACACCATTATTGGTGGTCTAGGAAAAGATATTATTTACGGAAATCAAGGCAAAGATATTATCAACGGAGGTGAAGAAAACGATACTCTCCTGGGTGGCAAAGACGAAGATGTTCTCTTCGGTGAAATTGGCAAAGATCTCCTGTTTGGCGACTTAGGAAATGATAGCCTCTATGGTGAAGGAGATAATGATACCCTTTTCGGAAATCAAGGCAATGATTTCCTCGAAGGAGGTGCCGGAAATGATACTATCTATGGCGGTCAGGACGACGACATTATTTTGGGTCAAGAAGGCAATGATATCCTATTTGGCAACTTAGGAGATGACAGCGTATCTGGTAATGAAGGAGATGACATTCTTTTCGGCAATGTAGGTAAGGATACCCTAGACGGAGGACTGGGAAAAAATACCCTCTACGGTGGTCAGGATGACGATCTGATCGTTGGTAGAGAAGAGAATGACCTTTTGTTTGGTAATCTAGGGAAAGATACCATTGTTGGCAATAATGGTGATGATACGATCAATGGTAACGAAGATAACGATACCTTAGATGGTGGATTAGGTAAAGACCTAATTTATGGTGGCAAAGACGATGACCTAATTTATGGTTTTGATGATGATGATTCCCTGTTTGGGAATTTAGGAAATGACAGTATTGCGGGTGAGGATGGTAATGATACCCTCAGTGGTAATCAAGGTAACGATATTTTAGATGGTGGATTAGGTGAAGACTTAATTTATGGGGGTAAAGATGACGACATAATTTATGGTTTTGATGATAATGATTCCCTGTTTGGCGACATAGGAAATGATAGTATTTTTGGCGAAGTTGGGAATGATATTCTCGATGGTGGCGATGGTCAGGATACCTTATATGGGGATGATGGCGATGATGAACTCAATGGTGGTGACGATCGCGATATCTTAATCGGTGGTGCTGGTACTGATTTTCTCTCAGGGGAAAAGGGAAATGATTCTCTGCTGGGCGATACTGGTAATGATATCCTCTTCGGCGATCTCGGAGATGATTCTCTGTTGGGTGATGCAGATGACGATCTTCTCTTTGGTGGTGATGGCAGAGACTTGCTAATTGGCGGTACTGGCGATGATACTCTCAATGGTGGTATTGGCAATGACTCGCTAGTTGGCGATACTGGCAATGACTCGCTAGTTGGCGGTACTGGCAATGATACCTTGATTGGGGTGGCGATCGATTCTGATAGTACCTCTCCCGGTGAAGGAGAAATTGATACTTTAACTGGTGATGCTGATTCCGATTTGTTTGTGTTAGGAAATAGTTCTGTAGTGTTCTATGACGATGGTAATAATAGTAGTTCTGGCGATCAAGATTATGCCTTAATTACTAATTTTCAATTTGGCAAAGATCGAATCCAACTCAACGGTGCGATCGATGATTATGAGATTGAAGCGACTACTGGAGATTTACCCGCAGGTCAAGGTATTTTATTGATAACTGGGGATTCTACGGAATTAATTGCGATCGTCCAAGGCGATGATGTTTTACTAACAAATAATTCCTTTAAGTTTGTTTAGTTAAATGTCATTTGTCATTAGTCATTGGTTGGGAAATTCAAACAACAATGGCTAATGACTGACTATAGCAGTTACTAAACTAACTCCGAAAGAAAAAGCTAAACTGGCTACTATAGCGTATATAATAATTCCCAAAATTCTGGTTTTTGGAATGCCTAATAACCATCCCTCTAAACTAATAACTAAGCTGATTAATATAGGCAAAATAATACATCCCTGGAGCAACAATCGTCTTAAAGTTGGGTTGCGCCAGTGCGATCGACTTAACTCCGCTAGGCAAAAGTTCGGAGTTAGTTGTTCGTCAATGCGATGTATATAATTACGCCATACTGTCGGACGGAAGAAAAGCCAAAATACTAGTTGTACACAACCCTGTATTAAATTTGGGTGTGGTTCAGGTTCGTAGCTATAAGCATTATGTAGATTATTTGGCAAGGTCATATTGATTTAATATTTTTCTAGTTCTTTAGCCAATATAAAAAATCAACATTAGTTTACTTACTTGAGAGTTTGCACATCAGGATAAGCCAAAATCTTTGCATCAGCAGTCAATAAAGAACAACCATTAATTCTGGCAGTAGCTACAATAATTTGGTCAGCCGGATCGCGGTGAAAACCTATTAGTTTAGTTGACTCAATAATTATCGGAATTGTCAGGTTAATTAGCTGCACTCCGGGATAAGCTAAAGCTGCTGTTAACCACTCTTCAACTGTAACTGGTAAAGTAAGCCTGCTATTTTCTACTAATTTTGCCACTTCCCAACAAGAAATAATGTTCACTCCTAACCCTTGTGATTCATACTGCTGCAACCAATCTTTGTGTTTCTGAGTAAGTCTCGGATCGTTTTGCACCCACCAAACCCATATATGAGTATCCAGGATAATCATTGCAACGCTTCCCAATCTTCTAAGGGCGTAGCAGATCCAAATGGATCATCATAGCGATATGGTTGTTTATCTCTCAAAGGATAAGGACTGCTTTCTGAGGGTTGGGAATGACTTTCTAAAATGATAACTTCAACTGAATCCCCTACCTGAAAAGGTAAATCCTTTAAGAGCAATGTTCCATTTTGAGTTAAAGTTGTTTCTATCTTGTGTGCTTTCATATTGAATCTTTTTTATCTGTCTCTTAAATGTACAAATGGCTTTATCTGTTGTAAGCCTTCTTCACGCCAATTATCGTCAGTTTCTCCATCTTCCAGACTAAATAATCTTTCTTGACAAAGGATTTGCAGCAGAATCGGCCAGCGTCCGCTTTCAGCTAAAATCCACTTTATATCATCCTCAGAAAACTGTCTTGCAATATAACCCAGATTACTCGCCTTGTACAGGTTTATTAGATGCTTTGGATCGAGTACAGCGTTTTTTCCATTTCATCACTTTTGGAATCTGGCAACAATCATTTTATTGAAGATATTGTTGCTTAGTGGGATGGTGCGTTACGCGATCGCTAACGCACCCTACAAAACATCAAATAAACAATTCTGGGATTCTGGTTTTTAATTCGGCATTTAACCTGGGTAAGTCTTCGCGCATTTTTAAGTACCAGTCTCGGCGTTGGCGGTAATGTTGGGAAAGTAAGCGATTATTTTTCACCCAATTATATGCGTTTTGGGCAATGTTTTGTCGCCATTGGGTATCGGCAATTAACTTTCTCAATTTACCTTCAAATTCGGTTATTGAATGATAAATTAATCCGGTTTCTCCTTCGACAATTGTATTTTCATAAACTGTAGGACTAGCTAAAACTGTTACTCCATGTCCGGCACATTCGATAAATTTGAGGTCGGATTTCATGCTGTTAAATCTGGTGGGATTTAAGGGTAAGATGGCAATGTCACAGCTATGAAGAATTTCTTGATATCTTTCGTAAGGACAGAAGGATTCAAATTGTTTCTGGGGGGTTTCTAAGGCATTGAAAAAGTTTCGATCGTAGATGACTTGAACGCGAGTCCGATCGCCAAATTCCCCCAACACCCGATTGATTATAGGCATAATTTCTGCCCAATCTTCTTCCCGATTTAAAGCGCCGAAAAACAAGCTAACTGGCGCTTCTGATTCATAATTTCTGGCTGGTGGTAGATAAGCTAATTGATTTGGAAAAACGCCGATATCGGGATTTATTCCTCGCAAAAACTCTGCCAAAGGTTCGGTAGAAGTTTGCACGCAATGACAAGCAGTGTAACTGAAAAATTGATTTTCTTCATGGGCGGGCCAACGTAGCGGATCGTCATCAATTTCTGCAACAATTAGATAACCTCGACGCAACAATTCTTGCAGTTTTGGTATATCATTTTCTTTCTGTAAGAATGCTCTTTGCCAAATAAAAACTTTATCTTCTTCCGGTCTAGCAACGCTCAGATTAGCTGTTTTTACTGTGGCTAATGTTCGGACTCCGGGAATTGTCGCACTTAGTTGATCTGGTTCTAAAACTCTAACGCGATCGCACGCGATCGGAGCCATCAAAATAGTTTGAATCAGCAAAGGTTTAGATGTCAAGGGAGTCTTAGTAGCTCTGACTACATATTGTAAAGCTGCGGTTCGCTGAGCAAAATCATTTGCTGGCAAACCCAAACTATTAACAACTGGAGCCATTATTTGCTGGAATTTCTGAAAAGTCTCCCCTTGTTGTCCTCTTGGTTGCACATCGTAAATATGCAATCCTACATTAGCAAATAATTGCTTAATACTATCCAAAGCGAAAAAGCGCAAATGAGTTTTATCTAACAAACCTTCCTCTTCATATTCCCAATTTCCCCGCAACAATCTCAGAATTAAACTCCAATGTTGTACGTTAGGAATACAAGCTAAAACTTGACCATCTGCTTTCAACCATTTTAAATGATGACCTAGCACCGCCCAAGGATCGACTAGATGTTCTAACACATCGCCATAAACTAAACAATCTGCTACATTTTCGCCAATTTCTGTGGCTAAATTTAAGTCTTCGGCACTTCCTATCACTACGCGATCTAATCTGGTTTCCGCAATTTTTGCCGCAGTTTCATTTAATTCAATGCCGATATATTTACAATGGGGATTAATTCTTTTATACTGTTCTCCTAAAGCTCCTGCTCCACAACCAACTTCGATAATTACTTGGGCATCAGCGGGCAAAAGTCGGAGTAAATCAGGGTTAGCTCGATTGTAATAATCGGGTATGGATGCAAAGTTAGCAATAGGTGGTTGAATAGCTAAATTTGCTGGCTGAGAAACTTTAATTTCCTCCTTCGTACTTCCACTTTCCTTTACCTCAGCTTTCTTGCTCTCCTGCTGCTCAGCAGGAACTCCTAAAAATCTCTGACTCCAAGCATTACTGTAATGTTCAACTTCCAAAAAGTTAGCATTTTGAGGAGTAGGTTTATAAATACGAAAAGTCCGCATGATTCCCAGACTAGCGGCACTTTCTAAAGGGCTGAAAAAACTAGTATTGCGATCGAGAAAATGCGGTTGCTGTATCCAATAATTCATTTGAGCAACATTGAGGAAATAACAACCAGCATGAGGATTAGTAGTACGGCGAAAAATTACAGTTTGTCCGAGAATTTGCCCGATCAGTTCTGGTTGTTCTTCTACATTTTGAAAATCCGCAGTGAATAAAGGTGATAAATTTCCATCAATGTAGATTTTGTTGCTGTTTCCTGGGGGAGAAAGTTCGTAACGATTTGGTTGGAGTAAAGCATTGTCTCCTGCTTGTTTGTTAAACCAATTAAGTTTGACGAATAACCAAGGATCGTGGAGAATTAAATCGTCTTCTAAAAAGCAAAAGTAATCGTAACTTCCTACACAATCACGGAGTAATGCTTGACATTCAAAACCGAGTAACATCGGTTCCGCATTGGTGCGGTAGTGTTTATATAAGTTGGCAGGTAGGGAAATTTGCTCAAGGAGATGCAAATTTTTAGTAGTACAAATAACTATATCTATGTTGTTTGCGTGAGACTGATTCGCTGATTTCGCTGCACCTCGAGCAATATCAACGCTAGCTTGGGATTTGCCAAATAGTTTGTGTAAAGAACTGATACAAGCGGTAAGTGCTTGTATCCGAGGTTGAGGGTTTTTTCCCTGTGAACCGTACTGACTACCTTCGCTGGGTTGGTAAAAGTGAGGAATTGTAAACAGAATCCGCATGGAATTTGTTAAGGTTGCCTGAAACCTAAATAATTGCTCATAAATTGTAAAGAATTTTCCGTAAATTTTGGCAATTGATGATCGAAAATAAAGATGTTCTCTAAAAAACTTTAGCAATGACTACGATCGAAGCAGCTGCTAAGTTTGATCCAGAGTCCCTAGACTTAGTTATGGTAGATGCTGCCCACGACTATGATTCTGTTAAAGCTGATTTGCTCAACTGGTATTCTAAAATCAAACCGGGCAGAATTCTGCTCTGTGATGATTATGAAATAGAATGGCCGGGAGTAATGCGGACTGTGAAAACAGTTGGTTTAGAGGTTACTGTAATAGCAGGATCGTTGTGGATGCACCAAAAGCCAAAGGAAAAAGTATAACTCGGAAGTGATGACATTAGTATTTCAAGCGGGCGAACAAAAAATTCAACCTACAGAATTTCTGGAAATGATGACTCGTTACCAGCTAATGCCGCAATTTTTGCGCGGGTTGATTATCGATAAAGCGATCGCAGACATTCCATATACTGAGGAAGAAATGCTCTCAGCAGTCGCTCAAATTGAAGCTCAGTATCAACTTAATACCCCAGAAGCTAAAGCAGCTTGGCTGCAAAATCAAGGAATCACAGAGGAACAGTTAAAAGAATTATCAGTGCGCCCCCTGCGAGTAGAAAAATACAAACAAGCTAATTGGGGCAATAAGATAGAAAATTATTTTCTCACCCGGAAACCCTATCTTGACCAAGTAGTTTATTCTTTGATTCGGACGAAAGATTTGGGTTTGGCAAATGAAATTTACTTTCGGATTCAAGAAGGCGAACAATCTTTTGCCGAATTAGCCGAAAAATACTCCCAAGGGCCTGAAGGTAAAACTGGAGGCTTACTAGGACCAGTTTCGATTAAGCAACCCCATCCCCTAATTAGTCAACTGCTAGCTGTCAGCCAACCCGGTCAACTTTGGCCTCCAAGAGCCTTGGCAGAATGGTTTGTGATTATTAGACTAGAAAAAAATATTCCCGCCCAACTTGATGATGCCATGCGTCGTCGCTTAGTGGACGAGATGTTTGAAACCTGGATTGGGGAACAAATCAAACAAATGGGACCGATTCAAGTAATTGATAGTCAGAGGGAAACCGTAGAAACCGCAGAAACCGCAGAAACCGCAGAAATTCCAGATGGTCAGTCGCCAGTTTCCTTAACGAGTGACACAGGAAAGTAGAATATAACCAAAAAAGCCGGAAATCAAAAATTTAAAATCAAAAATCTAAAGTTCTTATGACCCAAGCAGTTTCTCGATCGCAAATTCAAACATTTCTCGCCCAGACGGAACCTTTTAACCAACTGGAAAGTAACGCCTTACAAAAACTGTCGGCTGAATGTCAGTTATTAAGGTATCGGATTGGGCAACCAATTATCCAAAGAGAAATCCCCTTAACCCAGATTGCCATAGTTTACATGGGACAAGTGCGGGTGTTAGGCTACGACCAACGCACCCAAACCCCAGTCAGCTTGTACATGGCAGGGCCAGGAAAAGTGTTAGGCTGGGCGGGATTAGTGCGGGGGGAAGGTTGCGAAACGGCGATCGCCTCAGACGAAGTGATCTGTATTACCATTCCGACCAGTGTATTTTTATCCTTCATCAATCAAGAACCAGTTCTGCGCCAAGCATTTCGCGAACAAGCAAGTATCAGTGAAATATTTGAACTTTTAAGTTTAGAATTACAACGTCGGGCGATCGCCACAGTCAACCTGAAAGAACTGACCACAGAAATTCTTCCCCAAGCCAAAGTAGTCAACCTTGCCAACGGTCAAGCGACTTTACCAGAACTCGATCGCGACCTATTGTGGATGGTAAGCAGCGGCATGATCGGCGCATACTCCAACGGTAGCCGCTTTCCCATCCAAGACACACCATCCTGGGTACCCGTCAAAGGCAAACAAGGCGGAAGGTTGTTAGGCGTACCATTATCTGCCTTACCCAAATCAGCCGCGATTACACCAACAGTGGAAGCAGAAGTAGTTGCAGAAACAGAAGAGGAAACCGAATCAACTACTCAACAGTCTCCCTACGACGATATTCCCTACGCCTCAGAAGCGCCGCCGAAAATCGAACCGACCATAGTCTCAGAACGTCCCTTTCAATTTTTTAAAGGAAAAGGTCCGATCGAAGCGCCCCTAGCCTGCTTTAAAATGCTAGCTAAGTATTTAGGCGTAACTTTTCGCCGGGACGTAATTCGGAAAATTATTGATAACCAAATTAAAACCAAAGGCGGACTAACACTCCTCACCTGTGGTGGAATTAGCGAAATGATGGGTATTAGCGCCCAGTTAATTCAAATTCAAGCCGCCGCAATTCCCAGATTAAAAGCACCAGCATTAATTCAATGGCAAGATAGCTTTGCTATTCTCTACAAAATTAGTGAAAAAGAATTAATGTTGGCAGTTCCCGAAGAAGGAATCCGCCGCCGTACTCCTAAAGAATTTACCGAAACTTGGGGCACAGAAGGACAAGTATTATTACTGCAACCTCGACCCGAAGGACAAAGAGAAAAATTCAGCTTGCGCTGGTTTTTACCAGCAATTAGAAAACATAAAAAAGTCCTGATTGAAGTGTTTATCGCTTCTTTCCTAGTGCAACTTTTTGCTTTAGCAAATCCTTTAGCAACACAGGTAATTATTGACCAAGTAATTAAAGATCGCAGCGATAGCATTCTGCATAGTGTGGGGTTATTGCTGTTAGTAGTTGCAGTTTTTGAAGCCTTACTGACTTACATCAGGACGACGTTATTTGTTGATACTACCAACCGAATAGATATTAGTTTGGGTTCAGAAGTAATTGACCATATGCTGAAATTACCTCTGAATTACTTTGATAACCGTCGGGTAGGGGAACTAGCTGGACGGGTAAACGAGTTGGAAAATATTCGGCAATTTTTGACCGGGACAGCGTTAACTGTGGTATTAGATGCGCTGTTCTCAGTGTTTTATATTGCCTTCATGTTGGTGTACAGCATTCCCCTGACTTTGGTGGCTTTATCCACAATTCCATTGTTTGCTATTTTGACTTTAACAGTTGCGCCGATCGTCCAACGGCAACTACGCACCAAAGCCGAACGTCACGCCGACACCCAATCATATTTAGTCGAAGTGTTATCAGGGATTCAAACAGTTAAAGCTCAAACAATTGAGTTGAAATCCCGCTGGAATTGGCAAGAAAAATACGCCCGTTATGTATCAGCAGGGTTTAAAACTGTATTAACTTTTAGTACCGCTAGTTCGCTGTCTGGCTTCTTTAATAAATTGTCTGGATTATTGCTGTTGTGGGTAGGTGCTTACATGGTAATTTCTAACCCACCGCAATTAACATTAGGACAATTAATCGCTTTCCGAATCATTGCGGGTTATGTCACCAGTCCTTTGTTACGTTTAGTGCAGTTGTGGCAAAACTTCCAAGAAACTGCTTTGTCTATTGAACGACTCAGCGACATTTTGGATGCTCATCCTGAAGCGGATGAAACTAACAGCACTAATATTGCTATGCCGCCAATTCAAGGTACTGTTACTTACGAAAATTTATCGTTCCGATTTAATCCTAGCGGCCCCTTGCAATTGGTGAATGTTAATTTAGATTTTGCCCCAGGAACTTTTGTGGGAATTGTCGGTCAAAGTGGTTCTGGTAAGAGTACGTTGATGAAATTGCTGCAACGACTTTATGAACCAACTGCGGGCAGAATTCAAGTAGATGGCTACGATATTGCTAAAGTGGAGTTGTACTCCTTACGTCGGCAAATTGGGATGGTGTTGCAGGATACGTTGTTATTTAATGGCACAATCCGGGAAAACATTAGTTTAACTAACCCAGAAGCTACCGACGAGGAGATTATCGAAGCAGCTAAAATTGCCGTAGCTCATGACTTTATCATGTCCTTGTCTAATGGTTATAACACGGTGGTTGGTGAAAGGGGTTCCTCACTTTCGGGGGGACAAAGACAAAGGATCGCTATTGCTAGAACTGTGTTACAAAGCCCTAGAATGCTAATTCTGGACGAGGCTACTAGCGCCCTCGACTACCACTCGGAACGGCAAGTTTGTGAAAATTTAGAAAAGGCATTTCACGATCGCACAGTTTTCTTTATTACTCACCGCTTGAGTACTGTAAGAAGTGCTGATGTAATACTGATGATGGATCAAGGTGCAGTTGTCGAACAGGGAACTCACAAAGAACTAATGGCGCTGAAAGGACGCTACTATTGCCTCTATCAGCAACAGGAATCGGAAGTAATGTAAGTTATCGGTCATTAGTCATTTGCGATATTTACTAAAACAAATGACTAGTGACAATCAAAAAAATTCAAATTCTAAAATCTAAAATTCTCAATGAGGACTAATAACAAATGAGTACTAAACAAACAACGGAACATCATACCAACGGCAATGGGAATGGGAATGGGAAGCACAATAGTGCTACTCAAATGAAGGAATTTGAGACAGTTTGGGAACCGAAAGAACAACCAATAATTAGAACTCCTTTACCGTTTCGCCCGGACGATCAACCTGTTATTTTAGAAAGACCTTCTTGGTGGTCGCACGCTTTTATCTGGATGATTATTGGTGTGACTGGTACTGGTTTACTTTGGGCTGGTTTTGCACCTTTGGATCAAACTGTGCCTGCTCAGGGTAAGTTGGAAGCCGAGGGAGCAGTTAAAGAGTTGCGTGCGCCTAATGGTGGGGTGGTAAGAGATATTTTTGTCAAGGATGGCGATCGGGTTAAACAAGGTCAAGTACTATTAGTTCTGGACTCTTTAGCACCTCAAGCAGACTTAGATGCTTTGGTAAGACAACGGGAATTGTTACTTAAGGAAAACCAATTTTACAACGGTCAGTTTAACGGATCGTTAGCGAGTGCTAGCCCGGAATTCCAAGAATTATTAAGGTCAAAAGCAGCTTTAGTATCCGAAAATCAATACCTGACAGCTTTAGCAAGTGGTAATAATAGTACACTGTCGCCATCTAGTAACGATCCATTTTTAGCCAACCAACAAGGACTTTTGGCAGCTAGTCGGGCGGAATCGCAATCTCGTCAGGAAGCGGCTAGATTGCAAATTCAAGAGTTGCAAGCACAATTAGCCCAGGTGCAGACTCAGTTAGCGGCTGCACAGTCCCAAATTCCCATGTACGAGCAGCAAATTATTACTTCTCGGCAGCGGGTAGAGGCGGCGCAAAGGCAATTGGAAGCGGCTAAACAGCAGCTACCAAATTCGGAAAAACGCCTTGCTACGGCTAAGGAGTTGTTGGCTACTGATGAAGGTTTGTTGGCAAAGATTAGACCTGTGGTAGAACAAGGTGCTTTGTCTGATTTGCAAGGTAGACGGCAGTTGCAACAAGTTTTAACTCGTAAAAATGAAGTAGCAGCTAGTGAAGCCGAAATTCTTTCGCGGAAAGAGCAAATTTCTGGCATTTTAGGGGAAATTGCGGAACGGCAAAATGAAATTACTTTGCGCCAAACTGAGTTGTTGAGAACTAAGGCGGAAGCGGAACGTTTGCAATCTGAGCAAGAACGTTTAAATGTGGAGATTGGCAGAGCGAAAAATCAATGGCAAAATGCGATCGCATTTTCCGAAAAAGATGTGCGAACCAAAATTGCTGATAATCACAAACGCATTGCCGAAATTGATAGTCAGTTAGCTCGGTTACGCTTGGAAAATAAGAAAAAGCTGGATGAAATTGATGCACAGATTGCTAAGGCAAAACAAGCGGTACAGTTCCAGAAAATTGAAGCTCCGGTGGATGGAATAGTATTTAATTTGAAACCTACTGGGCCCGGATATGTGGTGCGACAAATTGATACGGAACCTGTAATGTCCATTGTGCCTGATGATAAGTTGGTGGCGAAAGTTTACTTGACAAACCGGGATATTGGTCAGGTTGTTGATAGATTAAATAGACAACCTGAAGGTTTGCCTGTGGAAGTGAATGTGGAGTCTTTCCCCTCGACTGAGTTTGGTACTTTACAAGGTAAGTTGACTTCTATTGGTTCCGATGTTTTACCACCGACTCAGGAACGTCCTTTTTACAGTTTCCCAGCAACTATTGAATTGCAAAAACAGAAGTTAGAAATCAATGGTAAACCAATTGGTCTTCAGTCTGGGATGGCTGTGAATGCTAGCGTTAAGGTGCGGAAGCGGACTTTGTTGGCTATCTTTACCGAGTTGTTCCAAAAACAAGTCGATCATTTAGAAACTGTGCGTTAAGGGAATTTCGGATAATTGAGTTGAATCATCAGTGGAGTTTAGCTGGTAAGCTGGCTCCACTGATTGTTTTTTATGGGTTTTTGCTTTTCGGGAAAAACTCTTGCTTTTGCAGGCTCAGAGAGGTAAACTGCGGAAAATTTCTGCACTCTTTAATTGGAGACAATTATTAGCATTGCTAATTATCTCCTGACTTGAAATGTAAAAAAACTCATGAAAAAAAGTAAGGTTAAGAATATTCTAGTTCAAGTTTTAGGTTTTAGTTTGGCGATCGCACCAGCCTTACTAATTGCTACATTGATCTTCAAAAATAGTGTTAATGTTCCCTTTTGGGATGATTGGGGAGTTGGCTTATTCCTAACTAGAGTTTTTCCCGAATTTCGATTAAGTTTAGCCAGATTAATTTCTCAGCATAATGAAAGTAGATATGTGTTTCCTCGATTAATTTTTATGGCTTTAACCCATCTGAATAACGGGAAATGGAATGTGATTTATCAAATGTGGCTGAGCTTAGTCCTAGCTTGCCTAGTTTCAATTAATGTATTTCGATTAATTAAATGGACGATTGGCAAAAATTTGTTTAAGGTAATATGTAGCGTCATTCTTTGTAATTTATTGATTTTCTCACCAGTTCACTATGAAAACTGGTTATGGGGAATTCAATTAATTGTATTTATGCCAATTGCCTGTATTACAACTTGCTTGGTGGTAATTTATTCAGGTATTGATAGAAAAACTAAATTGATTGCATATTTAATTTTATGTACTATTAGCACTTTTTCTTATGCTAATGGAATGCTTAGTTGGATAATTTTATTTCCAATTTTAGCTATCTCAAAATCTTGGAATTTGCCAGATTTTTTTAAAGAGAAATGGTTATATATTCCTTGTATTGCTACTTTTACAGCTAATATGGCTGTATATTTTTATAATTACCAAAAACCACTGCATAGCCCAAGTTTTATTTATGGTATATTGCACCCAGATCAAGCATTACTATACTTCCTCTCTTTTTTGGGTTCTCCCTTGATGCGAGCAACAATTAGATATGATTGGAAAATTTCGAGTTTAGTTAACAATAATATTTGGATGGGGACAATATTAATAATTTTATTTTTGGGAAGTTTGACTTATTTCGTAAAAGAAAGAAAAGATTCGACGGTAATATATCGGATGACGGGTTGGCTCACAATTGGTTTTTATACTGTAATTAGTGGCTTAGTTACTTCTTTAGGTAGGTCTGGTGGGGGGCTAGAATCGTCTGTGGCTTTGAGATACACGGCTTTCTCTATCTATCTTCCTTTAGCTTTAATCAATCTGATCTGGATAATTTATGATGATGCCAAAATCAAAGGTTATTTGCTAAAAAATAGCCAAAGAATGGTTCAGTCAATGATTTTGATATTACTAGCAGGGGCTTTGTACTTTCATATAATCACTGTAGATTTTACCATTCCGCAAATGTATTTCATGAAACTTGAACGTTTACAAGCGAAAGCTTGTTATATATTTTTAAATGTAGCACCGGAAGAAAAGTGCATTATAGAAAAAGTTTACCCTCAATTTCTAGGACTAAAATACAGAGCTTATTTGGTTAATTCATCGGGGATAATTGATGCTAAATTGCTTAAAAGTAATAGGATACAAGATATTCAAGGAATAAATAGGGGAAATAGCAAAGAATTGATATATGGGTGGTTTGAGCAGTTAAATAAGGTAGACGAGAATAATTATTTAGCTGGAGGATGGGCAATTTTACCGAAGAAAAAAGAACCAGCAGATGCAGTAATTTTAAGTTATGAACAAAGTCATGGTGAAGACATAATATTTGCTGTATTTGATACTAGAGTAAACAGACCAGATGTGGTTCAAGCTTTGAAGAGAACAACTTATTCAATGTCCGGCTGGCAAAAAACTTTTCCAGCTAGTAGATTACCAAAAGGCTTGGTGAAAATTAAAGCCTGGGCATTTGATACGGAGACTGCCAAGGCTTATCAAATTGCTGGTACTCAGGTAGTGAAAAATTAAGAAAATTCGCCTTAAGTTTGGGATAGCTGTCAAGGCTAGTACTAAGGTTGAGCTTACCAGATTAGCGAATTTCTTTTAATGCTTTCTTTTAGCCCTTCTCCCCTTTGCTTTTTATATTTTTTTCAAAATACCTCTTGCTTTAGGTGACTTAGAGAGGTAAACTGCTTAAAACTTGCCACACTCTTGAGGCTGGGAACAATTTTGAGGTGCTTATTTAAGGCTAAGTGCTTTATTTTCAGGTGTGATAGATGTAACCAAGGGTGAGAGTGTGTATGTCATTTGTGTTTGAGCAGTCAACTGCGGAAAGTCTGATGGCTGAAAATCAGTCTATTTTAATTATGATTCCAGTTTTTAATGACTGGAAAGCGGTAGAGTTGTTATTAATTTCTTTGGACGAGCATTTATATCATAAAAATATTCAAGTTGATGTTTTAATGATAGATGATGCTTCGAGTATTCCGGTTCACAAGGATTTTCTCTGTGAACCATTAAAGGCAATTCAAAAGGTAGAAATTTTAGAGTTGCGGAGAAATCTTGGTCATCAAAGAGCGATCGCCATTGGTTTATCTTATATTGAAGCTAATGTACCTTGCCAAGCTGTAGTGGTGATGGATGGGGATGGGGAAGATGAACCAAGGGATGTGATTCGCTTAATTCAAAAGTGCGAAAGGAAAGGTTATGAAAAGGTAGTTTTTGCTCGGCGGAGTAAGCGATCGGAAAGTTTGCTGTTTAAGCTATTTTATATATTTTACAGGCAATTGTATAAGTTGCTGACTGGGCATAATATCCGCGTGGGTAATTTCAGCATAATTCCTTACAAGGTGCTTCGCAGATTGGTAGTTGTTTCGGAATTGTGGAATCATTATGCTGTAGGTTTGTTGAAGGCGAGAGTTCCTTACACAGAAATTTCTAGTAGTAGGGGAATTCGCTTGGCTGGCAAACCAAAAATGAATTTTGTCTCGTTAATAACTCATGGTTTAAGTGCAATTTCCGTTTATGGGGATGTGGTTGGTGTTCGCTTATTAGTGGCGACTGCTACGCTAATTGTGTTTGCTTTTACGGCAATTACTTTAGTATTAGGTGTCAGATTTGCGACTAATTTAGCGATTCCGGGTTGGACATCTTACATTGTTTTGCTATTATTTATAGTCTTGATGCAAGCGGTAATGTTGTCACTGTTTTTTAGCTTTATCGTCTTGAATGGTCGAGACAATTTAGGTTTTCTGCCTAAACGGGATTATCATTACTTTATCATGGGAATTCAACGAGTTTTTCCGAAATTATGACTAAAGCAAATTACTCTTACGTGGGAAATGAACTGGAACTTTTTCGTTACGCAACTAATTGGAAAGCTTACTACAGTTCAATGATTCAGCCTTTTTTAGGTAATGAAGTGTTGGAAGTGGGTGCGGGAATTGGGGCGACAACGGAGTTACTTTGTCAAGGTAAACAAAGGCGCTGGTTGTGTTTGGAACCTGATGCGGTTTTAGCTAGTGATTTACATTCTTTGTTGTTAAGTGGGCGGTTGCCGAAATGTTGTGATTTGCAAAAGGGAACGTTATTAAATTTAAGTGAAAGTGAGCTTTTTGATAGTATTGTTTACATTGATGTTTTAGAGCATATTCAGGACGATCGCACTGAGGTAGAATTGGCAGCTAGTCATTTAAAACCAGGGGGTTTTTTAATTGTACTATCTCCGGCGCATCAATGGTTGTTTACTCCTTTTGATAGTGCGATCGGTCATTATCGCCGCTACAATAAAAGCAGCTTAAAAGCAGTTATTCCCGGAAACCTGCAAGAAATTAAACTCCGGTATTTAGACGCTGTTGGGTTAATCGCTTCTTTAGGGAATAAGTTAATCTTGAAAAGTAAAATGCCAACCCTGAAACAAATTAAAATGTGGGACAAAACAATGGTTCCTTTATCTAAAAAAATTGATCCCATCTTACAATATTCGCTAGGAAAATCCATTTTAGGAATTTGGCAAAAAATTGGCTAATCAGTGAGATTAACAAGGTTAATTGGTGAGGGAGTAAATGATGAATAAGATAACTAAGCGTCCTGAAATATGGTATTTTACCGGATTTATTCTGACAATCATTCCTGCCTTTTTTATGGGAATGTTAATTTATCAAAATAGCGTGAATATGCCATATTGGGATGATTGGGAAATTAGCTTATTTTTAGATAAAATTTATCCAGAATATAAATTACCTTTACAAAAATGGTTAGCTCAGGCAAATGAAACTAGATATTTGTTTCCCAGATTTATTTTTGTTGGTTTAGCTTATTTGAATAAGTGGAACTGGGATATACGATATCAAATGTGGGTTAGTTTAGCACTAGCTTGCCTAGTTTCAATTAATGTATTTCGCTTAACTAAATGGACAATAGGCGAAAGTTTACTCCAGGTAATTTCGATCGCAATTCTCTGTAATTCATTAATTTTTGCACCAATCCAGTATGAAAACTGGTTATGGGGAATTCAGTTAATTGTATTTATGCCAATAGCCTGTATTACAACTTGCTTGGTAGTGATTTATTCCAACATTAATAGAACAACTAAATTAATTTTATGTTTAATTTTATGCACAATTAGCACCTTTTCTTATGCCAATGGAATGTTGAGTTGGGTAATTGTATTTCCAGCTTTGGCTATATCTAAATCTTGGCGCTGGCAAGATATTTTCAAAGAGAAATGGTTGTATATTCCTTGGATTGCTACCTTTACAGCTAATATGGCTGTTTACTTTTATAATTACCAGAAACCTTCTCAAACCCCAGGATTGTCAGCAGGTTTATTAAATCCTATTGAATCAACTCGCTACTTTCTCTCTTTCTTGGGTACACCTTTAGCTTGGGGAATAAATAGTTTTGATTGGCAAGCTGATGTGATTAGGAATAACATTATAATAGGAACAATATTAATAAGTTTATTTGGTTTGGCTTTGTTTTACTTACTGAAACACATTAATGAATCTATTTTAATTTATCGGATGAGTGGTTGGTTCGTTATTGGGTTTTATACAGTAATTAGTGGAATAATTACTTCATTAGGAAGGGTAGGTTTTGGTATTGGAACTTCTATTGCACCAAGATACATGACATTTTCTGTATATCTCCCTTTAGCTTTAGTTGGGTTGATAGCAGTTATGTTTGATGATGCCAAAAATAGAGGTTATTTAGGAAAAAAGAAAAAAATAATTACTCAAGTTATAATTGGGATTTTGTTAGTAAGTTTTTTGGGCTTGCATATATTAACCAATGTATTTGGAATTGACCGAATGTATTGGACAAAACTGGAACGGTTGCACGCAAAAACCTGTATGGTATTTGTCAATGTGGTGGTAGATGAAAAATGTTTGACAGAAAAGGTATATCCAAAACTTCAGGCTGCGGTAAAACTAGCTAAGTTAGTTGATGATAAAAACTTGATTGATGCCAAGTTTGTTTATTCTAAAAAAGTTCAAGATATCCAGGGAACAAGTGCTGTTAGTACTGATAGTTTAGGTTATGGGTGGTTTGATAATGTTAATCAAGTTAAGAATTTATATGTAGCTGGGGGATGGGCGAGATTAGTGGAAAGAGGACAACCAGCAGATGCAGTTTTGTTAACTTACGAAAAGGCGAAAGGCGAGGATATAATATTTGCGATTTCTGATACAAGAGTGGAAAGACCAGATGTTGTCAAGGCGACGAAAAACCAAGTATACTTGATGACTGGCTGGCAAAAAGCCTTTTCTGCTAGTAAATTACCCAAAGGTTTGGTAACAATAAAAGCTTGGGCTTTTAATACGGAAAAAGGAACAGCTTTTCCTCTGGAAGGTAGTCAACAGATTAAAAATTTATGAAAGTTTTAGTTACTGAAATCCCTGATGTAATGCTGATTGAACCGAAAGTTTTTGGAGATAGCCGCGGCTTTTTCTTTGAAAGTTTCAATCAGCGAGTATTTGCGGAAAAAACGGGTGTAGAGGTTAATTTTGTCCAAGATAATCACTCGCGTTCTAGCCAAAATGTGCTGCGAGGTTTGCATTACCAAATTCAACAACCACAGGGAAAGTTACTCCGGGTAGTTTTGGGGGAAATTTTTGATGTGGCGGTGGATATTAGAAAAAGTTCGCCGACTTTTGGACAATGGGTGGGTTATTTGTTAAGTGCAGAAAACCAGAGGCAATTGTGGATTCCGGCTGGTTTTGCTCACGGTTTTCTGGTAGTCTCAGAAGTGGCTGAGGTGTTGTATAAAACTACAGAGTATTATGCACCAGAACATGAAAGGTGTATTTTATGGAACGATCGAGATTTAGCGATCGCATGGCCCTTAAAATCTGAACCAATTCTATCAGCAAAAGACCAAGCTGGTCAACCTTTGAAAATGGCAGAAGTATTTTCATGAAACGGATTTTAGTCACGGGAATTAACGGTCAATTAGGACAGGAATTAAGTGCTATTCTTCCTAGTGTTGGCGAAGTTATTGGTGTAGGAAGGGCGGAGTTAGATTTAACTGAAACCGAGGCAATTTGTCAGGTAATTAATCAAGTGAAACCTGATATAATTGTGAATGCTGCTGCTTATACAGCGGTGGATAAAGCGGAAAGTGAACCGGAATTAGCAGAGGCGATAAATGCGATCGCACCTGGTACAATAGCAGCAGAATGTGAAAAATTAGCTATTCCTTTAATTCACATTTCCACCGATTACGTTTTTGATGGTAGCCAAAGTTCCCCTTACCAGGAAACAGACAAAACAAATCCCTTAAGTGTCTATGGCAAATCTAAACTCGCTGGGGAAATCGCAATTCAAAACAACTGCAAAAATTATATTATTTTGCGAACTGCTTGGGTTTATGGCGTAGGTGGTAAAGGCAACTTTGTCAAAACTATGCTGAGATTAGGGAAAGAAAGAAAGGAAATTCGGGTAGTTGCCGATCAAATTGGTAGCCCAACCTGTACATTAGATTTAGCTAATACAATTACCCAATTAATTCCTTTGTTTCAACCAGAAATTACCGGAATATATAACTTTACAAATAGTGGTGTTGCTAGTTGGTATGACTTTGCAGTTGCTATATTTGAAGAAGCAAAATTATTAGGATGGGATTTACAACTGGAACGAGTAATTCCGATTACTACACCCGAATATCCCACTCCCGCCTGTCGCCCAGCTTATTCGGTGCTCGCTTGTGGGAAAATATCAACAGTGTTGGGAACTTTTCCTCCCCATTGGCGACAGGGATTAAGAAAGATGTTAACTGAACTATTTAAAACTACTTTATGAAAGCACTAATTCTGTCGGGCGGTAAAGGAACAAGACTTAGACCTTTAACTTATACAGGTGCAAAACAACTTGTTCCTGTGGCAAATAAACCAATTCTTTGGTATGGAATCGAAGGAATTGTGGCAGCGGGAATTACAGATATTGGGATTATTATTAGCCCGGAAACTGGAGAAGAAGTAAAGGCAAAAACCGGAGATGGCGAGCAGTTTGGTGCTAAAATTACTTATATTTTACAAGAGCAACCTGCTGGTTTAGCTCATGCGGTAAAAGTCGCCCAAGAATTTTTAGCAGATTCGCCCTTTATTATGTATTTGGGTGATAACTTAATTGAAGGTAATTTAAGTTTGTTTCTGGATAGGTTTAAAAATCAGCAAACAGATGCTTTAATTTTGCTGCGAGAAGTTGCCAATCCTACCGCTTTTGGTGTAGCGGAAGTTGATGTAAATGGGCGAGTTCTGCGATTAGTGGAAAAACCAAAAGTTCCGCCTTCTAATTTAGCATTGGTGGGAATCTACTTTTTTAATAGTGTAATACATGATGCGATCGCAAATATTCAACCCTCCACCCGTGGCGAATTAGAAATTACCGATGCCATTCAATGCCTAATTAACCAACAGAAAAAAGTTGAAGCTTGTCAACTAGAAGGATGGTGGTTAGATACCGGGAAAAAAGACGATTTACTCGAAGCAAACCGAATTATTCTCGATACAACTTGCCTAACACAATCAGTTTTAGGTGAAGTAGATCAAAAAAGTCAAGTAATTGGTAGAGTGCAAATTGGCGCTGGCACTAAATTAGTTAATTGTACCATTCGCGGCCCGGTAATTATCGGCAACGATTGTTACTTAGAAAATTGTTTCGTTGGCCCTTATAGTAGTATAGGCAATAACGTTCAATTAATCGATGTAGAAATGGATCATAGCGTAATTTTGCAAAGTGCCAAAGTAGTAGGAATTCATCAGCGAATAGTAGATAGCGTAATAGGACAACGTGCCCAATTAATCGTTGCACCCCAACGCCCAAAAGCCTTAAGATTTATGATTGGTGATGATAGTCAAATTGAGTTAACGTGATTTACTTCCTAACAGTTAACTATTATTCCAGCCAGTTAATTACCAAATTAATTAGCTCAATTTCTATCAATCAATCTAACGAATATCAAATTATTATTGTCAACAATTCCCCCGAAGATCAACCTATTCAGCTTTTAAAAACCGACAAAATCGTGATTCTGGAATCACGGGAAAATCTCGGTTTCGGCAAAGCTTGTAACTTAGGATTAAATTGGATTTACCAGCAAAATCCTCAAGCAATAGTTTGGTTAATTAATCCCGATGCTTACTTGTTACCCGAAGCACTAGAAAAAGTGACAACGCTTTTTCAAAACCATCCCCAACTTTCTATTTTGGGGACAATTATTTACAGCACAACTGGCGAAATTTGGTTTGCTGGCGGTGAATTTATCCCCCAAAATGGCGCAATTATTCCTAAAACAATTGATTTAGAAAATTCCAATTTTGCGTATTTAAAAACCGATTGGGTTAGCGGTTGTAGTTTACTAATCAATCTCCAAAAATTTCTGGTTTGTCCGCAATTTGATCCAGAATACTTTCTCTATTACGAAGACTTTGACTTTTGCCAACGCTACGCTAAACAAGGACATTTAATTGCCATTACTAATCAGATTAGTGTAGTTCATCAACCGTCAGCGATAACTAGTAAAAATGCCTTTTTAAAATTTAAACATAGTACTTACAGCTATTTGCTGACTATGGAAAGATATGCAAGTAAAACTGTCCTATTATTCAGATTGATTCGTTTGCTTTTAAATGCGATATACTTACTTCCATTCAACCCAAAAATCGCCTGGGGAAAATTTGCGGGAATATCGCTTTATTTAAGGAGAGTATTTTAACTTGTCAAACGAACTACTAATAAACTTAGCATTTTTAATGGCGAAACCAACGGGGATTAGTACCTACGCCTTTAATCTTTTCCCCCATTTAAAACCCTTTAATCCAACTTTGTTATCTAGCCGAAATATCCCAGATTTTAACTGTTACCCAGTACCGTCGAACTTAACACCGGAACAAGGAACCAAAGGTAACTTTTCCCGCGTTTTATGGACGCAATTGCAACTGCCGAAAATTTATCAAAAACTGCAAGCTAAACTGTTATTTTCGCCTTTACCAGAAGCACCAATTTATGCTGATTGTCGATATGTTTTGACAGTTCATGACTTAATTCCCTTGCGATTTCCCAGACGATTTTCGCCCTTAACTAATTACAGTCGTTATCTTTTACCTTTGGTATTAAAACAAGCACAACATATTATTTGTGATTCGGTTTCCACTGCTAACGATGTAATGAAATTTTTCCAAATCCCAGAACGGAAACTAACACCTATTTTATTAGCATATAATGAAACACACTTTAGTTTTTTAGATTTGCCAAAGCGTAATTACTTTTTATATATTGGTAGACATGATCCTTATAAAAATATTAACAGATTAATTACAGCTTTTGCTAACTTACCTAATAAAAATGACTATGAATTGTGGATAGCTGGTTCTGTTGATGAACGCTTTACACCAACATTGAAAGCAGCAGTAAGTCAGTTAGGAATCAGTAATCAAGTCAAGTTTTTAGAATATGTTCCTTATAGTGAATTACCGACAATAATTAATCAAGCAATTGCTTTAGTTTTTCCAAGTCTTTGGGAAGGTTTTGGACTTCCGGTATTAGAAGCAATGGCTTGTGGAACTCCGGTAATTACTTCCAATCTTTCCTCTTTACCAGAAGCAGCGGGGGATGCGGCGATTTTAGTTAATCCTTATAATGTGGGAGAAATTACTGAAGCAATGCAAAGTTTGGCGAATGATGAAAGTTTGCGGATGCGTTTGCGGGAAGCTGGTTTTGAGAGATGCAAGTTATTTAGTTGGAAGAAAACGGGAGAAGCTACGGCGGCGGTGTTAGGAAGATTTTTGTAAATTTATTAGGAGTGGGTTGTTAATCGGTAAGTTTGATATTATTAAGCATAGCTACTCTGATAAAGTGAAATATCAAACACATTTAATATGCAAAAACAGACCTTTGATTTTGAGACGGCAACTATTTCTGTTGTCAAAAAAGGTGAAGAAGTTACTTACGAAATCAAACGCAGTCGTAAACAAGCAGAATTTTTTACTGAAGACTTGGGGAATGGGGTAATTCTGGAAATGGTTGCGATTTCTAGTGGCACATTCCTGATGGGTTCGCCAACTGATGAACGAGAATCGTTAGATTATGAAAAGCCAAAGCATTCAGTGACTATAAAACCCTTTTTCATGGGTAAGTTTCAGGTTACGCAAGCTCAATGGGAAACAGTCGCAGGTTTTCCCATTGTTAAAATTGGCCTCAATCCTGAGCCATCTTCTTTCAAAGGTGCAAATCGTCCGGTAGAGCAAGTTTCCTGGTATGAGGCGGTGGAGTTTTGCGAACGGCTATCCCAGAAAACCGGGCAAAATTATCGATTGCCGAGTGAGGCGGAGTGGGAATATGCCTGTCGTGCGGGAACTACAACACCTTTTCATTTTGGCGAAACGATTACAACCGATTTAGCCAATTACAATGGCAACTATGTCTACGCTTCTGGCTCTAAGGGAATTTATCGACAGCAAACTACAGAAGTTCGCAGTTTTCCCGCGAATGCTTTCGGGCTTTACGATATGCACGGCAATGTTTGGGAATGGTGTGCTGATCATTGGCATGATAATTATGAAGGCGCACCTAACGATGCGAGTATATGGTTATCTAGTGATGAAAGCTTAATAAGGCTGCTGCGCGGTGGTTCGTGGGGCAACAATCCTGAGCACTGCCGTTCCGCCTGTCGCTACGACTACAATGCGGACGACGGTAACGACGGTATTGGTTTTCGTATTGTATGTAGTGCGGAGTGGACTTAGAGCCTCTTTATACTTTTACCCTTTTGCCCTTTTCCCTCTTTTCTTTTCCCTGCGCGAAGCACTTAAAAAATTTTTTCGTTTTTTCTGAATATAAAACCTTTTAGGCACAAGTTGACGATCCCCCTAAATCCCCCTTAATAAGGGGGACTTTGAAGCTGATTTGAATCTTGAATCCGATTCCCCCCTTATTAAGGGGGGTTAGGGGGGATCTAATCTCTAGCAAAAATCAGAAAATTTGAATCCGGTTCCCCCCTTATTAAGGGGGGTTAGGGGGGATCTAATCTCTAGCAAAAATCAGAAAATTTGAATCCAGTTCCCCCCTTATTAAGGGGGGCTAGGGGGGATCAAACCCTCAATTTCCCCACACACCGCCTCAAAATTATTCAACACTTGTTCATTAGTAAATCTCACAACTTTCAACCCATATCCTTCTAATATTTGTGTTCTTTCTCGGTCATATTCCTGACCTTGATCAGTAAAATGACTTTCTCCATCAACTTCAATTACTAATTTCAATGCAGCGCAGTAAAAATCAACTATGAAATTATCAATTGGTCGTTGACGTAAAACTCGAAATTTAAAGGTTCTGAGGTAGTTTTGCCAAAGCTTTTTTTCTGCGGGTGTTGGGTTTTGGCGAAGTTCTTTTGCTCTTTCTACTAGTTGACGGTTGTAGGGTAGGTGAAATTCGGTGTTGTTGAGGTTTTGGTGATTTGATGATGGCATTTGATCCCCCCTAACCCCCCTTAATAAGGGGGGGACAGGAATTTTTTTGGTTGAGGTTTTGCTGATTTTATCGTGGTATTTAATCCCCCCTAGCCCCCCTTAATAAGGGGGGGACAGGAATTTTTTTGGTTGAGGTTTTGCTGATTTTATCGTGGCATTTGATCCCCCCTAGCCCCCCTTAATAAGGGGGGGAATGGAATTTTTTTGATTCGGGTTTTGCTGATTTTATCGTGGCATTTGATCCCCCCTAGCCCCCCTTATTAAGGGGGGGAATGGAATTTTTTTGGTTCGGGTTTTGCTTCGCTTTCTAGTTTATTTATTTGCCACCGCCATTTTCTTAAATGATCTTCTCGGTTTTGTAAATCTTCTTTTGAAGGTGTAGGAAGTCCATTATTTTCATCATATTTAGCGCAGTTGCCGGATAAACCTTTGAATGTTTTAGTTTTAGAGTTGGGGCGAATACCGAAATCTCTTAACCATTTTTCGCAGTGATTTTGCCAAAGATAAACGTGATCGTGGATGTTGCCGTCTAATCTGCGAATTTGCTTGATTGATAGGGTGGGAGATGCAAAAAGTATTTGTTCAATTTGGGGGTGTTTATGGCGATCGAACAGGCGAATTTCGCTGCCAATACCTCGAAAAAATTCAACGACAAACCAATCGCCAAAATCAAAAATACAAACTTCGGTGGCATCGCTGCCGTCAGGAACTAAAATATCTACATCCCGCTGTAAATGAGAACCAAGTATGTTAGCTGATTCTTCAGGCAAGAGGATGCGAATTCGCTCAAAACGATCGCTATAATTAGACCAAAAATCTCTGCGCCGTTTCAGTTGATTGTGCTCACGAGGTTGAGTATTTAACTGTTGCAATAGCACATCTACTAATATGTCAAAATCCCGATAACTAGCAGCTTTAATCCATTGGCGGAGAGCTAATTTTGCTTGTTCTGAAAGTTGCTGCCACCGGGAACTAGCAGTGCGTGGGCCATAATTTTGCCGCAGCCATTCGACTAATTTGGAGAGAGTGCTACCGACTTCAATTGAAACATTCATTAACAGATTTTCTATTGCTTTTACCTGCTGTTCAATTGACATTTCTTCAAAACATTTTATGAGTAAATTTTGTTGCTCAACATGAGGAGTTTCAATCGGAAAGAGTTTAACCATTTCGTCTAAAGCTGTGTTATTTCCACTAAAGTTAGGGGGTAATTGAGCGCGATTTAATAATTGTTCTGGTGTGAGTAAATGTTGCCAACAAATTTGAGCTAATTTGTCAAAAGATTGATTACTGAGTGCAGTTAGGATTTGTACGGCTAGGGGATAGCTAATCACAAATTGAGGCTTAAATTTAGGAAAGCAATCTGCTAAAGATGGCGCAATTTTCCGAGAATTGCGATCGCCATAATTAAGCGCCAATAGCCAAAATAATATCTGTTTTAACCAAGAACTGTGGGTTGCTTCTTGCCAAATTTTCTGAGAAGTTTCTTGACTTTGCTGTGGATTTTGTTCATCCCATTCGGCTTTATTATAAAGGCAGTAAGCCCATTCTAACAAGCTAATCCTATCAGTTTGATTGTTTTGAATGTCGCTGATAATTTCGCCAATAGTGCGGGGTGCGATCGGCAAAATCTCCGCCAACTTATGTAACTCTGAATAATTACTTGACTCATTTAATTGAGTAACAAGTTGAGCCAATTTAGTCGGCTGGTACTCAAATAATTCTGGTAAATGTAAGGTTTTAAACTGAAATTTCATGGTTTTGGCGCTGTTTTTTGATACCATTCTGAGAAGTTTTCGCCGCGAAATTGGAACTTAATAAGCTCAATTGCAAATTGCTATTATAATAATAATTGCTGGCAAACTTTTTCCGTTGCTGCATCTGCTTTGTCTGTGCTGCTGCGCGGATTTAGAGCCTCTTTATACTTTTACCCTTTTGCCCTTTTCCCTCTTTTCTTTTCCCTGCGCGAAGCACTTAACGGGACTTTTCGTTTTTGACCTCGTTGTGTTGACTTGGGCGATCGTTAGCTTGTTCGCGATTCTGAAATTTTTCCCATAAGTCAAACAACCGATTTAGAGCATCTCTTTCATCTACAGAATGAAACAGGATGAGACTTGCCCAAGATTGAGTAGTTTCTATTTTATATCTTTCTCGTAACCATAACAAAAAATCTTCAAATTCTCGATCTTGTTCTGGTTTAGGCAATCCGATTTGATTCCTAGCGAGATCGTACCCATAATAGAAGGATTGAAAATCAAAAATTGAGTACCGACTTAAATAAAGTGTCGGTCTTTTTTTGATGTTGGGTAAAAGTTCCGAAAAACTAATCATATTACCTCTTTTTCTGGAATTTTTTCCTAAAATTGTTCTTTGTTTATGAGATTAAGCTGATTGCCAGAGATAACGACTAAATCTTGTAACCATTCGTTTATCGGCTTTCCTTCATGGTACAGGTTATCAAAAACTTTTTCCACTCCTTCGATGTCGATCGCAATTCCTTCATGGAATCCATTGGTGGCAATCTGCTGGTTTGTGTCATCATCGTAAATAATTCCTTGTAATCCGTTTGGAGAAAGAGTCTCGACTCTGATATGTCTGCCTTTAATTTGCTGAGATTTCAAGTATGATTTAATTGCCGCAGCACATTGCAAGCAAGTTCCTATGTCGTATTGTTCGGCGATCGCCTTAATTTCATCAACTTGATTACGGCTAACTTGTCCTCCTTCGTTCTCCATAGTTTTAAATAATGTATTTTCGTAGGGTTAATTAAAACATAATTATAATGAAGTCTCATGGTTTTTGTTTTTGGAAAGATTCAGTTTTTTGATACCATTCTGAGAAGTTTTCACCGCGAAATTGGAAGCGGAAGATTACTTTGCGATCGCTAGGATCATCTTGTTCTTGTTTAGCTTCCATTTCCCCTCGCCCTGCTGCCATAATTTTTGTTCTCAATTCTGATTTTGTGGAAAAATCTAGTTCATTGGAGAAGATGAATTTAGCTACAGAGAGCGATCGTAATAAGCTCAATTGCAAATTGCTATTATAATCTCCTTTCGAGCTAGTATGCCCTTCAATAACCACTCTCGCAATCTCTTTTTCAAAGTCTTTTTTAGAAAAAATGACGCGACTGTAAACCGGAATAAATTCTTGCAGAAATAACTTACCTGCGGGCTTTAATTCAGCACTATTCTCATCAAAAAGAATCTTATCCTGAATGCTGACATCGCCAGTTTCCGGGTTAACTTCCACATTAATGTTATTACCTTTCATCTGTTCAACTACAGTACCAATTACAACCCGACGTGGTTCTTCTCGATCTTTTAGCTGAACAAGAACTGTCACGAATAGCAGGGCAAAAATCATCAGTAAACCTGACATTAAATCGCCAATTGATAGGAAAACGCTCGATTCTTCTTCCTCTAGATCTTGTTGTTGTAAGTCAGTGAAATTAAACATAATTAATGTTCTTCATTGTTAACTTTGCGAGTGTTTTCAGCAGCTACTAAATAGTTAGCGGCTTGTAATAATTGGTGGCATACTTTTTCCGTCGCTGCATCTGCTTTGGTGAAAAAATTCATTTCAAATTCAGATTTTCGCTGGAAATAATCGACTAGTTCTTTATTCCAACTTCCTAAAGCTTGGTTAAACTTGTCGGTTAAATTCTGATAAGCTTTATCTACGCGAGACGCTTCATCACCTATAGTTTCAGCTAACTCTTTAAGTTGTACTAGTCTCTCACTTGAACTCAATCCAATTGTGTTAGCTAAATTGCTGACAACTTTAGTAGTTTCTTGAATTTCTTGGAAAAAAGCTGTGCGTCGATGATATTCTTCTTCAAAAACTCCCTTAAAGTTTTCCACTACATTGGCTAATCCTTGGCGTTGTTCGCCTAATGTTCCTTCTAACAATTGATTTTGCTGGCTGAAGAATTCTTGCAAAGCAGCTTGATAGTTTATGCGGAAATTCTCTAACTCTCCCTGCACTGTTAAGCGGGTATTTTGCAACACAGAATCGATATTGCTGAGAGTAGAATTTAGGTTTTCCTTAGCTTCATTCATTTGCTGAGAAGCGGCGTTGCCAACTTGACTTAAATTGTTAGCTTGACGATCGAAAATTTCCAAAGAACGGTTTTGAAATTCTTGAATTAACTCCCGTTCTATTTGCGCTTGAGTTTGCAGAGATTGTTCTAGTTCTTCACGAATACCGATGAATGTACTAATTGTTTGTTTGGCAATTTTAGTCAGCGCATCACGTTGCACGCGCATTGCTTCAGAGCTTTGTTCGCCTAATTGTTGCAGGTTGTTATTTTGTTCGGCAAAAATTTCATGAATGTAGTTTTGAAATTGTTGCATCGACTGCTGTTGAATTTCCGCCTGAGTGTTGAGAGATTTTTCCAATTCTTCCCGAATTCCTGCGAAAGTAGCAGCTGCTTTTTCGGCGCTAGATTCAAAAGCAGTTCGCTGATTTTGCATCGCTAAAATACTTTCATTAACAACAGTTTTAACTTCGGTTGCTACTTGTTGCATGACGTTTTTAGTATCATTTCGGAACTCGCCTAAAATTGCTTCTAAGTTAGTAGCAAATTGTTGCAGTTTCTCCAAAGTTTCGGATTGAAATCGCTCAATGGTAATAATAGATTCTGATAAACTACGAGAAACACTGCCTAATTCATTTTTTAGATCCATTACAGCTTCGGAAGCTTGTTTTGTCAGCTTGGCACTATTACTTAGTTCGGTAATAATTGGTTTAATTAACTGTTCTCTCTGTTCTTCGATTAAATTTTTCAATATTTCTTGACCTTGATCTGCCTTGATTTCTCTCAATGCTGTTAGTTCGACTTGAATTTCTTGCAACACAGGTTTGATGACGTTTCCTACTTCTTGTCCGATCGCTTTCGGACTTAATTGGCGCTGAATTTCTATCAGTTCCGCAAATTTCGTTCCCATTGTTTCCGCTGCATTTGCAAGTGCTTGAGAAGCTTTCAAATTGGCTTCAGGATTCATTCTTTCAAACAGTCGCATCGGTGTTTCTAATATGGTAATTGAGTCTAGTTGGCTTTTTAGGCGATCGCGATCCTGTTGTCTTTCCCGTTCACAAAAAGCTAAAAACAATGTAAAAATACTGGACAATCCTAATCCAACTAATGAAGTAGAAAAAGCTGTTTTCATTCCTTCAAGTAGTTGGACACTTGACTTAAGTAAATGACCACTATTTTGCCCAATATCGCTTAAAGAAATGCTGCGAAGTCCTACTTGAATTCCGAAAAAAGTTCCCAAAACTCCAAGTGCAATTAATATGCTTTGAATGAAGCGCAAAGAACTACGAGGAACTGGCTTTTCCAGAATTGTTGGATACTGTACAAGCACAAAGCGCCCGGACTGTAATTGCGCTTGAAAAGTACCGTTTCTTTCAATTCCAGCTAGATGTTCGCTTACCCAGTTAAATATTTCTTTGCGGATATGTTTAGGAATGTTCTCAAAATCTAAGTTGACTGTTTCTCTTCCAATTCCTTTTACCCTTGTTAAGTTTTTAGATAAATATTTAAGCGCGTCATCTATTATACTAATTTTTGACTTTTGATTTCTTTGATACCGCTTGGTAGCACGCCATTCTTTCCTAACAGCAAACACGAACAACCCAACTATTAACAAATAAAAGATAATGTTCTGCCAATTTAATCCAAAAAAGTAATTAAAATCATAAATGACTGTTTTTACTACTCTCCACAATTGGTTCACTACTAGGTTTACTACTTTCCACAATTCGTTCACTGATTTTCTCCTTTATTTGGTTACACTTTTATCAACTGCTTTAACTCTTCATCCGATAGCATTTCTTGAGCTACCCGCACAGGCAAATGTTCAACATTCCAGCAATTTCCTATAGGTTGCCGAAGTCGCAAACTGTAAAGTGGTTCTTCACTTTCGGTTGCTGTGTCTAATTCCAAATAAACTCGCTCTGGTGCATATTTGCGGAGTAGCCGCACCTGCAAGCGATTTTTTAAGTCTTTTAGGGAATTACCCAAATTAGGAGAAAGTTCCTTTGATACTTTCCAAGCTTGATTAATTGCAGCAATTTCTGTGATTAACTCCTCAAAAGTTGAAGTTAAATTTCCCATATTTGGCTATTTGGTATTAGTGATAATTTTTAGCAGATATTTATAAATAAATTCTTCTATCGGTTTGGCAGTTCCACCGACAAACAGCAATAAAAAAGGTTATTTATTACTATCTGCACTTTATTATTATTTGATTTTTTTATTTCTTTTCGCATCGGTGTTACTACTTAAATTAGTTTATTTTGAAACGGAATAAATTTTTTTTATATTCTACCCTGCCACCTGTCGCCCTGCGGCTTCAATAGGTTTGTAATCTCTGATTCGGAACACAATAAAGTAAATAATGTAGAGACGTTGTATACAACGTCTCTACATTATTTACTTTATCCCAACACTTCATCTACACTGATAATAATTTCCGAAAAAGCGAGAATAGATAAATTTTCTCCCCGCATAAATTTTTGTATATTCTGATAACCTTTTGGTGAAGGTTGTCGATAAACTTCAATAGATTGTTCGTTAATATCTATCAACCAAACTTCAATAATACCGTTTTCGGCATAGAGAGGGATTTTGATTTCTCTGTCGCTTTCCACCGTCGTATCTGCCACTTCCACTAATAACAAGATATCCTGTGGTTGTGGATGTCCTGATTCATAAAAATCAGCTTTTCGACGCAATAATGATATATCTGGTAGAAGTTCAGAATCATCTAATTCTACTGGATTTTGACAGCTAACAATTACTGATTGTGACAAACGGAACAAAAACAATTGGGTAAGACGAGAAACACAAGCAGCGTGTCTGCTACTAACTGGGTTTATTTCGATAATTTCTCCTCTAATCAATTCTATTCGTTCATCTTCTTTCAAAATACCAGCTTCAATCATTTTATGATACTGCGTTACTGTAAATTTGCGTCTCAATAATTGCACAGACATTGCCACCTCCAAATATTTGCTTTATGCAATTTATTCTAGAACTTCTAACACTGCTTTGGGGGAAAGTTTATCTTTAAACCAGACAATTTTGGCAGGAGTGTTACTGACTTTAACCCCAGCTTTTTCTAAATTCAATCTTTCCGAAACTGCCAAAATTAAATTGTCACATTCTGCTTTTCTTGCTTGAGCAAATTTCTTTTGTAAATATTCAGGTCGCCAGTAACCAACTATTTCTAATAAATAAGTTCTACCATCGGGATGAACTAAGCGAAAATCGGGAATCATGACACTTCCGGGAATCGGAATTAAGTCAACTTCTCGTTCTAAAACCCAATCAGTTTTTAGGGAATCCCAACGATTAGCAAATCCAGCTTCTAACATACTATCGTAAGGTTTTCCGGGGGGATAATGAGTGACTAAACCGCAATCAGAATTGAGGGTAAATCTGCCAGTTTTTTGCTTTCCGCTGTAGATATCTTTTGTTTGTAAAGTGGCGCTGAGACTCCATTTAGTGACGTGCAAAAGTGCGGGGATTAATTTAGCGATCGCCAATCCATATCTCGTGCTAGCTTTAAATAAACTAGTTGGCCCATCAATAGTAATAGTAAAACCGTGATCGGCATCCCCTTCAATATAAGCCATTAATTGAAACAATTTCAGATAGCGAAACAGCAATTTATACTCACCCGGAACATTACGATGAGCATTAATTATAATCTGACTAGCACGATAAAAAACTCCTTGAACTTGCGAAATATTATAACGATGGATAATATCTTCTGGTGCAGGAGGATCGAACTGAGTCAAAATGCGATTTTCCTGTAAATCTGCATATAAACCAGTGCGAATTTGTTGAGAAGTAACCTCTTTATTTAACTCCTGAGTTAGTCGATCGGCTAAATTATTCAACACCCTTTGAGATGCCAAAGGATTAGGAATTGATTGTGCAGATAAAGTAAAAACTCGCTGACGTAATTCCTGCGGTTCCAGAGGACTAACAATTTCAAAAGTAGCGAAACTACTCTTCAACAAATGAGCAAAACCCCGCTTTAAACGATAATCTGGACTATCACCTTCCAACTCCAAAAGCTGCTTATCCAAATTTCCTTGAGTTTTCCCGACATTCTCCTCAAAACAACTAATTAAATCCGTCGCAATCTCCAAATTCCTGTCATCAATCTTCAGACGTTTCGGGATTATCGACTCCCCACTTTGGCGATGAATCAGCAACTCGCTTGGTAACATTTTTCTTCTTAGACTTTCGACTTTCCTTAGAATAACTTATCTCTGATTTTCCCTGATTCTTAACCGAATCATCAACCCCAACCTCCGCCGACTCAGCAACCTTATAAACAGGTTCAGAAGGCAAAAGTTCCAACTGAACAAACTTACTCTCTTCTTCTCTTTCTTTGCGTCCTTCGCGTCTATGCGGTTCAAATTCCTCTCCCTTTCTCCGCTGCGAAACCCTTTCCTCACTCGTATCTTCCGTCACCACCTCATACAAAATTGCCCGCTTATTATTATCACCACCCTTACGCAAAATTCGCCCCAATCTTTGAATATATTCCCTTGGCGAAGCAGTACCAGAAAGGATAATTGCAATACTAGCAGCTGGCACATCAACCCCCTCATTTAAAACGTGAGAAGCAACTAAACTTTTATATTCTCCCTGCTTAAACCGAGTTAAAATTTCGTGTCTTTCCTTCACAGGAGTTTGATAAGTAATTGCTGGGATTAAAAACTCTTGAGAAATGCGATAAACTGTGGCGTTATCTGTCGTAAATATCAACGTTCTTTCGGGAAAATGTTCAGCTAATAAATCAGCTAAAACGCGAATTTTCCCGTCAGTTCCCACAGCAATTTCCCTGGCTTCTCTATGGGCTAGCATAGCACGTCTTCCGGCTGGCGATCGCGCACTCACCATCACAAATCTTTGCCAACCTTCCAGACTTCCCAATTGAATTTTTTCGGCTTTCAAAAAGTCATTGCGAACTTTCATTAATTCATTATATCTTTCCCTTTCTTGTTGAGATAACTTAACTTTAATCGGAATAATTTGATGATCGGCTAAAGCTTTCCCCGCTAATTCTTCGGGTGTTTTCCGGTAAATTTCTGTGCCAATTAAAGTATCTAATTCCTTATGTTTGCCATCGGTTCTTTCGGGAGTTGCGGAAAGTCCTAAACGGTAGGGTGCGATCGCAAATTCCGCAATCACCCGATAAAACTCCGTAGGTAAATGATGGCATTCATCAAAAATTAACAAAGCATAGCGATTTCCTAAACTTTCCGCATTAATAGCCGCACTATCATAAGTAGCAACAAGAATTTGACTTTTATCCCTCGATCCACCTCCCAACAAACCAACTTCCGCATCAGGAAAAGCCGCCACTAAATGTGCATACCATTGGTGCATTAAATCCAAAGTTGGCACTAAAATTAACGTGCTCCGAGGCGTAGCTTGCATTGCTAATTGCGCCAAATAAGTTTTTCCCGCAGCAGTTGGAAGCACAACAACTCCCATTCTTCCTGCTAATTTCCACGCCTCCAAAGCTTCACTTTGATGAGGGTAAGGTTCCATTTCTAAACTCGGAACTAATTGCAAAGGTATAAATTCTTTTGCCTCATCAATAAAGTTAATTCCTTCTGCTTGCAAAGCTTCTACCAAAGGACGGTAATGAATAGCCGGAATGCGAAATTTTTCTACTCTGTCATCCCAAGTAGCAAATTCCACCCAGCTTTTGCCTCTTGGTGGTGGATGTAGGATTAAGGTGCCGCGATCGAAAGTTAAAGTAGGAGTACGAGGCATTATTATCTAAAACTGTGATTCCCCTCGTTAATTTTAAGTGTATAGTGGCAATTTGTAACTAGTTTTGTCTGTGTTACCCTGTTATTTGTAATAGTTCAGGTATTTCTATGGCTTTATCCAAGGATATACTTTCTGATAGCAGTAGTCACAGTGATTTTTCAAACTTTACTATTACTGTGAAAAGAATTTTGGAACTTTTAGATTTAGAAGCAGAAGATGATTATGGTGTTTTGCAGCCAACAGACTACGCTTTTAAGACAGTTATGAACTTAGTTTTAGAGACATACGAAATTATGGGTAATAGTTTCCCTAAAGCTTGGGTTTCTACAGATGAATTCGGCGGAATTACTCTCGATTGGTCAAACCGAGATAAAGATTGTGCTATTCACTTATTCTGTCCCGCAAATTCTGATAAAAAAGCTCATATTTATCATCAAAAAGGTGATGATTATGCTGTAGATTATGAAGTGTCTTCTGCAAGATTAATTCATTGGCTACAGTGGTTTAACTAAGCATGACCGAACAATTTTATGATGGGGGATCGGAGTTTGAACCATTACCAGATAATGCCATTGTTTATCGGGCATTACTTCGTAAACAATGGGTAGATTGGGAAACAGGCGTGCAGATTTATTAGCAAAACAATCTCACCTTGAGTGGCAACCTTAAATTTTCACATATCCTCACGTCTTAAAGAAAGTTCCTTCTGCGGGACATTTCAAATATACTAAAATTATTCCTTAAATTGAGCATCTCTCATGGTACAAGATAACGAAATTGCTGTTGAATTTCACAACGTTAGTTACTTACTTAACGATCGACCTTTAGTATCTAATCTCAATTTCACAGTGGAACGGGGCGAAATTTTGATATTACTGGGACGCAGCGGTTGTGGGAAAACTACAACTATGAAATTAATTAATCGGTTGCTGACTCCTAGTAGTGGAGAAGTACGGGTAGAAGGAATTTCTACTAATGAATGGAACCCGATTAAATTGCGGCGATCTATTGGTTATGTAATTCAAGAAACTGGTTTATTTCCTCATTTTACTATTGCTCAAAATGTGGGATTAGTTCCTAGTTTGGAGGGGTGGAAACGCGATCGCATTTCCCAAAGAGTAGATCGACTTTTACAACTAGTCGGACTCAACCCCAAACAATTTGCCGACAGATACCCTAACGAATTATCCGGTGGTCAACGTCAGCGAGTTGGGGTTGCCCGTGCCCTCGCCGCTGACCCGCCATTATTATTAATGGATGAACCTTTCGGCGCACTCGATCCCATTACTAGAATTGAAATTCAAAAAGAGTTTCTTCAGCTACAAAAACAATTAGGTAAAACTGTGGTTTTTGTCACTCACGACATTCAAGAAGCTTTTTTATTAGCTTCGAGAATTGGCTTAATGGAATCAGGAAAAATGTTGTTAATAGATACTCCTTCCGAGTTTCCCAAATCTGAACAAAAAGAAGTTAAGGAATTCTTACAATGCTTACCTTTTTTTAATCAATCAAAATCCGATTAGTGATAAATTTAAGCTTGGGATCGATCGCAAACCATCTACCATCTAAGGTCAAAACACAAAAATCGATATGAAAAAGCGAGACTTCATACTACTTTGCGTGCTGGGCTTTAGTTTAGCAATGTTAATCGCTAGCTGTAGCGTCAAACCAGACAACTTAATAGCCATTGGCTCGAAAAATTCTACCGAACAGTTAATTTTGGGAGAACTTCTTGCTCAACATATCGAAGCTAACACAGATTTAAAAGTTGAACGGAAACTAAATCTAGGTGATACTTTCGTTGCACACAACGCTTTAACTAATGGCGAAATTGACGCTTATGTAGAGTACAGTGGTACAGCTTTCTCCGCCATTTTGAAAAATGAACCGATTAGTAACCCCGAAGAAGTTTACCAGCTAGTTAAACAGAAATATGACCAGAACTTTAACTTAGAAGTGATGCCTCCTTTAGGATTTAGTAACACTTTCGCTCTGGTGATTCGTGGCGAAGATGCTAGAAAAATGAGAGTGCAAACTATTTCCCAAATTGCTCCCAAAACCCCCCTGTGGCGGGCGGGATTCGCTGATGAATTTCTCGATCGCAAAGATGGATTTACCGGATTAGCAAAAACTTATAATTTAAGTTTTGCTGAACCACCAAAAGTTATCGATTCGCGTCTAATATATACCGCTTTAAAAGACAAAAAAGTAGATTTAATTGCTGGGAATTCCACCGATGGACAAATTGGACGTTTCGACTTAGCTGTTTTACAGGACGATCGCCTTTTCTTTCCCCCATACCAAGCTGTACCGATAATTCGCCAACAAACTCTACAAAAACATCCCGAATTACGAGAAGTATTTCAACAGCTAAGTGGCAAAATTTCCGAAGCAGAAATGCGGCGTTTAAACTTTCAAGTTGAAGGAGAAGGTAGCGATGTTAAACAAGTTGTACAACAATTTCTTCAATCCAAAGGGTTAAAGAAAAAGTAAGCTATTACGCATTTAAATCACTTATTAACGAATGGGGTGCGTCAGACGGTAAAGCCTATGTAGAAAGGAAAATATCTAAATCTGACGCACCCTACAATATGACTTTTAAATGCGTAACAGCTTAAAAACAAATCACTTTTAAATTGTGGCTAAATTTTGTCTGCATTAATAATTGCCAAAATTAAGCCGTGTAAAAAGGCAAAAGAAAAAACCTCCTCTTAATTACTTTTGCCTTCTGCCTAAATTCTGAAATCTTCTGAGAAAAATTCAGGTTTAGGCAACCTCCGCATTAGGATCGACAAACATAACTTTCTTAGCTTCAGCAGTAGGTACCAAAATCCAACCTGCTCGGAATAATTTCTGATATGTCGCCCAACCTTTAGAACCCCCAGGTTCGCGATAGTCAGGAACAGAAAATTGGGGAAAAGCTGTGTAAGGTCGCCAATTTTCGTTAGATGATGTCCGTAAATGTAAAATTTTATTGCCACCTGTGCCAATACCAGGCAACCAGCACATCTGTCCAGCCATAATAATCTCCTTTATTTTCAAGGGTGGGAGGTGAAGCTGTAAGCAGGCTGTGTGAGGATGCGCTCCTAAGCTTCTGGTTCCAGCTAACCTACCTTATCTTGTGTAATTTGTCAATATCTTGGCAGAAGTTTGCTTTGTACAGCATCACCCATTAGGGTAACTTTACTTATCTGCCAATATCCATCGAAAGAAATAATTAAATTTCCGATTGATTCTGTAAATTAGATGCTGACGGATTGGCGATCGAGTTGCGAATTACACTGGTGAGTTTATTGTATTCAGTATCAGTTAAGACTGGTGTAGTGTTTGCAACAGAAATATCTTCTTGAAGCTCAATCCAAGATTTGCAACCACCGTATTCTGCACGGTAAGGTATTTCTTGGGGTTCACTGAGTTTGTAAGTACGTAGAAATAAAAGATAAATTGGCTGAAGTGGCTTCCATTTTAAGCGATCGCTCACAAATTTCTCATTCCAAACATGGAACGGCAACAACGCCTTAATACTCGGTTCAAAACTTACCATTAAAATATCAGTAATTTTTGCCCAAGCCCCAATCCGAATAGTTTCTGGATGCCAACCTGATGTTACTGGTGTTACTCGATCGGCATATTCCGGCTTTAATAAATCAGGTTTTTGGTGTTCAAAAGTCGGGTAAAGCAACACCTCATTATGAGCAACTTTAAAATGATTTCCCTCTTCCCGAATTCCACCTTTGCGAAGCAATAAAATAGTTTTTCCCGCTGACAAAGCATCAACAGCAACCGCCCATTCTTTCAAGGCATAATTAATTCTTGTTAATTCCATTGAGATTTTTTACCATTGCAGCTAAGGCTATTCTACGCTTTTTAGTTATTTGTCAGACAGCAAGAACATTAAATAATAAAATTAGGCATAATTAGATAAAATTGGAGATAATCATGGAAAAAAGAAAGCTAGGTTCATCTGACATAGAAATTACCCAAACAAATGCCATCACTGGAGCACGTCACGCTAAACAAATCGAAGAAAATGCGATCGCCGCCCAAGTCAAACTTTCCCCCGAAGATTTAGCCGAAATTGATGCGATCGGTCGCACAGTCACCGATCCCTTAGAAAATGAAGCTTTAATGTGGGATTGGAGTTAATAGGGACTAGGAACTGGGAAAGTTTCGAGTTAATTAATTTCCCCTTGTCCCCTTGTCCCCTTGTCCCCTTGTCCCCCAGTCCCCCAGTCCCCAGTCCCTAATCCCCGATCGCCAAATCAGTAATAATTGGCAAATGATCCGAACCTACATCTCTACCAATTCGAGATTTAATTACTTGAATATTTCCACTCACTAAACAATGATCTATAGGAATAGCTAATAAAGGCAAAGAACTAGGCCATGTCGGTTGTACACCAAAACCAAACCGGGCATTTTCTAACTGCGTTTCCTGAATAAATCGCTGATAAATTGGCGACCACATAGTAATATTAAAATCGCCCATTAATATCACGGGATTTTTATTTTTTTTCAAGTAATCAGCCATTGCCTCTAATTGTAAATTCCTTTGCAAAAAACCCGATTTTCTAATCGGGTAACTTGGATGAGTTCCGATAACTGTTATCTCTTTACCCTGAAATTTAATAGCAGCAACTATAGTTTTTCTCGAACCTTGAAACTCTTCTATTGACACATTTTCCAAAGGTAATTTACTATAAAGAGTAATACCAAACCTCGGAGAATCTTGAGAAACTACATGATAAGGAAGTAGATCTTTTAAAACTGTTAATTCCTGATTCCAAACTTTACCAACTTCCACAAAAACAGCAACATCCGGGTTTTCTTTTCTAACTAAAGAGATGACTGCTGCGTAATTCTTATTCTTAAATAAGACATTGGATATTAAGACTCTTAATTGTCCACTTTTGGTTTCTTGGGCGATCGCAGCTGGCGGCAAATACCAAGGAACAACTTCCATTAAATTCAGGAAAATACAACTCAGGCTAATAATCCACCAAAGTTTGTTCCGCGTTAACAAAAAAAAGAAAAATGGGCAAAATCCGACGATTAGATATTGCACCTTAAAATGAGCAGTCATATCTAAAATATAATTAAACTTGCCCAAATGCCCGGTAATGGTAAGTAAGGTAATCAGAATAGTTACCAGAATAAAACTACCGGAAATTAAATCCTTAAATTTGGATTTACCAATCATAAGAAAAGAGAGTTAACTTTCGCTTCCACTAGCTTAACTCCAAAAACTTCTGCAAAAGCGATCGCCACTTTTCCCCGCACCTCTTCTACAGTAATATCAGGAATAAATTCCGCTAAACTGCCCACAGGTTTATCCGCAATTCCACAAGGAACAATCCGTTTAAAACCACTCAAATCAGGACAAACATTCAAAGCAAAACCGTGCATTGTAATCCAACGACTTACTTTAACACCGATCGCCCCCACCTTCCGCCCAGACAACCAAACTCCTGTATAACCCGGAACTCTTTCCCCTGGCAAATCATAACTCGCCAACACCCGAATTAACACTTCCTCCAACTGGCGCAAATACCAATGTAAATCTTGGCGATAATGTCGCAAATTCAAAATCGGATAACCCACCAACTGACCTGGACAATGATACGTTACCTCACCGCCACGCTCAGTGCGGTACACTGAATAATCGCTCTTGTCAAGGTTAAATTTAACAAACTCTGGATTTGCCCCCGTCCCCAAAGTATAAACTGAGGAATGCTCCAACAAAATCAATAAATCTTCTAAATTGGCTTTTTCCCGCCGTTCTGCAACTAGCGATCGCTGCCACTCCCAGGCTACCTGGTAGTCCACTACTCCCTGATTCCACAGCCAACAGAGCCGCGGTTTTGCCTCAATACCCAAAAGTGGTATATCATTATTACTCAAAATCATCACCAAAATCAAGACTAAATTGAACCAAATTTCCAAAAAAGTCTGACAATTAAATCAAGAATTGTCAACAGATGCAAAAGATTTTAAAGACTAGGCAAATACAGATGTACTCCAGAATACAAAATGCTACTGTTTTATATATAAGGACTTTTAGGAAATAGGAGGAAGCCTATTTAAAGGAAAAATGCCCATAGAGAAGAGATCGGCTAAGTTGAAAAGTTGGTACGCTAAAGTTTGAGTCTCAAAGTGGGCGAGGTAAGATAGCGCCGTGTAGCAGAGATTTTAGGCGCTTTATATACCAAAAGTAGATTTTTAGGAGAGTCAGTCCGAAAAATTCGGAAATTTATTCAGCTGATAACTAATTAACAGATATCAGCATTTCCGCACCTAAAAACAGATAAAAAGTTTCCATTGGGAAAGTAGGAATCTCTGACCAACTTTCCTTCTAACCACAGATAGATGCAGGCGAAAGGTAAGCCTGTACAGCATTAAGAATTAAGCGGGAGAATGTGATATGAAGCTTGTTATTCACGGCAAAAACATTGAAATCACAGATGCAATTCGTGAGTATGTACATCAAAAATTGGAAAAAGCCACAAGTCATTATCTAAACGTAACAAATGAGATTGACGTACATCTTTCAGTAGCCCGCAATCCTCGGATTAACGAAAGGCAGATTGCTGAAGTTACAGTTTATGCCAACGGTACAGTAATTCGTGCAGAAGAAGGTAGTGAAAGCTTATATGCAAGCATTGATTTAGTCGCAGATAAAATAGCCCGTAAACTACGGAAATACAAAGAGAAACGCCTAGATAAGAAAGTTCAATCTAAAACTGTTGAAGTTGTAGAACAACAGCCAGTCACACCAGATTTAATTGGCGATCGCACACCCGAACTACCAGGCGAAGTAGTGCGAACCAAATATTTCGCCATGCCTCCCATGACCATTGACGAAGCCTTAGAACAATTGCAGCTAGTAGATCACGACTTCTATATGTTCTGCAACGCCGAAACAGGCGAAATCAACGTCATCTACGAACGCAATCACGGCGGCTACGGCGTAATTCAACCCCGCCGTAACAACGGTCACACCGGACACAAAAACGGCAAAACTGCCCAAAATACCCCCGTTGCTGAAAAAACCCAAGCCAAGTAGGGAGGTAGGGAGGTAGGGAGGTAGGGGGAGTATTTGTTTCCATCTCCCCATCCCCCCATCTCCCCATCTCCCCACCTCTCCATTCCCTCAAGCACGGCGCTTCATCGGCGGAAAAATTGGTTTTTCTAGGACTTCCTGATAAAGTTCTTCCAATTGAACGATGTTGCGGCTGAGAGTGTATCTTTCGACAATTCTGGCCCTGGCATTGCGACCTAAAGTAGAAGTGAAATCTTTGTGGTCGCGCAACAGAGGTAACAAAGTTTGTAACTCTGTTTTCACTCGTTGAGGGTTAACAACAATGCCAGCGCCACCTTCTAAAACTTCGCCATCTGCGCCGACATCAGTAGCGATACAAGCTACACCACAAGCCATTGCTTCCAACAAAGACAAAGAAAGACCTTCAGCTAAAGAAGGGAGAATAAATACATCTGAGCCTCGCAAAATCTCAATTCGCCGCTGTTCATCAGCCACAAATCCTAACCAAATAATCCCAGATTCAGAATCATAAAATGGCTCTAAAGATGTTTTTAAAGGCCCATCGCCGACAATCAGTAATTTGCAATCTGGCCCCATGTTGGCTTTTTGCCAAGCCCTAAGTAAAGCTTCGACATTTTTTTCTGGGGCAATTCGACCTTGATAAACAAAAATACGTTTAGCATTAAACTGAGATTTCAGGTTAGAAGTTCCGGGACAATACTTCTGCTCATCTACACCGTTGGGAATTACAGCTACCTGTAAGGGGGAAACACCCATTCGGGCGAGTAGCTCCCGTTGGATCTCGGAAAAGACAATTACCCGATCGTAATTTGCTAAAAAAGGTGAATATAGTTGATAAGCCAGATATTGCGTTCCCGATTTAAGTTTGGCTCCTTTGCGAGCATAAGGAGTATGGAAAGTTGCCACTAGGGGCAGATTTAGCTCCTGACAGATTTCTGGAAGTACAAAATCTAAAGGAGACAGGGTAAGAGATGCGTGTACGATGTCTGGTCGCAAATCCCGCAGCGATTCAATCAAAATTTTTCTTGATTGTAATGTGGGGATAGTGTAAACCTGGGACTTGTATAAAAAGGGCAGGGAAACTTCTTTATATTGAGGCCATTTGTCTGAGTCGGATTCTTCTCCTGCAAAGTGGAGAAAACTAATCTTATGTCTACCCATTAAAGCATTAGTAATTTCCCGACTGTAGGTGACATTGCCGCAAAAAGGGGTTTTTTTTCCCAGCCAAGCGATGTGAAGCTGACTCATTCAGGTTTTGCCAACTGCTAATTGCCAGTAGCTAACTACGCCTTATTTAAGGGGATAGGGGCTGGGGGCTGGGAGTTGGGGAACTTCTTTTTCCCTAACACCTAACACCTAACACCTAACACCAATGGTTGGTAGTTGGAAAAACCAATTACCGATTACCATAAGACTTTGTTAGCAGTCTTGGTTAAATTGTGTGTTTGTGTGAGAGCTAGTGTTGCAACTATACCAGGTAAATAGCCCTCCTGCGATCGCAGCGGCAGCTAAAGTTAGAAAAACTGCGTTTAAGCCAAAAAACGTTTCTGCCACACCAGCCAAAGCCAAAGGTAAACTCATGGCAATATTAATCGCATTATTCTGCAACCCAAACACCTTACCACGCATTTCTGAGGGAGTTTCCCGTTGAATCGTAGTTTGCATTGGTACAGCTACTAAAGAGCCAAAGGTTCCCAGTATCATCACTAGTAATAGCACCAGCCACAAATGATGGGGCAGTAAAGCTAAACCAATTAAAGCCGCTGCAACTCCTAAAGAACCGCATAAACTCAACCAAGTGTGGGATAATCGTTGACCGAAATTCCCTAAAAATGCCGAGCCTATTCCAATCCCAACTCCGCCAGCCGACATTAAAAAGCCAAACTGAGAAGGTTTTAAACCGGGAATTAATTCTGCAAGGCGCACTGCTAAAACTGAAAGAGCAGCAAAGACAGAAAATAAGATAATTAATTGTAAAAGCGCACTCCGCACCCGCTTTTCATGACTCAGATAACGCCATGCTTCTCGTAAATCCGCCAGAACGTGGGGTGCTTCGTGGTCTTGCGGGTTGACTTTTTCGTGGGTTTTTAGCAAGATTAGCAGTAAACCTGCGATCGCATAAGACCCACCAACCAAAAACTCTTTACCAATATTTCCCTCGCCGCCCAAGTTTAACCACAAACTATCAGCCAAAGCTAACAGTGGTTCCCCCACCGCAAAACCAATTACCACCAGCGCCATCATTGTCGTTGTGTAAAGCGAGTTCGCTGATAGCAAATGGCGACGTTCGACAATCATCGGAATCGCCGCTTGTTCTGCGGGAGCAAAAAACTGCGTCAGCGTCGAAACCAGGAAAGTTACTACTAATAAAATACAAAAACCTGCTGGCAAACTAGCCAATGATATCCAATCTTGAGAGAACCACAGCAAAGTCGGTATACTCAGCACCAAGAAACCGCGAAACAGATTCGTCCATACTAATACTGTACGCTTCGACCAGCGATCGACAAACACACCCGCAAAAGAACCAAACAACATCGCGGGAATCGTAAACGCCATCATAATCGCTGATACCCAAGTACTGATTGTCTGACTCCCAACTTGAAATTGAGTATCTATCAGCGCAATCATCAGCACCAAATAAACCTTATCCGCCAGTTGGGAAAAAACTTGACCACTCCAAAGCGCCAGAAAATTCCGATTTTTCAGAACTGGAATAAAACCAACAGATGATTCTTCCTCTTGCTCTATTTCGTTAGTTTTTGGCGCAACTTTAGCCTCAGTCACCGCCGAACCATTACTCGGAGAAGTTGACGGAATCAAGCCATTATTTCCCGGAACCACATTTTGCTGCTGAGAATTTAAGGATTTCCCAGAAGCGGGAATAAAACTTTCCGACGCTAAGAAGTTTTTTAAGTCTCCCTTAGTTTGCATCTGTGTTTCTTCTTTCCCATTCTTGGGTTTCCCGTTTCCATTCTGCGGTTCCACCTTTACCTGTTTCGGTTTAGCCTGGGACAAAGTAGCGTGAGTTGACATTATTATTGTTTTGTTATCAGAATCAGACCATTCCATGATTTATCAAGAGGAAGTGGACAGGGAAGTTAAATAAGTATCCATTAAAACAGCTGAGCGAATCAGCCGTCCAAAATGATATTGGCTGTACTGGCGTAAAACTTTTTCTATAGATAGCCAGTTAGGTTGTTGAAAAAAACCGTCACCTGCATTTTCGGCAACTAGCGGTAATTCAGGATTTGCTAATTGCTGAAATAGTGACAATTCGGTAGCTGAAAGTTGAGCATCTAATTTAGGAATCTCCTTTTGTTGAATCACAGTTTTAGATATTCGGTAATTTCCCCGCTGTTCCCCTACTTTGTTAGTCCCTCTGCCTTCTGTTCTTAACTGAGCTAATGCTAGTAAGTTGACAACACCTCCAGCTGCGTTACTAAAACCAACTCGCCATTCTGGAGTTTGCCAGTCTGGTGTCAGCGGTTGTTGAGTCAGACAACAAAGGCGTAGTTGAGGGGCAATTCCGGCGAGAGCTAAAGTGTGAAACACCGCATGAGTCAGATAAGCTAAAACCACTAAAGACCGATTTACAGTCAGTTTGGGAATTTGCTCAATCCGTCTCAGGTGTTCTGTCAATAAACAAAACAGTTCTTCCTGGGGTTGTTCGCTCAAGGCGTGACAAAGGATTAGTTCTGCTAGGTATTGACTAGCTGTAAGTTTGAGCAGATTATCACCTAGTTTAGGATAGGTTTGCACAGTTTCAGCTTGAGTTATTTTATCTAGCGATCGCCCCGAAGCAATCAGTAGTTCATTCACCACAAATAACTCACTCCGCCCACCTAACTTTGAGTGATGCTTCCGCGCCCCAGGTGCTACTGCCTGAATTAAGCCAAACTCCCTTGTCAAAATCGTTAACAAGCGGTCCGTCTCACCCAAAGGCATACTTTTCAGATTTATACCAGTTGCTTTATAGGTTCTACTCATTGCTAGGGACTAGGGATTGGGGATTGGGGACTGGGGATTGGGGACTGGGGATTGGGGACTGGGGATTGGGGAGGTGGGAAGGTGGGAAGGTGGGAAGGTGGGGGGAGTTTTGAGTTTTTCTCTCCTCTGCTCCCCTGCTCCCCTGCCCCCCTGCTCCCCTGCCCCCCTGCTCCCCTGCCCCTCTGCCCTACTCCTCTGTCTCTTCTTCCAGGTTATCGCGTTGTCGAAGCAAATCGACACCGCGAGAAGTACCCAAGCGAGTTGCTCCGGCAATAATTAGGTCAACTGCTTGTTCTAAAGTCCGAATGCCCCCTGATGCTTTAATGCCGACACTACCTTTAGTGATTTCTTTTAGCAGTCTGACATCGGCAACTGTGGCACCAGTGTACCATCCTGTACTTGTTTTTAAGTATGCTGCCCCTGCATCCATACATACCTCTGCCGATAGTCGTTTTTCGGCATCTGTCAATAGGGCGGTTTCTAAAATTACTTTGACTGCTTGACCTGTCTCTTCGCAAATTTCGGCAATTTCTCGGTGTACTGCCTCGGTTTTTCCACTTTTTAGCCAGCCAAGATTAATTACTACATCTAACTCGGTGCATCCATTTTCTACTGCTTCTTGGGCTTCATAAAGTTTGACGGCAGAGGTGGTAGCACCTGAAGGAAATCCAATGACTGTACAAACTTTGGGCGCTTTGTTCTGGAGTAATTCCGCTGCTAATCTTACATGAGTAGGATAAACGCAAACTGCTGCGAAGTGATATCTTTCTGCTTCTTCACACCACTGTTGTACTTGTTCTGGGGTAGCGGTGGGATTTAGCAGTGCATGGTCAATAAATGGCGCAATGTCAATTTCTGGTTCAACTCTCGCCATCTCGGTTTTTTCCCTAACTATCTTTCGTTATTTTAATATCACAAAATCAGGGAACAGGGAAAAATAATCTGTTCGTTGTCGGCGCTCTGTTCGCGATGGGTACTGAAGTGCCGACAACGGACTTAGACGGCGGTTTGTAGTTTTTTGTAATCTCGTTTTCTGGGTTCGATAATTTGGGGGTCAACTAGATATTTTCCGGCAGCTTGGGTCATGGTTAATTCTAGTAATTTTTCATCTCCTAATGGGATGATTTCTATGGGTTTAATTGGTTGTACTCCTAAAGCTTTTATAACTTCAGATGCGATCGCTTTTGCTAATAAAGGTGGTACGGAATTCCCTACTTGTCGGAAACCATGCCATTTTGTGGAGTGAAATCGGAACCAATCGGGATAAGAATGTAATCTTGCTGCTTCTCTGACTGTAATACATCTCGGAGTAAATGGGTGAATCGGTCGGGGGGATGTAAAAGCACCTTGATTACTCGCTGTTCCGGCTCTTAATGTGTTACAAATTCCTTCGGGATGCAGTTTATAAAAACGGCTTACTGGTTCAATTTTGCCATGACTTGTTTGTTCAAATCTTTGCATTGCTGCTTCGGAATGTTTGGTACGCAAACTAGCAGTAATAATTGTGTAATCCAGTTCTCTTGGATAGCTGTAATTATTTTCTTCTTCTGTTAAGTTGCGAAGTTTAGCTGCGTATTCGCTGGGAATTCCGTATTTGGCAATTACCCAATCTTTTGTGAATAATTCTTGGTGATTTTGGACTTCGGGTAAATCTCCGATCGCTTGCCAAACTGTAGGAACTAAAGGTAATGTTGAAGTGGTAGTTTGTTTAGTTTTTCCGGCTCGTTTGGAGTTAGTCGCGGTGATGGGTTCGGGATATTTTGGTAAGGGTAAATCTTGGCGACAGCCTAACAAAAATATTCGCGATCGCGCTTGTGGTACTCCATAATGAGCCGCATTAAGAATTTGGTAATCTTCTGTTAATTTATAGCCGTTTGCTTGAAATTCTTGAATAATTTCTCCCAGGAATTCTTGATGTTTTCCAATGGTCAATCCCCGGACATTTTCGAGGACGAAATATTTCGGTTTTAGTTCTAATACTATTCTGACAAATTGTTTTAACAAAGTATTGCGCGGATCTCCTAATTCTCGTTTGCCAATTAACGAAAATCCTTGGCAAGGAGAACCACCAAATACTACGTCAATTTCTCGATCGCCTATTTGCGATCGTTCTCTAATTTCTCTGCCAGATGTTTTGTTAATATCACGACATAAAGTAGTCCAAAGCGGAAAGTTATATTCGTGGGTGGCGCAATGAATTGGATCTATCTCTACAGCAGCTAGTACGTCGAATCCTGCTTGTTCAAAACCAAGTGTCATCCCACCCGCACCAGCAAATAAATCTACACCAATAGGCCGTTTTCTGCTTTCCATGAGATATTCTGTTGATTTTTTTAATATTAGTTTAAGAATCAGCTGTTTACCAACTGATTCTTTGTACAGTTAACCCAATTATTAGAAATAATACAGCAAAAATTCCGGCTATGGTTGAATCTTTCCTCGCAAGTTACAACAGGTATACTTTCAAGGAACTTTCTGTAATCTATTCAGGAAATTTTGTTACTTAAACTAAGCAATTTTCTTCATAAAGGTTGGTACTTTGGAGGCGGGGATGCGGGAAGTAGGAGGAATTTTCAGCGGGGATGATTTGAAATTAGAAATAACTTAGAACATTGTACCTGTAGCAATACGACTAAGCCATACTAGGCGATCGCTTAGTTAGACTGAGTTTTTTGATTTGGTTGAAATGGTGTATACTTGCCGCCTAAAGCTTCGACGATCGCCTTAGTATTAGCAACCATCATTTTAATGTAGGTGTCTCCATCGCTACCAACTGCACCGATAGAATCAGAATAAAGTTGATTTGGTGCTAACTTAACTCCCGCTTCCTGTGCCACAGTTTTAATTAAAGCTGGATTAATTGTGGTTTCGGCAAAAATCGCTGGTACATTTGACTTTTTCAAAGAATCCACTAATTGTTTGACAGTTTGGGCGCTGGGTTGTTCTTCGGTACTAATGCCAATTAAAGTCCCAAAAATCTCTAATCCATACCCACGACCATAATATTGAAAAGCATCATGACTGGTAACTAACTTACGCTTATCTGGTGGAATCGTCTTAATTTGTTGAGTAATCCAAACATCCAATTGTTGCAATTCTTGGCTCAGTTTTTGGGCATTTTCTGTAAATTCTGGTTGGTCTTCTGGTGATAACGCAATTAAAGCATCGCGAATTTCATTCACCATCAAAATTACATTTTTTACATTCCCCCAAACGTGAGGATCTGGGACTACTTCCCCTTTACCTTTATCTAACTGTAAAGGTTTGACTACTTCCCCCGCCGCTATTTTTCGCGCCTGAATACCTGTAGCATTCATTAATTTAATTAGTCCCGGTTCTAAGTTGTAGCCGTTATAAACTATTAATTCGGCTTTTTCAAATGCTACGCTGTCGGCGGGAACTGGTTCGTAAACGTGAGGATCTGCACCAGGTTGCAAAATTCCCTTTAACTCTATTTCGTCTCCTCCCACTTCCTCTGTCAAGTCGGCGAGGATGGTGCTAGTGGCGACAACGTTGGGTTTTCCGTTTGTCTGCGTTTGGGAACGGTTAGCGGTTTGGGGGTTACAACTAAGTAAGCCAAAAGCTAGGAAGGACAAGGTAACGGCTAATGCTTTGGCGGAAAACTTAGATTGCGTCCGGTTAGGGGTCTGAATAATTAGTGCCATTTATCTTTGCTATTCATTCCTTTTATAGATGTTTTCATAATTGTCTCATATTTATAGTATGCTCAAGGAAGTACGATCGAATCAAGATTATGAGAACTATCAGCTTACCCACCGACGAACACTGGACGCAGCAAATTTGCCATGTTAGGGATATTCCCAGGATTACGGTTAATCACTTGGGGGTCAAGTACCGCACGGTAGAAGCGTTGCAGGATGTTAGTTTTACGCTAAATTCTGGTAAAGTTACCGGAATTATTGGCCCTAATGGTGCAGGAAAGAGTACGCTGTTAAAAGGAATGTTAGGGTTAATTCCGGTTAGTAGTGGTACGACAATTTATCAAAATCAACCTTTGATGGATCAGTTGGCAAAAGTTGCTTATGTACCGCAACGATCGCAAATAGACTGGACTTATCCGGCGACAGTTTGGGATGTAGTCATGATGGGGAGAGTGAAAAAAACGGGATGGTTTCGCCGCTTTTCTAATGTGAGTCGTAAAATTAGCGAAACAGCGTTAGAAAGAGTGGGAATGAGTGCATTTCGCGATCGACCTATTGGACAACTTTCCGGGGGACAACAACAAAGGGTATTCTTAGCTAGGGCGTTAGCACAAGAAGCGGAAATTTTCTGTTTTGATGAACCCTTTGCTGGCATAGATCAAAAAACTGAAGCGGTAATATTTGAAATTTTCCGCGAACTAGCTAATGAAGGCAAAATTGTTTTAGTTGTGAATCATGATTTAGGCGAATCGATCGCTAATTTTGATGATTTAATCTTATTAAATCAAGGATTAATTGCCGCAGGTTCTAGAGAAAAAGTATTTACCCAAGAAAACCTTTATCGTGCTTATGGTGGACAAGTGATTTTCTTCCAAGGAAAAGCAGCTTAAGCTCTTTTCTTTGCGTTCTTTGCGTCCTTTGCGGTTTATAATCTATGCTCGAAGCCTTAATCGAACCATTACAATATAGTTTCATGCAGCGATCGCTAATTATCGCCATATTAGTTGGTTTAATTTGTGCGGTTGTGGGCAGTTATTTAATGGTACAAAGACTAGCTTTGCTAGGAGATGCTATTAGTCATTCGGTGTTACCTGGGTTAGCGATCGCCTTCATGTTAGGTGCTAATATTTTCATTGGCGCTTTTATTGCGGGGGTGATTAGTACGATCGCGATCGCATTTATCAAAACTCGATCGCCCATCAAAGAAGATGCCGCAATGGGCATAGTATTCTCCGCATTTTTCGCCCTTGGCATAACCTTAATTACCATCATCCAAAAAAGCAACAAAATCGACCTCAATCACTTCCTATTTGGCAACATCTTAGGAGTTACCTTTGACGAAGTTTGGGACACCGCAATTATTGCCGCCATCATCTTATTTGTGGTAGGATTACTTTACAAAGAACTACTCTTTTACACCTTCGATCCACTAGGCGCACAAGCCGCAGGTTTACCAGTAAATCTCCTCAACTTTGGCTTAATGCTACTCATCGCCTTAACCATAGTTGCCAGCATGAAAGCAGTCGGAGTAATCTTAGTTTTAGCATTATTAATTACTCCCGGAGCCACAGCATATTTATTAGTAAAACGTCTGCATAAAATGATGATTTTAGGGGCAGGAATAGGAATTATTTCCAGTATTTCAGGAATGTATCTCAGCTACTTTTATAACTTACCTTCCGGCCCCGCCATTGTCTTAGTCGCATCGGGATTTTTTATCTTAGCATTACTCTTTAGCCCCAATTACGGCATCTTCACCCAGAAACAATTAAACTTGGGACAATCATCGATAATCAGAGAACTAAAACAATTATTTCGTTAAACAGTAACTTCCCTAAATCTTCCCTTTCTAACTTGCATAATATGAACAGTTGAATGGTGAATTGCTTATGACTGTTCGTGCTTTTTTCCGGTCTACAAAAGTCAAAAATGCTACCGCACCTTACGACACAATTCATCTCAAAATATTCTATCCCGCCCAGATGTCCGGGAGTGAATTAGAAAAGACTCAGGGTATCATTCCAGCCGAGTCAGAAAAAGCACCTTTCCCCGTAGTTATTTTCTTTGGCGGAGTCAACTGCGGCCCCGAAAATTACCAATGGTTAGCAGTTAAACTAGCAGAAAAAGGAATAGTAGTTGTCACCTTTGCTTGGGTAGCGGAAAACTTCCCCGGAATAGTTGCTTTAACTCCGGGAGTCGATACCCAAATGTTAGCACCTAACACTTATGGAACTGCGCCCACTGCCTCCGCTTTACCCGCCTTATTAGCTGAATTAGAAAGCTTACAAACCGAAGGGTTACTAGCAGGAATGCTAAACTTACAACAGGTAATTTTAGGTGGACATTCTGCTGGTGGAAGAGTCGCTTTAGAAAGTGCTAACCCGGAATTTTTCCCCCAAGTTGCTGCTGCTTTTGGCTACGCTGTTCATAGTGCCGCCCCCATGATGTTAGGTTATCCAGCAGATACTTTTCTCCCCCTACCTTCGACATTACCAATGTTGTTAATCGGTGGCACTTGTGATGGTGTAATTACTAATAGCAGATATATTTATGGTATTAAAGAAGATAGTCCAACTAGGTCAATGATGCGAACTTTTCGGGAAGCAATTACCGGAAATCGAAATGATACCTATTTAATAATTATAGAAGGAGCGAATCATTATTCAATGGTTCATCCCCAAGACCCAACTACTGATAGGGCATTTTTAGATTTTCCCTCTACCCAACCAGAAGAAAATATCCGTTCTTTAATTGAAGAATCAATTTCTTTGTTTATTGATGCTCATGTTCGCCAAAAATCAGAAGCATTAGCAATACTTGAGAAAATGCAACCTGATTCAAATCCTTTAATCGCTGCTTTTGAGCGCAAATGAAAACTAAAAAGCTTTCAGGTGGGGTTTATCACCCTATTGTCAACGCAGGTAACAAAAGTTCTAGTAGCACCACTGGTTTGATTAGCTAATGCCCGACGCTTCAACCAATCATCAAGTGATACAATTCCGCAGGAAAAATCAGTGATTTCGTGATGACTAGCCAGAGGTTCAGGTGGTCTTAAACTCATTCTTTGTCCCAAGGTGGGGTCGTCTGCATGGTTTTGCGTAAACGTTCATTCGGTTGAGGTGGGGCATCTAGAAGCGCGATAAATTCTGCATAAGCTTCGGGACTAGCCCCCAAAATACTCCGTTCTAGCAAGGTTTCCTCTGCCGCATTCCGCGCCGCTTCCAAAATAAAATCAGTCCTATTCTTGCCTTGCACTTTCGCTGCCATATCGATTAAATTGCGTTCTTCTGGCTTAATCCGCAAATTTAGTGTGTTACGCGGAGTCGTACTTTTTGTTTTACTGGTCATGGTTGCTTGATGGGTGTGTAATTCCTGATTAAATTATTTTAACATTATGTAATGACAAAGACATTACGATATCCTTCGAGGCAGAGTCAGTATCAGTAAATCTGAGAATAATATTTGTATCTAGCAAATAGTTGGTCATCTGCCTCGATCGTCATAAATCTTTTCTCGGCGTAGAGCTTCATCAGATAGATTAACATTACTTTTAGGAAATTGAGCGACCCATTTACGAAATTGCTCGGCTTTTTCGATTGACGTTACACCTTTATCTCAATGTCGCAAGAAGACTCCCGTTACACCCGACAGGGTTAGCGGGAGATGAATTGCGACCAAGGACTCAGACTGAGCGTAGCGAATCAATATAATTTGACGCTGACATTTTCCCAAGCTATACTATTACTAATT
>NZ_JBHFNS010000010.1:0-39220 GCF_041929135.1 Floridaenema fluviatile BLCC-F154 | reverse complement strand
TTAAGCGCAGCCAAAGACTTCCGAAGATTTAGAGACTAACAATTTCTGGAGAAATATCAATGCCAACTCAATCACATTAGATATAGCGTTTCTCGTTTGGATGCGGTACATTTGGGGGCAGGTTTTGATTGGTATATCTTTCACACAGCAAGGATTTCAGCTAAACCCGCCCCTACAATACGTATACCTCACCGTTATGAGAACTGCTATAAATTGTTTGAATGTAAAATCTACTAAAGTCACAAAAAATTAGCTATGGAATGGTATAACCAGCCTCCAAATTGGCAAATTCAAGGTGATATAATTAGCGTTACTTCTGGGGCGAAAACTGACTTTTGGCGCGAAACTCACTACGGCTTTATTCGAGACAACGGTCACTTTTTTTATCAAACAATTCAAGGCGATTTTGTTGTTGATGTAAAAGTTAGCGGTGAGTACCGAGACTTATACGATCAAGCGGGAATTATGCTGCGTTTGGATGAAGCTAACTGGTTAAAATGTGGCATTGAATTTGTCGAAAGTGTGCAACAAATTAGTGCTGTTGTGACTAGAAATTATTCCGATTGGTCAGTTGTTCCCTTGCCAGAAAATCCCGTTTCTATTTGGATGAAAGTAATTCGGCGTGGTAGTGCGATCGAAGTAAAATACTCTTTTGATGGCGCAGATTACACAATGTTGCGATTGGCATATCTTACCCCAAAACTAACAATAAATGCAGGTTTAATGTGTGCCTCTCCCGATGGAAATGGTTTTTCTACTAAGTTTGAAAATTTTCAAATTAGTCAATTGTGAGGAGTGATTATGAGTTACAGAATGGATCGACGGGCTTATGCAGAAACTTATGGGCCAACTGTGGGCGATCGCATCCGTTTAGCCGACACCGAATTATTTATTGAAGTAGAACAAGACCTAACAACCTACGGCGATGAAGTCAAATTTGGCGGTGGCAAAGTAATTCGAGATGGCATGGGACAATCGCCAATTTCTAACAGTAATGGTGCAGTTGATTTAGTAATTACTAATGCTTTAATCGTCGATTGGTGGGGCATTATTAAAGCAGATATTGGCATTAAAGATGGCAAAATTTATAAGATTGGAAAAGCCGGAAATCCCTATATTCAAGACAATGTAAATATTATTATTGGCCCTGGAACCGAAGCTTTAGCCGGGGAAGGAATGATACTGACTGCGGGTGGTATAGATTCGCACGTTCACTTTATTTGCCCGCAACAAATCGAAACCGCGATCGCATCAGGAATTACCACAATGATTGGCGGTGGTACTGGCCCCGCCACTGGTACAAACGCTACCACTTGCACCCCAGGCCCCTGGAATATTTACCGAATGTTGCAAGCCGCCGATGCCTTTCCCGTCAACTTGGGATTTTTGGGCAAAGGCAACAGCAGCAAGCCGGAAGCATTGGAAGAACAAGTCTTAGCAGGCGTGATGGGGTTAAAACTGCACGAAGATTGGGGAACCACACCAGCAACAATTGATACTTGCCTCAGCGTTGCCGATCGATTCGACGTACAGGTAGCAATTCATACCGACACTCTCAACGAAGCCGGATTTGTAGAAGCGACGATCGCCGCCTTCAAAAACCGCGCCATCCACACTTACCACACCGAAGGCGCAGGGGGAGGGCACGCACCAGACATCATTAAAGTGTGCGGCGAGTTAAATGTGCTACCTTCTTCCACCAACCCAACTCGACCTTACACTTTGAACACTTTGGAAGAACACTTAGATATGCTGATGGTGTGCCATCACCTTTCGCCCAGCATTCCCGAAGATGTCGCCTTTGCCGAGTCGCGCATTCGTCGGGAAACGATCGCCGCTGAAGACATTTTGCACGACTTAGGCGCATTCAGCATGATTTCTTCCGATTCGCAAGCAATGGGTAGAGTCGGGGAAGTGATTATTCGCACTTGGCAAACCGCCCACAAAATGAAAGTGCAAAGAGGAACTCTCTCTCCTCTAACTTCACAAGGCGAAGGAGAAGGAGAGAGAGCAGACAACTTCAGGGTAAAGAGGTATGTAGCTAAGTATACTATTAATCCGGCAATTACTCACGGAATTGCTCAATTTGTCGGTTCGGTGGAAGAGGGAAAAATTGCAGATTTGTGCCTTTGGAAACCTGCATTTTTTGGGGTAAAACCAGAGATTGTGATTAAAGGTGGAGCGATCGCATACTCTCAAATGGGTGATGCAAATGCCAGTATTCCTACACCTCAACCCGTGCATACTCGCCCGATGTTTGCGAGTTTTGGTGGTGCGATCGCTGCAACATCATTTACCTTTGTTTCTCAAGCAGCATTAGAAAGAGAAATTCCCAGACAATTGAAGTTACAAAAAAGTGCGATCGCCGTATCAGGAACTCGCCAAATTACCAAGCGGGATTTGAAATTAAATGATGCTTTACCGCAAATAGAAGTCGATCCAGAAACCTATCAAGTTAGGGCAGATGGAGAGTTATTAACTTGTGAACCTGCAACAGTTTTACCAATGGCGCAACGATACTTTTTGTTTTAATTTGTTGCCAAATTTGAAAAGTTTATGATTGAGCAACGAACTGATTATGATAGTCCTTGGAAAGAGATAATAGAGCGATTTTTTCCTCGCCTCTTAGAGTTTTTCTTTCATTCTGCTTATACGGCGATCGACTGGATGCGCCCTTATGAATTTCTGGATACAGAATTACAACAATTAGATCCAGAAGCAGAAGTAGGGAGGCGTTTAGCTGATAAAGTCGTCAAAGTTTGGCTCAAAAGTGGTGAAGAAGCTTGGGTATTAGTTCATCTGGAGGTTCAAGGACAGTACGATCGCGATTTTGCCCAAAGAATTTATATTTACAATTACCGCTTGTACGATCGTCATAAAAAGCGAGTAATTAGTTTAGCTATTCTAGCGGACGAAGAAACAAATTGGCGACCTTCAAGGTATAGTTATGAACTAGGTGGATGCCGAGTTAGTTTAGAATTTCCCGTCGCCAAACTTTTAGACTACGCTAACCAATGGGAAACTTTAGAACAAACCACAAATCCTTTCGGTATCATTGTAATGGCGCATCTCAAAGCCAAGGCGACTTATCGAGATCCAGAAAATCGCTTACAGTGGAAATTAAACCTAGTCAGAAACCTATTTGAACGAGGCTATAACCGAGAAGATATTCTGGATTTATTTCGGTTTATTGACTGGATAATGGTGTTACCAGAGGAGTTGGCGAATAATTTTAAAGCAGAAATAAGAAGACAAGAGGAGGCAAATAGAATGCGATACGTAACTAGTATTGAACGATTAGCAATTCAAGAAGGTATTGTCCAAAATGCCAAAGAAAATGTAATTGAGATTTTGGAAATTCGATTTTCCGAAGTACCAACAGAAATTGTAGAATCGATTAATAAAATTGATGATGCCTCTGCGTTAAAAACTCTCCTGCGAACAGCGATTACAATTGCTTCGATACCCGAATTTCAACAGATCCTTAACGAGGTGACTGCGCCCAGAAATTCGGAAACGAATTGAGGTTTTTGCTTAGATGTTCAAAAGCTTTCAGCCAATTTGTAGGGGCGCAGATTCCGGCAATAATTTGTTGGTTATTGTCAAATATATCTACCGGAATGCTTCGCCCCTACCGAGTTAAAAAAGCTCGCTCTATGACCGTGAACAGTATAAATTACTAAAAAATTAAAAATAAATTTCCCTGTAAGTTGATCTTGCATCAACTTAGATAATTAAAATACTCACAAATAGAAGAAAGAAGATAGCAGATGCAGTTGGAATGTTCATTAACTGACAAAGAAACAAAATAAAACAACTAAACAAAGATTGCCATTAGCAAGACTTTATTTGTTTATTTCTGTCTTCTTGAAATCTGCCACCTCGTCCTTTACCTTTTCCTCTGGTATCTGGAGAACCATTATCTTCTGGAACCGCTTCAGCTAACATAGAGAAACCAGATTGCTCAATGTAATGTTTCCCCATATTCTGCAACTTATGGTTAGCGTAAGAAACTGTAAACCCACTCAAGATGATTATTTCCAAAACTATTAAAACTAATTTCATTTGCTTTTACCTCCACTAGTTTTTAAACAACATGATGTACAATGGCAGCAATTAGTTCCCTATTTGTGATTTAAATTATCATTGATTTTCCAAGATCAATCTCCCACTGTATGTAGATCATAAATAATGTTACGAGCGATCTCGTCCCGATCCGGAAAGATAGAAAAATTTCACTTGATTCTACTACCTTTTACCACAATTATAGAAAATGTTCCGATTTGCGCCATTGGTGAGATTACGACTCTTTTTGATGAATCGACAAGTATCGAACTTACACAAAAATTAGGTTGATTATACGTAAGTCAGTTTTTCCTGCCATTTGCTGACACCAGACAGTTAATTTGTTTGGCTCTTTTGTATTAATTGAAGAAGATAAAAACTAAGGCATTTTGGCACAAATACGGGAGGCGTTCGGATGAACGGCAAAGTAATCTTTTAACCACAAGCAACCGCGCTTGAGTAACTCGTCTAATCCTTCCACGCGCCAACGCCTTACTGTACCATCTCTTCCCACAGTGACTAAGTATTTTCCATTGGGGCTAAAACTTACACTGTAAACTCTACCTTCGTGACCGTTAAATTGAGCAATTAGCTGTCCTGATGGCAACCATAACTGTATTGTTCCGTCCTGTCCAGCAGTAGCCAACAGCTGAGCATTTGGGCTAAAAGTAGCATTTAATACTCCACCTTGACCAGTACTAAACTTATTTAATTCTTTACCAGATAAATCCCAAACCCGGATTGTTGTGTCAGTTCCGCTACTGACCAACTGTTGACCACTGGGACTAAAATTGATAGTGAAAATTTCGCCTTCATGACCGCTAATTTTCACCAACTGTTTTCCCGATAAATTCCAAAGTCGAATAGTACCATCTTTTCCAGCTGAAGCTATGTATTGCCCATCGGGACTAAAAGTAACGCTATTAACTGAACCTTGATGACCTTTCAACAGAATCGGTGGCTGCGATACAGAAGTTTTCCAGATGCGAATAATCCCATCTTTTCCACTGGTAACTATACTTTGAGCATCGGGACTAAAGCTAGCACTATAAACTCGATCGGGATGAATTAGCGATCGCACTAAACCCTTGGATTCCCAACTCCACAAGCGCAATTGATAGTCATTTCCTGCCGTAGCTAATAACTTTCCATTCCGACTAAAAATTACACTATTAATTCCATTCTGATGACACTTAAATTCAGCTACTTGTTTTCCTTGTAAGTTCCAAACTTTAGCTATCCCATCTTGCCCAGCTGAAGCAAAATATTTTTCATCCGGGCTAAAATTTACACTCCAAGCTTCTCCACTATGTCCTTGCCAACTTGATACTAATTGCCGCGAACTTGTCAAAGGCCATTCCAAGTTCCAAATTCGCACTTTACCATCTGCGCCTGCTGTGGCGAGGATTTTTTTATTAGGACTAAAGCTGAGACTTTCTACCCGTCTTTGATGACTAGGAAATTCTGCTAACAACTTTCCAGATAAGTTCCAAAGTTTAGCTTTCCCATCGACTCCTGCCGTTGCTAAGTATTTGCCATCGGGACTAAAACTAGCATTTAATACAGGGCTTCGACTATTTTTCCATTTTTCCAAAGGTTGTCCCAAGGACTTTTCCGCCATATTCCAAACTCGAATAATTCCATCTTCTCCTGTAGTGACCAACCGTTGTCCGTTTGGTTGAAAACTTAGGCTAATAACTGATCCTTGATTCCCTGTTAATTTCTGGATTTCTCTTCCTGATGGCAGCCAAATTCTTGCTGTTCCATCTTCACCAGCAGTAGCAATATATTTACCATCTGGACTAAAAATTGCGTTCCAAATTGCTCCTGTGTGACCTTTTAGTTTTCCTAATTGTGTACCTGATAAATCCCAAATTCTCGCCGTCCCATCTTGTCCCGCAGTCACTAGACGCTGACTATCTCGACTAAAACTGACACTCCAAACTTCGCCTTCATGACCTTTTAATTGAGTTAATTCTTTGCCTGACAAACTCCAGATTCTTGCTGTTCCATCTTCGCCAGCAGTAGCAATATATTTACCATCTGGACTAAAATCTACACTCCGCACTGACTGGTTATTATGACTTTTTAATCTTCTACTTCTGTTGGCATAAATATCTAAAATTTGGATAATTCCCTCTTCTGCTGTGGTAGCTATATACTGCCCATCGGGACTGAAGCTCACACTAAAAACCCGACCTGAATTAATATTAAAATAATTTTGTTCTTTAATATTACCTAAAATATGTTGCAGAGTTGATACTGGAATGAGCGCAGGATATTTCTTTCCAAAACGAGAGTGTTTAACTATTTCTTTTAATCTTTGTCCTGTTTGAATAGCTGAGAGTAAAGCTTCTAGTTGCTCAGTCTCAAATTTTCGGAAAGCACTATCTGCCTTTTGTTCTAAGCTTAAGCTTTCTTTGGCTTTGTTTAACGCATCCATAGTTTGTCCAGTTGTGTGTGTCCACACCATTACACCAATCGCACAAGCCGTAGTTAAAGCTAATCCCACAAAACCTGTACGAATCGTTCTTCTAGCTTTCTTTTGTGCAGCTGTTAAAATTTTATTGGCTTTAATTTGGACATTTAACGCAATTTGCACCTGTTGTTTATCTAATTTCTGGCTAGCAGATAAGAACTCATAATCCTGATTACTTAAATTTTTATTTTCCGCCCAAGCTAAAGCATCCTGCAAAGCTTGACCACGCAATAATCGAGATTCATCTTGACACTTAGAATCCAACCAAGCTGTCAATGTTTCCGCGTAAGGTCGGAGATTACTTAATTCTTTTTTCACCCAATTTAAATTAAAAACTGAAGCATAAATTGGGTTGTAAATTTTTAATTTTCCCTGTTGTTCGACTACTACGCCTAATAAGCGCAATTCCATTGATTCTAAACTACCATCAGCCAAGACTTCCTCATCTTGTAAAATTTGCTGATATAGTCCCAAAATTCTGGCTAAATGTTCGCCTTTGTTTAAAAAACGATCGCGAATTGTTCTTAAGTGTTCCGGTTCATCTTGAGTTTCCCAATTTTCAATAATCCGGCTTTGCACTAAATTTTCGATCGCTTCTACTTCTGTCCCTGCATTAATGAAACTTGTCGCATTTCGGACAATTTTACATAATCTCTGCGTCAAAAAAGGCTGTCCCCCTGTCCAGAACAAAATCTCTTTTAACACAGCTTTCGGATTGCTAGCTTTATCCACAATTCCACTGGCTAAAGGTGCAGCTTCATCTAACCTAAACCCGGATAATTCAATTGCTTGACCAATATTAAAAGGTGTGCGGTTTTTATCTTGAATTAAATCCGAAGGAGTGGCTACACCTAACAACGCAAAACTCAATCTTTGATAATCAGAATTTTCCGCCCTTTTGTTATAACAAGCACGAATAAAAGCAAAAAAGTCATCACTAGAAAAATTTAAACTGAGAACGCTGTCAATTTCATCGATAAAAATTACGATGTTTTGCTTGATTTCCTTTAATAAGACTTCTTCAATAAATTCACTAAAATTTTGTAACGGAGAAAGATATTGGCGATCGCGCCACCAACTCCGCGAACTAACTGATAAATTAAAACTATTTACCAACTTATGTGTAATTCCGGCATACCATTGTTCGATCGTAATATTCTGACTACCAATCGCAGTTAAATCAATTCCCGCACAAACAACCCCTTCCGCTTGTAACCGCTGCATTGTTTGAATTCGCAAACTAGATTTACCCATTTGTCGCGAGTTCAAAACATAGCAAAACTCTCCAGACTTTAACGCTTGATACAAATCTCGATCTGCCTGTCGTTTGACATAAGTCAGCGCATTGACAGGCAAACTACCGCCAACTTGATAATAAGAATCTAAATTATAATCATGATTCATCTTTTTATTATTGATAGCGATCGTCATAAGATTTCTAGTCATTATTGTTACAGACTATTTGGTTTAATTCTTCAGGATGGCTGTTAAAATAATCTTTCAACCAATCATCAGCTTTTGCTAATAACTCATCCAAATTAACAATTTCCCAAGAACTGACAGTACCATCCTCTCCCCGGCTTATTAAATATTGCCCATCAGGACTCAATCCCACACCGGAAACTCTCGTATATTGGCTACACAACAACATGAAAGGTTTCCTTAAATCCCAAAGTCGAACAGTTCCATCTGCGCCTGCACTTGCCAAAAATTTCCCATTTGGACTAAAGCAAACATCCCGAACTGTACCTTGATGACCATTTAATTGTAATAAAAGTTTTCCCGATAAATCCCAAATTTTAATTGTACTATCCTTCCCAGCCGTAGCGATTTGTAATCCATCAGGACTAAAACTAATACTTCTAACTTCGGTATGTTCAGTTTGCCAATAAGACATTTTTCGTTGGGCAAAATCCCAAAGTCGGAGAATATTGTTTTTTTCGATCATCACTAAGCGTTGTCCATCAGGACAAAAAGTAATCTCAGTAATTTTTCCTTGAATAGTTTGATTCACTTTCAATTCCAAAGGTTGTTGCTGAAAACGCTTCCATAAACGGACTATACCGTTACGAAAAGCCGCAGTAATACATTCGCCATTTGGATAAAAACCAACAGTTGTTACCCAACTCCGATGAATATTTCTATTAGCTATCTGTTGACCTGATAAATTCCAAAATTTAATCCCATCCTCAGCAATTGTAACTAAAATTTTCCCATCTGGGCTAAATTTCGCTTCAATTACTGCATTACGATGACGATCGAATTGATGAATCTGTTGCCCAGAAAAGTGCCAAAGTCGAGTGCTATCATCCTCTCCTGTGGTAGCTAAATGCTGTCCATCAGGACTGAAATTCACACTCCAAACTTCTCCTTTGTGAGAGTCAAATTCGATTAATTTTTGCCCTGATAATCTCCATATTTGTACTTTACCATTACGACAACCAGTTGCCAAATACTGACTATCAGGAGAAAACCTAATCGAAGTAATTCCTCGCCAATCACTAGAAAATTTATTTTTCTCTCGAACATATTTTAAAATGATTTGTAAAGCTAATAATGGACTGTAGCTGGGATAATTTGTTAAAGAAATTTCATCATTAATCAGAGAGTTTAAAGCTTTTCCCGCTTGTAATGCTAACAATAATGCCTCAATTTGTTGAGTTTCAAATAGTCGTAAAGCACTAATACCAGCTTGCTCAATACTGGCTGCTTCTTGGGCAATTATTTCTCGATCTTCAGCAGAGAAGTGAATTTCTTTTAATTTTTGATGAGCTTGAATAATTTCTCTAGTTTCTAAGGATTGGCTAGCCGTTAAAAATTGGAAATCTTGTGTGCTTAAGCTTTTATCTGCTGCCCATTCTAAGGCATTTTGTAAAGCTTTTCCGCGCAATAAATAGCTTTCATCTTTTCTTTCTGTGGTTTCCCAAGCAACGATCGCATCTGTATAAGGACGCAAATTAGCTAAAGCTTCATCTACCCACTGACGATCGAAAACTAACTCATAAATTCGATTATAAACTTTTAATTTCCCATCTTTTTTTACCACTAATCCCGACAACTGTAACTCTAAATGTTCCGAATTACCATTAGCTGAAATCTCCCCTTGGCGCAAAATTTGCTGGTAAATTCCTAATAATCTCCCTGGTTGTTGGCAACTTCTCAAAAGGCGATCGCGTATTGTCCGCAAATGTTCCGGCTCATCTTGCGCTTCCCAATTATCAATAACTTGAGAAATAATAATTTTTTTAATCCAATCTTTCTGATTATAAATCTTATTTTTCGGATGTAAACTTGTTTCACAACTCAGATAATTCTGGATAATTCGGCAAACCTTTTGCGTTAAAAAAGGCTGTCCGCCCGTCCAATCCAAAACCTCTTTTAAAACCCCTTTAGGATCGGGAACTTTTCCCTGAAAACCTTTAAGCAAAGGTTCCGCATCTGCTAATTGAAAACCACAAAGTTGAATTGCCCGACCAACATTAAACGGCGTACTTTGATGTTTAGCATCAATTAAATCATTAGGAGTTGCTACACCCATCAACGCAAAAGTTAACCGTTGATATTCTGGTCGATCGGCTCGATTATTATAACAAGACCTAATCGCCGTAAAAAAATCATCAACCCGGAAATTTAAACTTAAAACGCTATCAATCTCATCAATAAAAATGACAACTTTTTGATTAATTCCTGTTAACAATACTTGTTCAATAAATTCATTAAATCGCTGTACGGGAGAAAACAAATCTCTTTCTCGCCACCAACTGCGTAAACTGAAATTACCCGCTAAATTAAAACTACTAACTAACCTTTGAATAACTCCTGCATACCATTGTTCCGGTGTAATTTGCTGGCTACCGATCGCCGTAATATCGATCGCCGCACAAGCCACCCCAGACTCTTGCAAACGCCGCATTGTTTGCACCCGTAAACTAGATTTACCCATCTGTCGCGAGTTTAAAACATAACAAAATTCCCCCGCTTGTAACGCCGCAAATAACTCATCATCCGCCTGTCTTTTTACGTAAGTGGGAGCATCCACAGGCAAACTTCCCCCAACTTGGTACATATCCCCAGAATTTCTTAAATTTAAATCAGCCATTCCATTTTAGATTTTAGATTTTGGATTTTCTCCCCTGCTGCCTTAACTAGCAACTTAGATTAATAATTTAATCAAGGCGATCGCGCAAATAAAACCGATACAGATCGCATCTTGGACTACATTCATTTCCTTGCAAATACACTAAACCCATACTATGCAATTTAAAAGCCGATAAAGCCTCCAACCGCACCGGGCTAGTAGCATTCATCACCTGTTTAATTGCCACCGCCAACTCTGGATGTTGTTGCAAATTCCACAAATGTCGGCGTAAATGATCTGCATAAAGACCCGCTTCAGTAGGGGCAATTTCTAACAACTCATCCAAAGCAAAATCACCCCGTTGAATATGATATAAAGCCAATCTTACCAAATAAGGATGACCGCCTACCATAGCCATTAACTTTTCAACTTCCACCTCCGACCATTGCAACTCATAACGTTTAGCTAAATCTTGAACCTGTTCCTGACTAAACTCTGGTAGTTCGATCGGTAAACCCACATTAAAAGGTGATTGATTAATACTAATGGGAATATAAACCTCCGTCGAATGTACCACCACCAACCGTAACTTTTTCCAAATATCACGATTTTTCGCATCCTCATGCCAAGCCCGTAACAAGCCAAAAAAATCAGCCGCTATTTCGGGATATTGAAACACACAATCTACTTCATCTAATCCCAAAATCAAAGGATTTTCGATATTCTGTAATACATACTCTTCAAAGTAAGCAGTGCAGTTATCTTTACTGCCAAAAATCTCATCCCAATACTCATCTATCCGATTAGTTAACCGCAATCTTCTCGCCACACTAGCAGCGAACCAACGCAAGAATTTATCCAAATCAGTAAAAGCTTTACCATCAGCCAATTGAAAACTTAAAGGAACTGAATTAAACCCAGAATTTGCCGCAAAATGTAAAATTCTCGCCAACAAAGAAGTTTTACCCATTTGCCTCGGAGCCTTAATTCTAATTAAAGAACCAGGTTGTAAAACCGTTTCATAACATCTCGATTCAATCGGTGGTCTTTCCACATAAAAAATCGAAGCCAACTCAACTTGACCTTCTGGTAATTCAGGAACTAGAGGGAATTCAGGAATAGCGACAGGCAAAGGTTTAGCTTGAGAATCGGAAATTGCTACCGGATGTTTTTGACCTTCAGTAGTTTCTTCTTGATCTCTTCCTTCTGTTACTATTTCTAGAATTTCTTGGACAATCTTTTCAGTGTCTTCAGGATTACGCCATTCCCGCTGCTGAATGAAATTTAGATATTCTCGTAAGTTGTAATTTAACGGTGAACTCAAGGGAAAATTAACTCGAATTGGCAGAATTACTGGTTTAGCTTTAGGATTGCGATCGCGCAACTCCTTCGCCCGTCGCACCTCCTCAATCACCATTTCACTTGTTACCGACTTCTCTGATAACAACAACAATAAATAATCACTATGTTTCAATTCTGAATCAATTCGTTGCGGCCATCCTTCCCCCAAACGAATACTTTGCCCCGCCATAAAAGCTTCATGTCCCGCCGCTTTTAACGCCCGATAAAACTCTTCAGCTAAACTTAAATCTGGATCGTGACTGCGATAACTAATAAACACCTTTTTATTACTTGATTCTTCCAGATCTAAAGCCGGAATTTGGTAAACCGTCACAGGTTCTTCAATACCTTTAACTTCCCGTACCTCTCGATAAATTCCTGCTAAAGGCAAGCGATTTTTCACCACATCATAGACAGTTTGGGAAATACAAATACCCCCAGCTTGAGCGACAGTTTGCAACCGTGCTGCCATATTTACACCATGACCTTTAACTTCCCCACCCTCAAAATGAGCCACATCCCCTAAATGAATTCCAATGCGATGTTTAAGTACATTATTTTCTGGCAACTGAGCCGCAGTTTGGGAAATTACTTTTTGAATTTCTTGAGCACAAGATACTGCATTTACCGCACTAGAAAAGTACATAAATAATCCATCACCAGTATCTTGGACTACTCTCCCCTTAAATTGTTCGCAGATGCGCGTCATTAGTTGCAGGTCACGGTTAACTAAAGCCAAAGTACGATTTTGGTTAACAGCCATTTTCGCCGTGTATCCCTCTACATCCGTAAAGACTATCGCAGCTAATGTACAATCTGCTTCCATCGGTGGTATTTCTCGCTTTTCCTGTGGTTCCATAGGTGGAGTTTCCTCGTATTGGCTCAGCTTAGAAGGCATGAGGAAATCAATGATTTGTGTTTATTATTCACAAATTTTAGTTTAATTCAGGGAGCTTTATGAGGCGCAAAGAATACCGATCGCCATCCCATTTTGCTAAAATTTGCCTTTGTACCCTAATGTTTCCGGTAATTTCTTTGACTTATTCTCAGTGGAATTACTACCCTAGAAACCTAACCAGAAAGTTTTGTTCTGCCATCCTTTGATGTTTTTCCCATCTAATGAATTTTCTAATTTTCCACATAATTGTTAACATTTCTGCTAGGATAGTTGCTGACTTGAAACTACAGATCTATTTCGGTAGGATGATGTAAAGTAAATACTCAGTAGGAAAAAATATTACTAAAGTTGATTGACAAGAAAACAGTTGCTAGAAATCATTGCAAAAACTGCCTTTACTATGAATCGTTTTTTATCATCTAACTCTGTAGGAAAAGACCGTATTTTGGTGGTGGATGATTCCCCTGACAATGTATTTCTCATTCAAGCGATTTTGGAAGAAGAAGGCTATCAAGTGAGTACTGCTTCCGACGGATTTTCTGCTTTAGAATTCATTGAAGAATCACCACCCGATTTATTATTGCTAGATGTCATGATGCCCGGAATGGATGGCTTTGAAGTCACCCAAAGAGTGCGTCAGAAGACAAGTTTACCATTCATGCCCATTTTACTAATCACTGCCTACGATCATCTTAGTGTAGCTAAAGGATTGGACAATGGCGCTGATGATTTTATCCACAAACCAGTAGAAGTGGATGAATTACTAGCAAGAGTTCGTAGTCTTCTCCGACTAAAACATAGCATAGACGAACGCGATACTATTGCTCGTCAAAGAGAAGATTTTGTTTCCCGTCTTACGCACGACTTACGAACACCTTTAATTGCTGCCGATCGAATGTTAGTTTTAATTCGTCAAGGAGCTTTAGGCGAAATCTCTCCCCCAATCCTCGAAGTACTAGACACAATGGTTCGCAGCAACCACAATCTTCTCGCAATGGTAAATACCTTGTTAGAAGTATATCGTTATGAAGCTGGGCGAAAAACACTCAATTTTACCCAAGTTGATGTGACAGAAATCCTCAAAGAAGTACTTCAAGAATTGCAACCTTTAGCTAACGAGAAAAAATTGTGTTTAAACCTTGACTTAGATGAAAAAGCAGCAGATTCTTCAGATGGAAAAAATACTGTCGAAGGCGATCGCTTAGAACTACATCGAGTTTTTATGAACTTAGTTGGCAATGCCATCAAATTTACAGAAGCCGGATCGGTAGAAGTGCGTCTCATAAATCAGAACGATGGCAAAAGCAATTCTAAATCTTCAATTATAGTAGAAGTTGAAGACACAGGCCCAGGAATTTCCCCAGAAGATCAAACCAAATTATTTGAAAGATTCCGCCAAGGTAAACATAAACAATCTGGCAGCGGTTTAGGTTTACATCTTTCGCGTCGCATTGTCGAAACCCACCAAGGAACCATTGATGTTAAATCAGAAGTAGGCAAAGGTAGTTGTTTCACTGTCTGTTTACCAGTAAAACTATCCGACAATTCCTAAGTCTCCTGACTTGTGTTTAAATATTACACAGCCAAGAGTAACTTCATTCTTCAAATAAATGAACTCTTGGCTGTCACTATTTCCACTATTCTTTTAGCTAGTTGTTAACTCAAATGATTACTCAAGAATTAGCAGTACCGGAAATTCTTCAGCAACAACAGCAGTTTTTCTCTAGCGGAAAAACCAAAGATATAGCTTTTCGCTTAACTCAACTGAGAAATTTAAAACAGGCAGTTTTGGACAATAAAGATGAAATTATAGATGCCCTAAAAGCGGACTTAAACAAACCTACATTTGAAAGTTATCTCACCGAAATCGGAGTTATTAAAGAAATTGATTATGCAATTAAAAATTTAAAAAATTGGAGTAAACCCAAAAAAGTAGCAACTCCTTTAGAACAATTACCTGGTTCAGCTTTTATTTATCCCGAACCTTTGGGATTAGTCTTAATTATTGCACCTTGGAATTATCCTTTCTATCTGACAATTTCGCCTTTAGTGGGTGCGATCGCTGCCGGAAATTGCGCCATAGTCAAACCATCAGAAATTTCCCAACATACCTCTAGTATTATCGCCAAAATATTCGCCAAAACCTTCGATACTGCCTATATTTCTGTTGTCGAAGGCGGTGTAGAAACTAGTCAACAACTATTACAACAAAAATTCGATCGTATCTTTTTCACAGGCGGTACAGCGATCGGCAAAATAGTCATGGAAGCAGCCGCCAAAAACCTAACTCCAGTCACCTTAGAACTAGGAGGAAAAAGCCCTTGTATTATTGATAGTGATATCAACATCGAATATACCGCCCGCAGAGTTGTTTGGGGAAAATTCCTCAACGCCGGACAAACTTGCATCGCCCCAGACTATCTTTTAGTTAATCAAAACATTAAAAAGCCTCTAATAGACAGCATGAAAAATTGCGTCCGAGAATTCTATGGAGACGATCCAGAAAAAAGTCCCGACTTCGCCAGAATTATCAATCAAAAGCAATTTAATCGCTTAGGAGAACTGCTCAAAAGCGGTGAAATTATTCTTGGCGGCAAAACTAACCCAGAAACTTTTTACATCGCCCCTACATTGATTGACAAAATATCTTTAGATTCGCCAATCATGCAAGAAGAAATATTTGGCCCAATTCTGCCAATCATCGAATATAACAACCTCGAAGAAGCAATTTCTTTTGTTAACAGCCAACCCAAACCTTTAGCCCTTTACTTCTTCTCCAAAAATCAAGAATATCAACAACAAATTTTACAAAAAACTTCCTCTGGTGGCGTTTGTATTAACGATACTATCATGCAAATTGGAGTCACAGAATTACCCTTTGGTGGAGTAGGTAATAGTGGCATAGGTAGCTATCACGGCAAAGCTAGTTTCGATACTTTTTCCCATCAAAAAAGTGTCTTGAAAAAATCCTTCCTGTTAGACATTAAAGTACGTTATGCACCTTATTTGGGAAAACTAGATTTATTGAAGAAAATCGTAGGTTAAAGTTTTGTAGAGACGTTGCAAGCAACGTCTCTACAAGGTTAATTCTTCACATTCCGCTATAACGTTCTTCCGCCCAAGGTTCACCTCGACGGTGATAACCATTGCGTTCCCAAAAACCCAATTCTTCCTGGTTTAAAAACTCTAAACCATTAATCCATTTGGCACTTTTCCAAGCGTAAAGATGGGGAACAATTAATCGTAAAGGGCCACCATGTTCTGGGGGTAAAGGTTCACCAAACAAAGTATGAGCAAAAAAGTTTTCTTCGCGCCAGAAATCTTCCAGACTAATGTTAGTGGTGTAACCCCCGTAGCAATGTTCCATGATATATTTTGCTTTGGGGTTGACTTCAATATGCTGCATAAAATCGGTGACTTTTACCCCAGTCCACTGCACATCTAATTTTGACCAACGAGTGACACAGTGAAAGTCAGCAGTAAAGTTATTTTGCGGCATGGTCATAATATCAGACCAGGTAAATGTTGCCTCTTTTGCTAAACCCCAAACCCGTAATTGCCAATTTTCAATGCTAACTTCGGGTGTACTTCCGTAGGTCAGTACCGGAAAACCTTTGGCTTCATACTGACCGGGAGGGATACGATCGCTCATTTCGACCCCAGGTTTCTGGAAAAACTTAGCCATCATTAACATCCGATAACAATTTAGACTTTTCTGTGCTAACACAACAGAAGCAATCCATGTTCTGTTGGATCGGCAGCTTAGTTAAATTTTGTAACAGAAGCGGTAGCGGGGAAATTGAGCGATCGCTAAAATAAGACAAACTTCTAACCCATCTCTAGGATTCTTCGTCTTCGTCTTCATCCTTAGAAGGATAGACAAACGTAGAACGTCCAGACAAAATCGACTTACCCAAACTCAAAGCCTTTTGAGCTTGTAATGCAGCTTTCCGTCTCCAAGTCGCTCTCCGTTGGTCACGTTTTGCCTTTGATGTTTTCTTCTTAGGAACCGCCATAATCCTGCATTCACTATTAGTAGACAACCCTCCTATTGTAGGGCACCAAGACGCTATAGGTAAGCAAGTGTCCATTAAAATGGACTCGAAGTTCTTAGCCCGGAAATTGATTTCCGGGCTAAGAGCGCAGGTGCAAGATCTCAGTTAAAAAGCACCAACTCCGGTATTTCCATTAACCCCATTAACTCCGGTAGTTCCATTAACCCCATTAACTCCGGTACTACTACCTGTGGCGCTACCACCAATTCCAGTGGTACCTGCGGCACTACCACCAATTCCAGTAGTACCTGCGGCGCTACCACCAATTCCAGTAGCACCTGCGGCGCTACCACCAATACCATTAGTTCCATTGACACCGCCAGTTCCGGGAGTTTGGTTAATTTCAGTACCAAATCCCGGTGTTTGGATTACACCAGTACCAAATCCCGGTGTTTGGGTAACGCCAGTATTAAACCCACCAATACCAACATTTGCTGGATTGTTATTCAAGTTATTGACACCTGGATTAGTCTGGTTAAATTGACCTACATTATTTGTTAATCCAGCATTTGGTGCTACTTGTCTAGCCGCAGTTCCGGGTACAAAGTTAGGATTAGTGGGCACGCCTTGTACACCAGTATTTCCAGAGACAACATTTCCGTTAGGAAGCACTTGTGTCACACCGTTATTAGTGACAACTGTACCGTTGGGAAGTACTTGTACACCATTGCCTGTAACAACTGTGCCGTTGGGGAGTATTCGCACACCGTTAGGAAGTACCCTTCCGGTAGTTGCAGCGTTTGTAGGTTGAGGTTGATTGGCAATGTTATTGTTGGGAGAGCCGGGGGTTGCGAAACCGAGAAGCGATCGCGAATTCGGAAGATAAGTAGCCAAGCGTTGCACATTTCGACTACTTGCCCAAGTTTGGCGATCGACCTCTAAAGAAAGAATTGGCGCAATTTCCCCAGCATTTTGCCCCAAAATCGTCACCGAAACTTCTCTAATTGACGGATTTTGACTAAAGGCACGGCTAACAGCATTTCGCATCGCTGTTTCCGCCCTACCAATTAAAGTTTCGTAACTTTCATTAGGCTGACGATTCACAGTCACATCAACACGAGTATTATTAGCACGAGTTGCAGTTTGCGCCCTAGCAGGGGTAGATACCCAGAGAGTACTTCCTAACCCCGCTAAAGCAAAGAATATTGAAACAAGCAAACTGCCGCTTTTGGATACCTGTTTTCGGAAAAACCTATTGTTATTAAAAGCAGACTGATTAAACTTCCACATAATTAAACTAGCTCCTGATTGCCGATCTAGGCTTAGTGCGATCGATCTAAATTCACGTTAGCTAGCCGCTTTTCAAGTTTTATCTGCTACTTGAAATAGAACTTCCCTAGTCTAGAGAGAGATCTAAGGCAGAGGAGATGGGGAGATGGGGAGATGGGGAAGTGAGGGAGTTTTGAGTTAAAGAGTCCCCTTGTCCCCCCTGCCCCTCTGCCCCCCTGCCCCTCTGCCCCCCTGCCCCCCTGCCCCCCTGCCCCCCTGCCCCCCTGCCCCCCTGCCCCCCTGCCCCCCTGCCCCTCTGCCTTTAATCTTGTGGGAGATCGGTTGGGGGTCTGTTGTTAATGTCGTCTCTGAGTTCCCTAGTTCTGCGAATTAAGCCTTCACCGTAGGTAGCTCTGGAACGAGAGGGTAAGGTTTGAGTGTTGGTTTGTTGAATACCTGGGGAAGTTAGAGTACCTGTGGGATTGTTATTTGTTCCTGTGGTAGCTGAAGTAGCTGTAGGATTAGCACTAGTTCCGGTTCCTGAACTGTTGGTGGGGTTGGTGGGAGATTGACCTGGTGTAGTTTCCGCTGCTGTGGGAACGAGATTTTCAATTTTGAGTAAACCCTGAGCCGTTGGGTAATAGGTAGACCAGCGTCTTGCGTCGGGGTAGTTTTTCCAGTTGTCCCGACTGACTTCTAAGGTCAAAATTGGTGCGGATAGACCACCATTTTCTGCGGTGACGACTACAGCGGCTTGTGTTACTAGGATGTCCTTGTCGAAACTGCGTTGTGCTGCGGCTCTGGCGACTGTTTCGGCGCGACGGGTTAAGGTGGGAAAAGATTCATTTGGTTGCCGTTCCAGTGTAATATTGACGCGAGAGGTGTAGGCTTGGGCGACTAGCGGCGCGATCGCACTTTCAGCAGCAGAAAAACTGCCAGCCAACCCCAAAAAAACCAATAAACTCCAAATTCTAATTTGCATTATTTCACCTCAAAGATAAATACTATTAACATCTCGTTGATAACCTACCCAATAGCATCCTTGACAAGGGAGACATCACGCTATGAGCAATCAATGGTTGATCACAATTGGCATTAACCAATATCAACACTTCCAACCTTTAAATTATGCCCAAGCTGACGCGCAAGGTTTATGGAACCTGGTAGTTAGTCGGGGCAGTTTTTTGCCCGATCGCTGTTTGCTGCTGACAGATACTTCACCATTTATTGAAGGTCAGTCTACTTACCCTTCGGGCACAAATTTGAAGCAATGGCTCGATCATTTATGTCAGCAAGCAATTAAAGAAGATGACCTGGTTTGGTTCTTTTTTAGCGGTTATGGTGTGAAGTGGGAAGGACAGGATTACCTGATGCCCATTGATGGCAACCCAGCTGATGTAAATGCTACAGGGATTTCCGTCAAAGAAATCTATGAAAAACTCAAGGGTTCTAAGGCGGGGACAGTCTTAGTTTTGCTGGATATGAATCACCAGCAGGAATATCAAGACGGTTCAACAGTGGTGGGGAATCAAACTGTGGAACTGGCGAGGGAAATGGAAATTCCTACGGTGCTTTCCTGCCAACCTGGTCAATTTTCTTATGAAGTTGGCGAACTGCAACATGGTTTGTTTTCTGCGGCGTTGTTGGAAGGTTTGCGATCGGGTGCTGGTTTAACTCTAGCTAATTTAAAACGCTACTTAAGCGAACGAGTACCAGAGTCAAGTCAAAACCACAGCCGTCCTTTGCAAGAACCTGTATTTGTGGTTAATCCTCCCGGAAAGAGCCATCAGGTAATTTTACCGGAACAACCTGTTTTTGTTGGTTCTAGTAATGGCGAATGGAGTCCTGTAACTGCTCAGTTAGTCGGGAGTGGCGCTAGTGTAACTTCTGCGGTAGCAACTAGTTCGGCAGAAAATCCTTTTCAAGCTGCTTTACGTAATCAACAAGAAGCTGGGGCAACTCCGACTGCATCCACTAACAATGGTCAACCTAAACCAGTAAATGTGGCTGGGGAAGATGACGATGAGGATAATGGCAGTTTATGGCAGCAAATTCTACTTTGGGGTGGTGGTTTGCTGTTGTTGTTACTGCTGATATTGACGACTTTTGGACGCAATTTCCTGTTTCCCGCTGGCGAACAAGCAGAAGGTCCTGGCGATTCAATTACTGGTACTGTGACTTCCCCCGATCGGTTAACTGCTTTGGATAAAGCCAAAGTTGGGTTACGCAATAATCAGGCTAATTCTTACGTTGAGGCGATTAAGCAAGTTAGTCAAATTAAATCTGGCGATCCGCTGTATCGGGAAGCCCAGACTGCGATGGAACGCTGGAGTCGGAATATTTTGGATATTGCTCAGGGACGGGCTAATACGGGAAATTACCGCGGTGCGATCGCTGCTGCTAGTCTAGTTCCCCAAGATCCACAACCTGTTTTTACGGATGCAGAAAGGTTAATTCGTCAGTGGACTCCTTTGGCGAAAAAGCAACAAGCAAATCAAGCTGTTTTGTCTACGGCTAAGGGATTAATTCGCCCAAATTCTGCTTCTTCTTACATTCAAGCAATTAATATGGCGCGGAAAATTCCCCAAGGCGATCCAGGTTACGCTCAAGCTCAAGCTTTGATTAATCAATGGAGTCAAAGTATTTTGAATTTGGCTAAACAAAGAGCTAATCAAGGTAATTTTGTTTTGGCTATTCAAGCGGCTAATTTAGTTCCGGCTGATACTCCTGCTTATAAAGAAGCTCAACAAGCGATCGCCCAATGGCAAAATAGGTAGGCAGATGGGAGAGATGGGGAGTTTTGAGTTGAAAAGTCCCCTCTGCTCCTCTGCTCCTCTGCTCCTCTGCTCCTCTGCTCCCCTGCTCCTCTGCTCCCCTGCTCCCCTGCTCCTCTGCTCCCCTGCTCCTCTGCTCCTCTGCTAAGAAGTTTTAACTATTTGCTGAATGGGAATTTCAATAAGAAATTGTGTACCCATTTCTGGCTGAGAGGAACATTTCAGTTTTCCGTGATGTTTCTGCACTATGATTTGGTAGCTAATGGCTAATCCTAATCCTGTGCCTTTACCGGGTTCTTTGGTGGTAAAGAAAGGGTCGAATATCCTAGTTTTAACGTTTGGTGGTATTCCTAAAGCATTATCAGCAATTATAATTCTTACTAAATTGTTTTTTAGGACTTTTGTCGAAATTTCTATCTTGAGTTCATCAGAGTTATCGTTATTAATTGGATCGGGCTTTTCTTCGCTTTTAGCTTTAGCTTCTAGAGCATCAATGGCGTTAGATAACAGGTTCATAAATACCTGATTTAACTGACCAGCGTAGCATTCTACTAAGGGCAAATCATCATAATCTTTGATGATTTGAATGCCGGAATGTCCTGATTTTGGTTTGAGGCGATGTTGCAAAATCATTAAGGTGCTGTCAATGCCTTCGTGAATGTCTACTGGTTTAATGTCGGATTCATCTAATCGGGAAAAGTTACGTAATGATAATACTAATTGTCTGATGCGATCGGCTCCTACTTTCATCGAATTCAGCAATTTTGGTAAGTCGTTGGCGACAAATTCTACGTCGATTTCTTCGGCTTTTTTTTGAATTTCTGGATGGGGTTCGGGATGATGTTTAAGATAAAGTTGTAATAATTCTAGGAGGTCATGGCAGTAATCGCTAGCATAAGTAAGATTACCGAAAATGAAGTTGACTGGGTTGTTGATTTCATGGGCGACACCTGCAACTAGTTGTCCTAAACTCGACATTTTTTCGGTTTGGATTAGTTGGGCTTGGGTTTTTTGTAAGTCGATTAATACTTGTTCTAATTGTTTGGCTTTTGCTTGTTCTAATTCAGCAGAAGTGCGGGTTTGTTGGTAAAGTTGGGCTTGCTGAATGGCGATCGCTGCTTGATCGGCTAATTGTTGCAGTAAGTCTATTTCTGGTGTTAGCCAAACTCTGGGAGACTGGCATTGATGGGCAACTAATAAACCCCAAAGTAAATTACCCATTCTAATCGGAACTACTAAATTAGCTTGCACATTTATGCTTTGCAAAAATTCATAATGACAAGGAGTAATATTAACTTGGGAAACGTTGTTAATTGATCCTACTCGTCCTTGTTGATAAAGTACTGCTACTTCGTCAGGGAAACAATCTTCTGGCCCAGTAAAACCTAAAATTGAAAGACAATTTCCAATTACTGATTCAACAACTACTTCGCCATGCCATTGTTTAGTAAATTGATAAATTATTACTCGATCGGTGTTTAATAGTTGGCGAACTTCTCTAACTATAGTTTGTAAAATGGTTTTAAAATCTAAGGTGCTGCGAATTTGGTCGGTTATTTGCTTTAATAAGTTAGCAAATATGAGTGAATGTTGTAATTGGGCTGTACGTTCTTTTACTTGACGGTCTAAATCAGCATTAAGTAGTTGCACTTTTCGATACAACTGATATTGCTGTACTGCCATAGAAAATTCTGTACCTAAAGCTGTGGCTAATTCCAATTCTTCTGGTTTCCAGTCTAGGGCTAGACCTTTTTTTAATTCTAACCAAGCGGCAAAAGATCGCCGGGGATAGAGTTGTCTATTGTCTGGATCGAATCTCCCTGCCCAAAGGGTTTCTTTGTCTATTTCATGGCGAAAAACTGTTAAATATCCTAAAAATTGTTGTCGATATTCTAAGGAGATAACTAATAATCCTCGGATTTGGGTAGGCTGAAATATTGCGGCGAGTTGGCTAAGTTCTGGGTCTTGATAAAGGTCGGCGATCGCCCATACATTCTTAGCTGTTGCAGTTGCCCTTTTGGGCGAAAATTTCTGCTGCCAAATCGGATGTTCTTCTAATAAATATTGACTTTTTTCTTCAAAGATAGGGGCATCGCCACAAGTATATATTTGGGGTGAATAAGCTTTATCTAAAGCTATATAAAGTCGGCCACCATTACCTTGAAAAATAGCAACTGTTTCTGCTAATGCTTCTTCTAATTTAATTGTATTTAGTCGATGCAGGTTAATCGAAACTTGATTAATTGCTGCTTCTCTGCGTGCTTGTTGGCGGGCTTGGGTTAATAAGTTACTTTGAGCGATCGCAATTGATACTTGATCGGCAATTTGTTGTACTGTATCTAATTCTGATGGGGAAATAGTTTTTGGGTCAGCATGATGTGATACTAGTAATCCCCAAAGTTTAGGTTTAGATTCCTGAGAATTAATATCATATTGCAAAATCGGTACAACTACGGAAGATTTTACGCCCATTGCTGTTAGATATTCGATATGACAGGGATCTACTGGTCGATAGCGAATATCTTCTACTTCTAAAGCTTGTCCGGTATCAGGACAATCTAAAGGACTTAAGCCGATTTCGCCTGTAGCTACGTTTACCATTGAACGTTGACGCGCACTGACAAACATTTCCCTTGCTGTTACAGGAATATCGTCTGCGGGAAAGTTTAATCCTAATAAGGAAGGAAGGCGATTTTCGGCAATTGATTCGGCAATTACTTCGCCACTGCTATCCGGGTGAAAGCGATAGATCATGACGCGATCGGTTTCTAAAAAAGCCCGAATTTCTGCTACTGTAGCAGTTAATATTTCCTGTAAATCTAGAGACTGACGAATACGATTAGTCATCCGATGTAAAAGGGCTGTTTGAGAAATACTTGGCTTGGATGCTTGAGAGTTACTAGTAAATGGCATTTGTACGGAAGAAGTTATAAATATTACCTGTGTAGATCAATTGTTAAATAAAAGTTACGCTCAGATCTACAAACTTAATAAAAATAGGTATTTATTCGCAGAATTTAATTTTCCTTGACTCAAAGCAATTAATTTACTCATTCTAGAGGCAGAAAGAAAAAGAGAGATTTCTTCTTCTTTCTTTGGGAAGAATTTTACTGAATTTCACTTACTGTTTTCCGTTCTCGGATCTCTTGACGCACACTCATGAGAATTTGACCTAAATTATTTTGACCAGTATTATCTAAGCCACAACCCCAATAATAGTCGGTCGGGGATTTTTCCACAATTTGTTGTTCGCCAGTAGCCAGGAGGATTTTTTGAATGTCTGAGTGAGTGAGAAATTTGGTGAGTACGGCTTGGCGCATAATTGAACATTTGACTTCTTCCCAGTCGGGGCGGACTTTGCGCGTGCGATCGCGCCCTAAAGAGGCAGCTTTTTCCGGCGTGGTAGCAGCTTTAATTATCGGGATAACAACGCTATCTTTTGTACCTAAAAATTTATTTGCTTGGTAGTAATGCTCTACTGTTTGCCAATATTCTCCTTCCAGGAAAATGCCATGAGGAGAAAAATTGGAAAAACAGCCGTAGGATTCATAAACTTTGTAAAAATATATTACCATTCCCAACTGCTCTCGATAATTTTAGCTGAAACTATTGATTAATTCCTCGCTAAAATTATGTCATGGACAATCTGGCTTGACAAGCCAAACGCTGTTATTTATCATGTACCGAATTTTACTTATTTAAGGAGAAGATGTAAGACAGACAAAAAGTTTTTTCGCAGGAATTTTCTAATTAGCATATTCTAGTAAAGTAAATGTGAGGAATTTAACAATTATGGCAGCAGAAAGTTTTGAGAAAACTAATTTAGGTTGGGAGTTCCAGCAACAGATGCAACGGTTTAACGAATGGTTTGAGTTGCTGCTGTCTAGGAATCAGACTCAGTTACCAGAGATAAATTGGAGTCCTGAATTGTTAGAATTCCTGTGGTTATTGGTACGAGGAGTATTTTGGGTAATGGTCGGGTTACTATTAGTTTGGTTGGGGCGACAAATTTGGCAAAATTGGAAAAAATTCTATGATTATGTACCAGGTTTAGAAAATTCAGTTGAGTTAAAAACGACGAGTATAAATAAGTTAAAAGTGTCGAATTGGATTGAGCGATCGCGCAAATATTACCGTCAAGGAAACTATAAAGAAGCAGTGCGCTGTTTGTATATGGCAATGTTACAAAGATTGAACGATCGGGGTATAATTCTGGATGAAACTAGCCGGACAGATGGAGAATATCGGCAATTAATTCAAAACTTACCTAATCAGCAAGCATATCAACTTTTACTGAATACTCACGAACAGTTATGTTTTGCTAACAGTCCGATTTCTTTAGAAATATTTGAAAGATGCCAACAAGCTTATCAGGAAATTGAAAAACAATGAGACTTTCGCGAAGAAATTTCTGGTTTTTGGCGATCGCCTTGGGAGCATTAATCTTAATTACCTTATTAGCTGCTCCGCAAAATAATAATATTAGGAATGGTTCCACCTACAGTCGCGCCCCTAGCGGTTACGGTGCTTGGTATGCTTTCATGGAAAAACAGGAAATTCCGATTCAACGCTGGCAAAAACCTTTAGAAAAATTACCAGAAATTAACAATAATCAGCCGACAAATACGCCAACCACACTGTTACGAATAAATAGTGGATTTGGGGAAATTGGAATGTTTCCCCAGGAAAGAAGGTGGGTAGAAAAAGGTAATAATTTGGTAATTTTAGGACTGCGCGAACCTGTAACAGAGGCAAGCTTTACTACTAGGCAAGAGAGTGCTTTTGGCAAAGTAACAATTTCTACAACTAGACGGAGAAAAGAGCTAAAAAATATAGAGGAACGATTGGGCGATCGATTTGGGGCGATCGTTTGGGAAAAGAAACTTGGTAACGGAAAAGTTATTTATGCAACCACACCTTATCTAGGCGCGAATGCCTATCAAAATGAACCAGGTAACTACAAATTCCTAGCAGAATTAGTCAGCGAAGATAGCAAATTAATCTTGGTAAATGAGTATATCCACGGCTACAAAGATAAAGAAACTATTGTCGCAGAAAATAACCAAAGTTGGGTAAGTTACCTAGCCAAAACACCTTTATTTCCGGCATTTTTACAACTGGTATTTATTCTGCTAATTTTAATTTTGGCTAATCTGCGCCGTTTTGGACAGCCAACAAAGCTAACAACATCCTCAGTTAACAACAGTGAAGCTTATATTCAAGCATTAGCTAGCGTGTTGGAAAAAGCGGAAACTAGAGAATTTGTTTTAGAAACAATTGGCAAAGAAGAACAGTTACAATTGCAAAAAGCTTTAGGCTTAGGACAAACACCTGTAGCTAAAGAAACGTTAGTCAATGCTTGGGTAGAACAAACTGGCAGAAAAGTAACAGAACTGGAAGAAGTATTACAAATACAATCTAAAAAACGTCGCCCTAGCGAACAAGACTTGCTAAACTGGTTAGAAAAATGGCAAAAAATCCGCCAGGAGATTTTCAATTTTCGATGAAGTGACAGATAAATCTAGGGGGTTGTATCTGGTTTTAGTTTGGTCGATAATTGATAATGAGAAAATCCAAGTAACAAATGACAAATTCTCCAATGAACGATGAACTATTAACAGTATTTAATCGGTTGAGTCAGGGCTTAAACCGAGTTGTAGTTGGACAAACTACTTTAGTACAACAATTATTAGTAGCTTTGTTATCAGGGGGTCATGTAATTTTAGAAGGAGTTCCGGGGACAGGAAAAACCTTACTAGTGAAAGTTTTAGCTCAAATAATTCAAGCCGACTTTCGCCGGATTCAATTAACTCCAGATATTCTCCCAGCTGATATTATCGGCACTAATATTTTTGACTTGAATACGCGCCAATTCACCTTAAAAAAAGGGCCCGTTTTTACCCAAGTATTATTAGCAGATGAAATTAACCGCACGCCACCAAAAACCCAATCAGCTTTGCTAGAAGCGATGGAAGAACAACAGGTAACAATGGATGGGGAAAGTTTGCCCTTGCCGGAATTATTTTGGACAATTGCCACGCAAAATCCTTTAGAATTTGAGGGGACTTATCCTTTACCAGAAGCACAATTAGATCGGTTTTTATTTAAGTTAGTTGTTGACTATCCTGATGCAGCTGCGGAAAAGCAAATGTTACTCAATCGCCAGTCTGGTTTTCAAGCCAAAAGGCAAGATTTAGCAAGGTTAAAACCAGTGGCAAATGTTGAGAGTATTTTAGCAGCACGTCAGGAAGTAAATGCTGTGAAAGTTGATGAAAAAATTATTGATTATTTGTTAGCTTTAGTGCAGCGAAGTCGGCAACATTCGGATTTAGCTTTGGGTGCTTCTCCTCGTTCTACAGGTGCTTGGTTGCAAACAAGTAAAGCTTATGCTTGGCTATCAGGAAAAGATTTTGTTAGTCCTGATGATGTTAAGGCTGTAGCCCGTCCGTTGTTACGACATCGGTTAATTTTACGCCCGGAATCTCAGTTAGATGGATTGCAAATTGATGCGGTAATTTCTTCGTTATTAAATCAAGTTGCGGTTCCCAGATAAAGCAAGTAAGCTAATAAATTCCTCAATCCAAATCAAAAATCGAAAGATGGTTCCTTCAGGAAAGTTTTATTTACTGTTAGTTTTGGGAGTGGCGATCGCTATTTCCCTAGCATCCCTTTTTAGCGTCACCATTGGCATTTTAGGCGCTTTATTATTTGATGCAATTTTACTTTTGTTGATGGCGATCGACAATTGGCGAGAACGGGGAAACATGGTAGAAATTACCCGTCAACCGTTAGGTAGATTATCAATTGGTAGAGATAACCCAGTTACCTTGTCAATTAAATCAAAAAACCGGAAAGCGTTAATTCAAATTCGTGACTTTTATCCGATAGAATTTGGCGTTTCTCATCCCAAGTTACAAACTTCTCTACCTAAGAATAGCAGTCAAGAAATTACTTACACAGTACATCCAACTTACAGAGGTGAATATGCTTGGGGAGACATTCAAGTTAGACAATTAGGTGCTTGGGGTTTAGCTTGGAGTAACAAAAAAATTCCCCAAAGTTTCAAAGTTGCTGTTTATCCAGATTTGTTAGGATTGCGGCAATTATCGATAAAATTAACCTTACAAAATACAGGTACAATGCGTCAAGCTCGGCGCATGGGAATCGGTACAGAATTTGCGGAATTGCGGGAATATCGCATGGGAGACGATCCGCGATTTGTGGATTGGAAAGCTACAGCAAGGCGTTTAGGTGCGACACCTTCCGCATCTTTACAAGTAAGAGTTTTAGAACCTGAACAAGAACAAACTTTAATTATTTTGCTCGATCGCGGCAGATTAATGACGGCAAATGTGCAAGGTTTAAAACGTTTTGATTGGGGATTAAATGCGACACTTTCTTTAGCATTGGCGGGGATTCATCGAGGCGATCGCGTTGGTGTTGCAGTGTTCGATCGAGAAATTGTCACTTGGATACCTCCCGAAAGAGGACAAAATCAATTGGCGAAATTGATCGATCGCTTAACACCAATTCAACCAGTATTATTAGAACCAGATTATCTCGGTGCTTGCACTTCTTTAGTAAATCAACAAACAAGAAGAGCATTAGTCGTGTTAATTACAGACATCATAGATGTTACTGCTTCCGCAGAATTACTAGCAGCTTTGGGCAGATTAGCTCCTCGTTATTTACCATTTTGTGTAACTTTGCGCGATCCGCAAGTTGACAAACAAGCACACAGTTTTACCAAAGATTTAGATGGTGCTTATAGTCGTGCTGTTGCCTTAGATTTAATATCGCAACGTCAAGTTGCTTTTGCTCAATTAAAACAAAAAGGAGTGTTAGTTTTAGATGCACCAGCAAATCAAATTAGCGAACAAATAGTCGATCGATACTTGCAATTAAAAGCCCGAAATCAACTTTAAATTCTTGGCTAATTATCATGCAATTACTTAATCCGGGAAATGTCGTTACTAGTGGATTAAAAATTTATCGCTCTCGATTCAAGACATATTTTCTGATTAGTTTGCTCGCCCATTTTTGGTTAATTATTCCCTTGTTAGGTTGGGCAATATTTTTTGCTAACTCTGCGTTAATTTCCAGATTAGTATTTCAAGAAATTTCGGGAAAACCTGAACTTTGGCGATCGGCTCAAAAGCAAGTTAATCGGAAATTACTCGGCTTTTTATTATCAGCATTTGCCGTGTTTGTAGCAGTATACATCAGCTTTAATATTTTATTTATTGTATTGGTAGTTGTCGGGATAAAACTTTCCCAATTTCTCTATTCATCTATTTATACTGAAGTTCCCAAAAGTTCTTTAATGCAAAGTTTCGCGTTTTTAAGTTATCTGTTAGTAGTCATCTTCTTAGTTGTCACCTTTATCGCAGCAGTAATTTCAGTATATTCTCAGTTCTTTATCGCCGAAGTTATTCTCGCTGTCGAAGACAAAGCTAATATGTGGAATGCACTGAAAAAAAGTAACAAGTTAACCAGTAGTTATGGTTTTCGCCCACAGTTAATTATTACAATTACTAGCTTAGTTTGTTTTCCTATTTTATTTTTGAATCAAATCGCTTTAGGATTATTAAATTTTGGATTTACTTACTTTAAACTCACTGATTCTCAATTACTGACAATTTTAACTATTGGGTTATTGGTATTAATCAACATCTTAATATTACCCTTTTGGCAAGCAATCAAAGCAGTGGTATATTACGACATTCAAAATCGTCGCGAAGGTTTAAGTTTATTAATTCGTCGGTGAATTTCCGAGTTCCCCGACTTCTTCAAGAAGTTGGGGAACTGGGAAATTTATCCCCTATTTTCTTCGGTATTTTTCAGGTTACAATAAGCAAGTAAAAGTAAGAAAAGAGTAATGCCTACAAAATATTTAATCGGGGCAGGAATTGCGGGATTAGGAGATAAAAAGCCTTCTATTATTCCAGCAATAATTAACAGAGGTACGATGCCAAAAACTAGTTGAGATGCCAATCCGCCATAATATTTCAATGCGTCACTACGGCGATATTTTCCAGGAAACAAAATTGCTCTTGCTATTAACAAACCTGCGCCACCAGCTAAGAAGATTGCAGGTAGTTCTAAGGAACCGTGAGGAAATACAAACGCCCAAAAAGGAAAAGCTAAATTATTTTGGGCTACCAAAGTAGCAACACCACCTATCATTAATCCGTTGTACCACATTAAAAAAGTTGTATAAATTCCGCCTGTAATTCCTCCAGCAACAGCACCAAAAGAAACAGAAATATTATTAATCATAATGCCGCTAGAAGCTAATGGTTCAATGCCCACAATTGAACCCATCCACAATTTACCTTCATCGCGTACCATTGTAATTAATCTTTCGGGTACAATAATTGATAGAAACGTCGGGTCTTGCCAAGCGTACCACCAAGCGACGATCGCACCCAAAAAAAACATACTGGTTGCTACAGCAATATAACCTTTTGTTTGCTGGATAACTGCGGGAAAACCCCAACGATAAAATTCCCAAACTGCTGCCCATTCTTGCCGACGGGAACCTTGGTAAATTTGGTTATAAGCTCTGGAAGTGAGAATTTGTAAATCTTGGGTGAGAGTGTCACTAATTTTTTGAGTGCGCGATCGCGCTAAGTCTGCGGAAACGGTACGATACAAACTTGCCAATTCTTTAATTTCATCAGCATGAAGTGATTTAAGTCCTTTTTTTTCAACTTTTTTTAATAAAGTATCCAACCGTTTCCAGTTTGGTTGTCGTCGTGCGATCCAACGTTGAATATTCATAAAATTTTCTGCAAACTAAGCTTAGCGTAACTTAAGATAGCGTCAAAGCTTACGCACTGTCGCTAGGAAAATTTTACTTATGGCACAAAGTTCTATTCGTCCCCTCAGTGTTGGTAATGTAGTCAGCAGCGCATTTGTGCTGTATCGCTCCCATTTTAAGTTGTATCTTGGTCTGGCTTTCAAATCTTTATTGTGGTCGTTAATTCCCATTTATGGTTGGGCAAAAGCAGCGATGATTTCTGCCCAAATTTCACGTTTGGGATTTGGCGATTTAATTAATCAACCGGAAACTGCCAAGAGTGCCGAGAATCATCTCAAACCCCGAATGTGGACTTTTTTAGGAGCAGCAATTTTAGTTGGTCTGGTACTTTTTGCGATCAATTTTGGTTTGAGTATAGTCTCGAATATATTACAGTTCGCAGTTACAGGTATTTTAGGAAACAACAATTCACTTGCAGTTTTACTCGGACTTGTGATTATTTTAGTTACCTGGTTTGTGCAACTTTGGTTCCAAGCTCGATATTTTATTCCAGAGTTACCAATAGCCATAGAAAATGTCGATGCAACTACCACAATTAGTCGTACCTGGGAGTTAACAAAAGGAGCAGGAGTAAGAATTCAAATCATCCTTTTAGTAGCATATTTAATTTCAGCACCCCTAATTTTTATAGCGTCAATTCCGCTGTTTTTTCTGATGGGATATTTGGTTGCTTTGGGAATACAAGCTGGAACTTCATCAGCTGCTTCAGATGCAGGTGGAGTATTAATTGGTTTAATCTTTGCTTTCATAGTGCTGGTTGTACTTATGGGAACATTGATTATGCCTTTTTGGCAAGCAGTTAAAGCAGTTATCTACTATGACTTGCGGAGTCGTCGCGAAGGAATGGGTTTGCAGGTACGCGATCGCAACTTTGAAGTGTAAATTTTAGAAGTGAGTTTTAAGTTAGAGTCAATTATTTTAAATTATTAATAACTTAAAACTCAAATTTTCACATCAAAAATCCCTATAAATCATGCAGTTTTTTAGTCGCTAGGAAATTTTTACTTATGTCACAAAGTTCTATCCGTCCCCTCAGTGTTGGTAACGTCGTCAGCGCCGGACTGGTGATGTATCGTTCTAATTTGAAAACATACCTTAAGTTGTCTATATTTGCCTATTTGTGGCTGATGATACCGATATATGGTTGGGCAAAATTTTGTGCGATTCATGGATTAATTGCCCGTTTAGCTTTCTGTGAATTAATTAATAAACCGGAAACAGAGAGCGTTGCAAGCGAATACATTAAACCGCGCCTCTGGTCATTTCTAGGAGTAGGTTTAGGGGTAGGATTGCGATTAGTAGGAATTTACATTCTATGGTATTTAGCAGTGTTAGCAGTTGTGATTCTTCCCCTAGCTATTTTAGGAACGCAAGCAGGCATAATTGTTGCAGTAATTGCTGGTATTATTTTGTTCATTGCTGGGATAATAGCGATTATTAGATTTTACTCCAGATGGTTTGTTGCTGAAGTACCTTTAGCAGTTGAAAAAAATACAACTAGTGGTAGCCAAAGTATTGATAGAAGTTGGGATTTAACCAAAGATGCTGTTGGTCGAATTCAATACATTATTGTTGTTGCTTTCTTGGTAACAATACCAATTCAAATAATTACCGGATATATTCCCTCATTTTTTCAAATTGGCACAGAACCAGGGACTTCACTTTACGCCATTATTCAGCTAATTTCCTTTATTTTAAGTTTACTAGGTGGGGCAATTATTATGCCTTTCTGGCAAGCTGTTAAAGCAGTCATTTATTACGATCTACGTAGTCGTCGCGAAGGTTTAGATTTGCGGTTACGCGATCGCGAAATTTAGCAATTTACCCCCAAGCGCCAGGTTTCTAAATAACTCCAAATTCCCAAGTCAAAACTATCTATCTGCCATGCGATTTTTCAACAGAATTACTTTACAAACCCCAGAAAGCGTAGAACTAGAATTCACTTTAGCCGGAATTGGTAATCGCGCTTTAGCTTTGTTGATTGATTATATCGCCTTGGGTTTAACCTTAACTGTATTTTGGGTAGCTTGGGGAATTTTTACGGTAGTTATTATAGATGCTTTTGGTAATGCGAGGAATTTAGGACTTTGGTTGTTTGCGATCGCCTTATTCCTCAACTTTACCATTTATATGGGTTACTTCGTATTTTTTGAAGTCTTATGGCAAGGACAAACACCCGGAAAACGTTACAGTAAAATTCGGGTAATTCGTGATGATGGCAGAAGAGTAGGAATTCAACAAGCAACCTTAAGAGCTTTACTACGTCCCTTTGATGACACTCTGTTTATTGGTGCTTTTTTAATCATGTTAACACCCAAAGAAAAGCGACTCGGAGACATGGCAGCAGGAACAGTAGTAGTTCAAGAAGAATACCTAGTTGCAACTACTAATTTTACCATCTCAGAAAAAACCCAAGAATTAGCAAAAGAACTCCCACAAATCGCCAACTTATCTTTATTATTACCTGACGATTTTGCCACTGTCCGCGAATATTTACAACGCCGCCAGGAAATGACAACCAAAGCCAAAAACGAACTAAGTTTGCACTTAGCCAGACAAATTAGAAACATTATCGACTTAAAAGATTTACCCGAAGGTTTAACACCCGATGTATTTTTAGAAGCAGTTTATATTGCTTATCAACAACAGACTTCTTCATAATATATAGGGTGCGTTACGCTGGCGCTAACGCACCCTACGTCTTAATGTCCAACCAGTTTATCGCGTAGATGCTTAATTCGATCGCGCAACTTAGCCGCCTCCTCAAACTCTAACTTTTTCGCTGCATCTTTCATCTGCATTTCTAACTGCGTAATCAACTCTGGAATCTCTTCCAAAGATAAATCATCTGACTGTTGATATGCAGTTTCTAACTGTTGAGAATTTAATCGGCGCGACACTTCTAAAAAAGCCAAAATTGAGTTTCCTGACTTTTTGATAATTGGTTGCGGTGTAATGTTGTGCATCTTGTTATATGCCACTTGAATTCCGCGTCTTCTTTCGGTTTCTTCGATCGCTTTTGCCATACTATCAGTCAAATTATCAGCATACAAAATCGCCTGTCCCCGAACATGACGCGCCGCCCTACCAATTGTCTGAATTAACGAACGTTCCGCCCTTAAAAAACCCTCCTTATCAGCATCTAAAATAGCCACCAAAGAAACCTCTGGCAAATCCAAACCTTCCCGCAACAAATTCACCCCAATCAAAACATCATAATCACCATTTCTTAAATCCTGCAAAATTTCAATTCTTTCAATTGATTGAATTTCCGAATGTAAGTAACGTACTCTAATCCCTCTTTCTTGCAAATACTCAGTCAAATCCTCCGCCATTCGCTTAGTTAAAGTTGTCACTAAAACTCGTTCTTTTAACTTCACTCTATCTTTAATTTCGCCCAACAAATCATCAATTTGCCCCTCAGTTGGACGGACAAAAACTTCAGGATCAATTACTCCCGTTGGTCTAATTATTTGTTCCACAATGCGATTTTCAGAAATTTCAACTTCCCAATTTCCCGGGGTCGCAGAAACAAATACGCATTGATTAACTTTTTGCCAAAACTCTTCCGCTTTCAAAGGGCGATTATCCGCTGCACTGGGAAGCCGAAAACCATGCTCAATTAATACTTTTTTTCTGGCTTGGTCGCCATTATACATTCCCCGAATTTGCGGAACAGTAACGTGAGATTCATCAATTACTAATAGCCAATCTTTCGGAAAATAATCAATTAAACATTCTGGCGGTTCTCCGGGAAATCTTCCGGCTAAATGTCGGGAATAATTTTCCACGCCGTTGCAATATCCGACTTCGCGCAACATTTCTAAATCGTAGCGAGTGCGCTGATCTAATCTTTGCGCTTCTAATAATTTTCCGGCTTTTTCTAACTCGGCTAACTGTGCTTTTAATTCAGCTTCAATATCATTACAAGCCGCCTCCAATTTTTCATCAGGCGTGACAAAGTGACGCGCCGGATAAACATTTATTGCTTCTAAACTTTGGAGAATTTCGCCTGTTACTGGGTCAACATAACGAATTGCATCAACTTCATCACCAAAGAATTCTACTCGAATAATGCGATCTTCATAAGCTGGGCCAATTTCTAACACATCTCCCCGAACTCGGAAACGCCCCCTGCCAATTTCGGTATCATTCCGGTTATATTGAACTGTCGCTAAATCGCGCAAAACTTGCCTTTGATTAATTTCTTGTCCGACGCGAAAAGGAATTGCGGCTTTGAGATATTCTGAAGGAATTCCTAAGCCGTAAATGCAGCTAATCGAAGCAACGACAATTACATCTTTTCTTTCAAAAAGTGACCTAGTTGCTGAGTGACGCAACATATCTATTTCATCATTAATTGCGGCAGTTTTTTCGATGTAAGTATCAGTAACGGGGATGTAAGCTTCTGGTTGATAGTAATCGTAATAACTGACAAAATACTCGACTGCATTTTCAGGAAAAAACTCCCGCAATTCGTTACACAGCTGAGCCGCCAAAGTTTTGTTATGTGCTAAAACTAAAGTGGGTTTCCCGACTTTTTCGATTGTGGAAGCGACAGTAAAAGTTTTGCCTGTTCCCGTTCCACCTAGCAAAGTTTGGTAACGATGACCAGCTAAAATATTTTTGCTCAAATCAGCGATCGCTTGTGGCTGATCCCCCATTGGTTGAAACTTCGCTTGCAGACTAAATTGACTCATAACTCTTTCTTGAAGTGACTCTTTTATTGTATCTTTAACTAATTTAAATTTCCCAAAAACTAATTTAATCAATTCCTCTTAGATTCAACTCTTTCTTCTCTCTGCGCCCTCTGTGTCTCTGCGGTTCAAAAAACAACTACCTCTGAAAGCGTAAGCCTTAAGTAACAGCATAATCAGGTAATAAATGTATCTCTAGTCAGAGGTTAACTGGCTAAATTATTAATAAATTGGAAATGTAGCAAAAAAACAGAATAACTTAATAGTTAATCTGTGTAAACTTCAGTAAAAGAGAGGAAGTAATCATGAGTTTAGAAGATAGAGCAAAAGCCACAGGCAAAAACTTAGAAGGTAAAGCTCAAGAAGCAATGGGTAACGTCACTGGCGATCCCCAAGATAAAGCAGAAGGGAAAGCAAAACAAGCTGAAGCACAAGCTCGTCATGCTGGTGAAGACCTGAAGGATAAAGCGAAAGAAACGATCGATCGCGCCTAAATCTTAACCTAAAAAAAGGTCTGGAAAAGTCTTCGTCTAGACCTTTTTATTCTATGAAAAAATCTGCTGTGCTAGGAGGAAAATAAATTGCAAATTATACAGCAAAGCCGCAAAATTTTGACGGCGCTAACATTAGCATTAATTCTCAGCATTACTACTGCTTGTAGTGGCGTTGCACCAACTGCACAAAGACCGCAAATACCTCCAGCTAGTAACACATCTTACAATCAAATTGAACGAGGTTCGACAGCATCAAGTCAACAATTTGGTGATTGGGTCGTTCGCCAAAGCAAAGGATTAGTTAAGGATGCTTATGTGCGCGACAACAACAAGTTAGGTGTGGTAATCACTCCCCAAGTTAAACCTAATGAAGTTAGACCTTTAGCAAGTTCTTTACTGCAAGGTTTTCATAAAAATTTCCCGAATCAGGATTTAACAGTTTTAGTTTACGCACCGGATAAAAAACTGATTTTGACTGGTAAATACGATTATCAATCGCAGCAAATCCGCTACGAATCGTAAATCATAAATGGAGAAAAAATAATGGCTACTAGCGATGAATATAAACGTCAAATCATGAACGATTTGGCAAAAGGTAACGTGGAATCAATGAACGATTTGCCTAGCGATCCTTCCAGAGAATACGAAAATTTTGATGATTTTGCTCAACGTTCTACAGTAGATGAACGTCGCCAATTATTTGGTCAATCTTTGCAACACGATCGCATTTCTCCCACTCAAATGGAACCAGAATTAAGAAATGCGATCGCTCAAATTAAACCCAACGAACGCGATGATGTAGCTAAAGAATTCTTGAAAAAATTGAAAGAACGGGGATTAAGCGATCGAGATTTAGAGCAACAATTGGCACTTTCCACCCACCACGCCAGTCGCATGAATGCAGACGATGTTGCCAAATTAGCCTCATTCACCTATCATTCTCACCCCGATATTTTCCGCGACGTTTTAGCAGAAAAACCCGGAATTATGAAATTCCTCAGCAACCCCTTAGTTGTCGGCGTACTGGGTATTGTCGCCGCTAAGTGGTTAAGCAATCGCCGTTCCTAAAACTTTGAGAGCAAGGATATGAGAGTTGTAGGGTGCGTCAGAGATAAAATCCCGATCGACAACATCAGGGTTTTAGCATCTGGCGCACCCTACTAATTGTGTAAAATACAGCAAAACTAATTAACAAAATTTCATATATATATTTTTATTTATACTTAGCTATTAAAGATATTTATAGCTTTATAATATTTTTTGAACTAAACTCAGATCAATAAGTAAAAAAATCTGTGGTTTAGATTTTGACCAAATTAAGCAAAATCCCAGAAGAATTTAGAGGTTTTAGGTTATGAGCGTTACCAGTAGTGCCAAAGCTAATAATAATGGCAAGACCAACGACACCGAGAGCGAAAAAACCGCTAAAGTCAACGGGAAAAAGACAGCGCCAGACCTAAAAGAAGGAAAAGAAGGTGAAACCCCAAATATGGAATCAGAAACTTCGACAAAACTAGCGGTTGCCGGAAAAAATCAAGATTCAACTCTTGCGCTTACCACTCGTCCCATTTCTGCAACTCACTTAGTAGTTCGGGACACCATCAACTCGTCTGGAATCCGTCCGATCGCTGCCAGCGAGTTAAAAATTGCGGAAATGATTAACTCCTCTGGAATGCGTCCCGTTGGTATCAGTGATTTTCAAGTCGCTGAAATGATCAACTCCTCTGGAATGCGTCCCATTGGTGTTAGCACTCTGAAAGTTGTAGAAACAATTAACTCAATGGGAATACGTCCGATTATGGCTAGTAATCTGCACATTTCCGAAACCATTGTTTTATCTGGAAATCGTCCCGTTGCTGATAACGAAGATGAGGATACCGCCAATTTTATGGGTTATATCGATTAGATTAAAATCTAACATCCTCTCTTTTAAATTGTTCCCAGTTTCACCTCGAAACTGGGCTTTTTGCAATTTAATGTTTAATTTATATATTAAATAATGAGTATTGATTTTTGCTTCTCGGATAAAAGATGGAGGAGAAAAATGAAATTAAACCAAAAAATTCAGCGATCGCTATCTAGAAATTATGGACTCCAATTCCTCATATTTATCGTTCTCTATCTGCTAGGGATGTTCTTATCAGTAAAACTGCAATCGCTAGATCGTCTGGCAGTGACTTTTTGGCCCCCTGCTGGGATTGCTCTCGGAGTAACTTTATTATTTAGAATCAGAGTTTTTCCACTAGTGGTGATTTATTTTTCAATAGTATCTATATATATTTTTATGTTTGCCTTTTTTGGTATTGGTAATGGTAAACTTGATATTACTACAAAGATCGTACCCTTACTATCCGAAATTTTACAAACGATATTTGCTGTCAAGTGCTTAGATTATTTTCAGTTCGATCGCCGTTTAAATCGGGTAAGTGATGTCTTTAAATTGATATTTTTGGGAGCTATAGTTTCTACTCAAATTAAGCCTATTTTGATGATATTAATGGCTTGTTTATTACGGGAAGGAGATTGGAGTTATTTGGCTTGTTTATCCCCTGACGGTAATTGGAGTAAGACTATTAATATTTTCTGGAGTTTATGGCTAGCTAATTTTATGGGTATCTTAATTTTTACTCCCTTAATTTTATCTTTTTCTTCGAGTCATCAACTTCAAGATTGGAAAAATTTATCTCTCCCACAGATTGTAAAAAAAAGTTTGCTATCTTTCCTATTGTTAAGTCTAGTGGTGATGCTCAGTTGGGCAGTATTCTTTACGAAAATGGATAAGAGTATTGCCAATTATTCCATAGAATATTTGCCCTTACCTTTAATTATTTGGTCAACATTAAAATTCGATCAAAAAACATCGTTCTTTTCTTTATTTTTAGTATCAATTATCTCAGTCTTATCAATTTTCTCTAAGGGAGGGCCTTTTATAGTCAGAACTGAAAAAATTAGTGAGGCAACTCTGTTATTACAAACATTTATGGCAGTCATTACTATTACTACTCTGATATTAGCAGCGACAGTTAGTGAACGAACGCAAGCAGAAGTAAATTTAAAAAGGTTAAATCAAGAATTAGAAAATCGGGTACATGAACGCACAGTACAATTAGAAATTGCCAAAGAAAAAGCCGAAGTTGCAAATCAAGTCAAAAGTACATTTATTGCCAATATGAGTCATGAATTGCGATCGCCCCTAAATGCAATTCTCGGCTTTTCCCAATTGATGTTACGTAGCAAAAATTTTCCCTCTGACCAAGTTGAAAATGCCGGAATTATCTATCGAAGTGGAGAATATTTACTCACATTA
>NZ_JBHFNS010000061.1:0-1370 GCF_041929135.1 Floridaenema fluviatile BLCC-F154 | reverse complement strand
CTTTACTTTGAGCCAGCTTGATAACTTGCATCAAGTTGGTAGCTGTTTGAATGTCTTTTTCCCTTTGTACCGTTCATTCGGTATAGTTATACTGTACCGAACGTTCTATATAATGTCAATAGTTAATTCCTAATTTTTGAGCCATGCCAAAAGAAACCTATATTCCTTGCTTGTTGGGGCTGTTTCGCCAGTACGGTTACGATGGTGCAACGCTATCCAAGATTTCGGAGGCGACTGGACTGGGGAAAGCTAGTCTCTACCATCACTTTCCCGGTGGGAAGGATCAGATGGTCGAGACAGTGTTGGATTATCTAGAAAAATGGCTAGGAGAGAATATTTTGCCTGCTTTGGAGAGTGAAGCGGATGCGGTGACAAGGTTGCAGCGAATGTGCTTACGTTTGAACGAACTCTATCACGGTGGGGAACAACCTTGTATGTTTGCGATTTTGTTGTCCGGTTCGGCAAGAGATGTGTTTCACGCTAAAGTAAAAGCACTGTTTCAGGGTTGGATTGATGCGATCGCAAATGTGTTAATCGAATCAGGTATGGATGCCCAACTTGCCAAACAGCGGGGAGAAGATGCCGCAATAGCAATTCAAGGTTCACTGATTTTATCGCAAGCATTGGACGATACATCTGTGTTTCGGCGGACAATTGAGGAATTACCGATCGCACTTTGTTGATAGAAAAATATGATTTGTTGCTCAAAAAGATGCACCACGCACTGTAGAAATTCTGAGGGCAATGAGTTTGAATGAAGTTGTTAATAGCCAAAAGCCATGAAAAAAGTCAGGTTGCTGTTTTGGATACTTGTATGTTCTCTCGGTGTAGCAGTGGTGTTATTTTCTAATGTTCAGAATCGAGCGACAAAAGCTTTCTATCAGGCAGTCGAACCACCACTTCAGCCAGAAATTGAGTATAAATCTTATACCTTGCCACAAAGCGTAGTGCATACACTACTAATTCCAAAAGCCAGCCGTTTTTCTGTTAAACCTGTGGTTTCGCCAACACTTAAACTGTTAGAAAATCTAGCAGCAAAACATCAAACATTTGCAGCTATCAACGGTGGATTTTTTGACCCGGTAAACCAGAAAACTACTTCGATTGTGATTCGAGAAGGAGCGTTAATTGCAGACCCAAAACTGAACGAACGGTTTATTAATAATCCTAAAAATGCCCCTTACCTGGACAAAATGCTTAATCGAAGTGAATTAAGACGTTACATTTGTGGAGAAACCATTCGTTACGATATTACCCTTCGCAACGAACCAATTCCTGATAGTTGCCGTTTAGTAGATGCCTTGGGTGGTGGGCCAAGTTTATTGCCAGAATTAAGCTTAATTCCAGAGGGGTTCGCAGATGTGGCGAAT
>NZ_JBHFNS010000051.1:0-15640 GCF_041929135.1 Floridaenema fluviatile BLCC-F154 | reverse complement strand
CAGGTAGACAAATATTTCGGCAAAGAAGCGCCAGTAAAAGTCAGCTTTTGGTTGAAACTGCACTTCTACAAAATAAATCGGTTGGTCAGGTGCGGTTTTTAATGGTAAAAATACGCCATCAAAGCTGCGAGATAGTTCTTTGACTTCTTGTGAAACAAAAGTATAATTTTGTGCTAGTGATGGAGGTTGCCCGATGAGTTCAAAGAGGAGAGTGGGGAAGGTTTGGAATAGCTGATAAAAGATGTTGTCGGTTTTCACGTAATGGGCTGGTTAGGTTGAGGAGAATAATTATATTTTGGCATGAATTAGGATGCGATCGCCTTTCAATTTGCTACTTAATGTGAGTGCGATCGCACTTCGCTAATTACCTCCATTTTTCCCCTTATGAACTAGATTAATAAAAATTGTGTCGGTCTTCCCGGTGAATTTGAGTAATGATTTAAATTAAGTTTAATGGGAAAAAGTTTCAGCAGATCTTCTATAATTTCCCATTTTATAAACTCGACTTATGAAAAATTTATCTTACGTATTTAATGCTTTTGGTTAGTGATCGATATCACAGGTTAAAGATGATTAAGATCGCTATCAAAGCCTCATTAAAAAGCCATACTACAAACAACTGAACTCTAGCCGAGTCATCGACAGGGAACACACAACCAGCCGACAGTAAAAACAAGTAACTGTCGGTTTTTTATTATCAATTATTTTCCGTAATTTCACTAAGTTTTTCCTAATAAAATTTCCCCACCTTTTGTCAGTGTTCTAACATTTTTGCAGCTAGGAAACACCAACAAGGGTGGGGAAACAGATTAAAATTAACAGAGTCGGGTCTGGCTTTCAACGCTAAGGCTGAAGATTAAGACATTCCCTGAATCAGGTAATCAAAGTAAGGTGCGGCTTCGGCGGCTTCTTCTTCGCTCAAAAGTGCTAAGGACGCTTTTTTGAGGCAACGAATGGCTTCTGCCATACCGGGAACGGGTACACCCAGAGAGTTGTACATTTCGCGTGCGCCAATTAAACCAATTTTTTCAATTGGTTCTTTGTCACCAGCGAGAACTCCATAAGTAACTAGGCGGAGATACCAGCCATAGTCTCTTAGACAGAGGGCGCGTTCGCGTTGTCCGTAGGCATTGCCACCGGGCGCAATGAAGTCAGGACGTTTCTGCCATAGCTGTTTGCTGGCTTCTTGAACAATCTTTTTTTCATTTTCGGCTAGGGTAGCGGCGATGTTTGTCCGCACTAAGCCTGTTTGAAAAAAGTCTTTGATAGCAGTCAGTTCCCCGGTGCTGGGATAACGAAGTTCGTCGTCGGCTTTGAGAATAACTTGGCTTACTACACTCATGATTTATTAGAAGGTCTGAGGATACCATTTCGTAGTTTACCGATATGAAGGGACGCAAGGGAATGGGGGAGGTGAGGAGATGGGGAAGTGGGGAGATGGGGAAGTGGGGAGATGGGGAGAAATTGAATCTAAAATCTAAATTGAAAGATGATTAAAACTGGAAACATTTTGTTACAAACTGGAAGTGAAAATTCGGATGACCTTTGGAAACAGGGGCGGCTGGTGGAGGTGGAAATTACGGATCTCTCGGATACGGGGGATGGGGTGGGGCGTTTTGGGGAGAGGGTGGTGTTTGTGCCGGATACGGTGGTGGGCGATCGCATCACAGTCCGCTTACTCCGCGTGAAGCCACAATACGCTTTTGGCAAGCTGCAAGAGATTATTACCCCTTCTACTCACCGGACTCGCCCTGGCTGCATTGTCGCGGATAAGTGCGGGGGTTGCCAATGGCAGCATATTGGGTATGAGTATCAGTTGGAAGCAAAGCGGAATTTGGTGATTCAAGCTTTGGAAAGGATTGGTGGAATTTCTGCGCCGCCTGTGGATGCGGTTTTGGCGGGGGATTCGGCTTTGGGGTATCGCAATAAATCTACTTATCCGGTGTGTTTGTCGTCTACGCAGAAGGTGCAGGCGGGCTATTTCCAAAAGGGTTCTCATCAACTGGTGAATTTGAATCAATGCCCGGTACAGGATGCTAGGTTAAATCCTTTGCTGAGTGAGGTTAAGCAGGACATTCAAGGGCGGGGTTGGCGAATTTATAACGAAAAACACCATCGGGGGCAAATACGCCATCTGTCGCTGCGGGTTGGGCGGCGCACGGGGGAAATGCTGCTGACTTTGGTGGTGAAGGATGGGGATTTGCCGGGAATTGAGGCTCAGGCTGAAGCGTGGTTGAAGCGTTATCCTCAGTTGGTGGGGGTGTCGCTGAATGTTAATCCCGATCGCACAAATGCTATTTTCGGTGAGGAAACTCGTTGTATTGCGGGGAAATCTTTTTTAAGAGAAGTGTTTGCTGATTTGGAGTTTCAAATTCGCCCTGATACTTTTTTCCAAGTAAATACAGAAGTCGCAGAGTTGCTGTTACAGGAAATTGTTGGGCAACTTGACTTGCAAGGAAATGAGGTTTTGGTTGATGCTTATTCTGGCATTGGTACGATGAGTTTACCTCTGGCGAAATTGGTGCGGCAAGTAATTGGTTTGGAGGTGCAACGGGAGGCGGTGGAACAAGCTGCGGCGAATGCGACTTTGAATCAAATTACTAATGTTAGTTTTCAGATGGGAGAGGTGGAAAATTTGTTGCCGCAGTTAGCAGTAACGCCGGATATTGTGTTACTCGATCCGCCGCGTAAGGGTTGCGATCGCGCTGTGTTAGATTCGCTGTTGCAAATTCAACCAAGTCGAATTGTTTATGTTAGTTGTAAACCTGCGACTTTGGCACGCGATCTGAAAGTTTTGTGTGCTGATGGTTATCAGTTAGTGAGAGTTCAACCTGCTGATTTCTTTCCGCAAACTGCTCATGTGGAATCTGTGGCTTTTTTGGTGCGGTAAATAGGAAAAGGCGATCGCTCTATTATAGATAGTTAACTTTAGTTGCTAGTTACAAAGATGGTCGTTTAGATCTGCCCTAACTCCCGTCGATCGGCGGAATTTAGGAGGAGCAAAAATGTCTGACTTGATAACTGCTAACTTATGTTTCCCGATCTTCTAAGTGCGATCGCTTAAATGTGCTAATTATTGGTTTGTGTTCACAGCGGGTTATTAAATGAATTTCTCCTTATTAACGATGTTCGATCGTCGTCAGGGTACTTTCTCTACTATTATCTTTCTTGGCTCTAGCGATCGACAAGTGTATTAAGTAACTTAGTAATGTTCTGAGTGATTGAGATACAAGTTACAAATTTAGTTACAAATTGTTATGATTGAAGAGAGCTATTTTGAATTCCCTTGGCTGGAAAACCAAGTTAGTTGTAACAGAAATTGCGAAATTAATTCACTGGGTTGGTGAGATTGGAAACTATGTTGGAGCAGAAATTAGAAGCATTAAAAGGCATTTTCGCGGAAATGGATCGAGCGATTATTGCTTATTCTGGAGGAATTGATAGTACTTTGGTGGCGAAAGTTGCTTATGATGTTTTGGGCGATCGAGCTTTAGCTGTAACCGCAGAGTCGCCTTCTTTATTACCAGAAGATTTGGAAGATGCCAAGATTCAAGCATTAGAAATTGGGATTCTCCATCAGATAATTGAAACTCATGAAATGGAGAATCCTAACTATACTTCTAACCCAGTAAATCGCTGTTATTTCTGCAAGAGTGAATTGCATGATACCTTAAAACCTTTGGCTTTAAGTTTGGGTTATCCTTATGTGGTAGATGGGGTAAATGCTGATGATTTAAGAGATTATCGTCCGGGGATTCAAGCGGCGAAAGAAAGAGGGGCGCGATCGCCTTTAGCGGAAGTAGGAATTAGCAAAATGGAAGTGAGGGAAATTTCTAAATTTTTAGGACTTCCTTGGTGGGATAAACCTGCTCAACCTTGTTTAAGTTCTCGCTTTCCTTATGGGGAAGAAATTACGATCGCTAAATTACAAAGAGTTGGGAGAGCAGAACTTTATTTACGTAAATTGGGATGGCAAAATTTGCGGGTGCGCTCTGCTGGCGATACCGCTAAAATTGAATTACCACCAGAACAAATTAAAGGGTTTGTATTAAATACCGACTTACCGCAGTTAGTAGCAGCTTTTCAAGAGTTGGGATTTATTTATGTTACTTTGGATTTAGAAGGTTATCGCAGTGGTAAATTAAACCAAGTGCTTGACCTGGAAATTCGCGATCGTCATACCCCCTCTCAAGTAACGATCGGTTAATTAAGTTCCTTTTCAGAAGTTTGTTGTGAGGACTCTAGTCCTATTGGCTCACAAAGGCGCACTGAAGTACTCACAACGGACGTACTGAAGTGCCGACAGTTTAGTTAAAACAATTTAATAAAGTAATAAATTACACAACTGCTCAATTATCGATTGAGCTAAAGTAGAATTGTATCCCTGGGAACATAAGAAAATTTAAAAACATATCCTCATTTTGAAGGATAAGTAACACTAACTGACAAATGAATCATCCTTTTAGCCGTGAGATTGCTTGAGAGAGTTGTTGACGAAAAAACAATGTAAAATATACAATGATAAGATGCGGTTTTTGCATAAAAGTAAGCCTCTCATTAGAGTGTATTTTGTTTACGAATTTCAAAACAGTATTAAAATATACAAAATTTTATTAATTAATAACTTTATCAAGAAAGTTTTTGGTAAAAGTTAATAGGAATGCCTGAGTACCTAGTAATCAAGAACTAGGTTTAAACCTAAATTTAAAAGGCGGGTGCTTAATATGCTGAACTCAAAAACTTACCCCCTAGATTCCCTGAATATGACAACTATCAGCCGTTTGGAGCAAAGCTTTTTCCAAGTAGGCGAATCAAAGAATGGAAAAAGCTCTAAGTTAGAAACTTTAGGAATTAAAAACTGCGGTCGCGTGTATCGTAATTTATCAGTATCGCAGTTAGTAGAACATACGTTAGCACGTCAGGAAGGTATTTTAGGCGAGAATGGCGCGGTGTTTGTGAAGACGGGTAAATATACAGGGCGATCGCCTAAAGATAAGTTTATTGTGGACGATCCAGCTATTCATGACGAGATTGATTGGAATAGCGTTAATGTTCCGATTTCAGTAGAGAAATTCGATCAACTGTACAAGAAAGCACTTGCTTATATGCAAGGCAAAGATTTGTATGTTTTTGATGGTTATGTTGGTGCCGATCCTCAGTATCGGTTAGGTGTCAGAATCGTCAATGAATTTGCTTGGCAAAATTTATTTGTGCATCAGTTGTTTATTAGACCAACAGCAGAAGAACTAAAACATCATCATGCAGATGTAACAGTAATTGCAGTTCCCGGTTTAGAAGGCGATCCAGAAACTGATGGCATTCATAGCGAAGCATTTGTGTTAGTCAATTTCTTGAAAGGAATTGTTTTAATTGGCGGGACAAGCTACGCTGGCGAAATGAAAAAATCCGTATTCTCGTTCATGAATTATTTAATGACGAAACGAGATGTTTTACCGATGCACTGTGCTGCTAATATGGATGAAAATGGCAATACAGCTTTGTTTTTCGGTCTTTCTGGTACGGGGAAAACTACGTTATCTGCCGATCCTGAGCGCCGCTTAATCGGTGATGATGAACATGGATGGTCAAACCAAGGAATTTTCAATTTTGAAGGTGGATGTTATGCGAAAACTATTCGCCTTTGTAAGAAGAATGAACCACAAATTTGGGAAGCTTTGCGGTTTGGTTCGTTAATTGAAAATGTGACTATTGACCCGGAAAAAAGAATTCCTGATTACAACGATAGCAGTGTTACGGAAAATACTAGAGCCGCTTATCCTGTGGAATTTATTCCTAATTGTGTAATTCCTGGGGTTGGCGATCATCCAAAAACTGTAATCTTTTTAACCGCAGATGCTTTTGGGGTTTTGCCTCCTATTTCTAAACTGACAAACAGACAGGCAATGTATCATTTCATCTCTGGTTATACCAGTATTTTAGCTGGTACTGAACGGGGAGTTACGGAACCGCAAGCGACTTTTTCTTCTTGTTTTGGTAAGCCATTTTTACCCCTGTCTCCGATTGTTTATGCTGAGATGTTGTACGACAGAATTATTGAGTACGACGCTGATGTATATTTGGTAAATACTGGCTGGACTGGCGGGCCTTATGGTGTAGGTAAACGGATTGAAATTGCTGATACTCGTGCGATGGTTTCAGCTGCTTTGAGTGGTGAATTAAATCATGTCAAATTCCATCATCATCCAATTTTCCGCATTTTAATTCCTGAGTCAGTTCCGGGTGTAGATAGTAATATTTTAGACCCGATTAAAACTTGGAGTGACCCAGAAGCATATCAAGAAAAAGCGAAAGCTTTAGCGCAAAAGTTTGTGGAAAACTTTAAGCAGTACCAGCGAGTACCGAGAGAAATTATAGAAGCTGCGCCTAGTTTAGGTTAGTGCGATCGCATAGCGTTGTGTTTAGCATTATTGCTTTTCTTTGAATCATCTCTGTTGGGGTGGGTAATACCAAATCTGGCTTAAATACTCCCGCTATTCTTTAGTCCGCGTAGGCGGACTTTGTTTGTGTAGCGATTTCAATCATCCCATCTTTGCTAAGCAACACAATGCGCTGGCATAGCTTCTTCCAGCTGTTGATGAATGGGGATTTCAATAATAAACTCTGTACCCTTTTCTGGTACAGATTGGCAGTGTAGTTTACCACCATGTTTTTCGACTACAATTTGGTAGCTAATTGATAGTCCTAAACCAGTGCCTTTACCCACAGGTTTCGTCGTAAAGAAGGGTTCAAAAAGTTTAGATTTCACCTCTTCTTTTATTCCTAAGCCATTATCCATAATGCGAATTTTAATCCAGTTGTCTCTGATAATTTCAGTGGAAATGTAAATTTTTCCCGATCGATTAATCTTCCCTGAAAAACAGCATTGTTGATGATATTCATCTAAGGCATCAATAGCATTAGAAAGAATATTCATAAATACTTGATTGAGTTGTCCAGCATAACATTCAATTGGGGGTAATTGACCATATTCTCTAATAACTTCAATCCCTGGATGCTCTGGTCTAGCTTTTAAGCGGTGATGTAAAATTGTCAGGGTGCTATCAATGCCTTCGTGAATGTTTACGGCTTTAACTGCGGCTTCATCTACGCGAGAGAAAATTCGCATTGATTTGACGATTTCGTGAATGCGTTGTGTCCCCGTATTTGCTGAATTTAGCAGTTTTAATAAATCATCTTTAATAAAATCTAACTCAATATCTTCGAGTTCGGCTTGAATCCGAGGTGTTGGTTTTGGGTAGTCTTCCTGATACATTTCTAGAAGTTCCAAAATATTTTGGATGTAATCTTTTGCATAAGTGAGATTACCATAAATAAAATTAATTGGGTTGTTAATTTCATGGGCAATACCTGCTACCATTTGCCCTAAACTAGACATTTTTTCCCCTTGAATCAGTTGCGCTTGCATTTGTTGTAAATCAGTATAAGCTTGAGTTACTTCAGTAACTTTCTGTTCTAACAAAGCGTTCTTTTCTTCTAGTTTACTGTTTAATTCATAGAGCTTGAGATGTAATTTAATTCGAGCTAATACTTCTTCTTGCTGGAATGGTTTGGTAATATAGTCAACTGCTCCTAGTTTAAATCCTTCTACTTTATTGGCAATGTCGGAAAGTGCCGTCATAAAGATAATTGGGATATCTTTTGTGAGGGGATTTGCTTTTAGTTGACGACAGGTTTCAAAGCCGTCAATTTCTGGCATCATTACATCTAACAAAATCAAATTGGGTAGGGCATATTTGACTCGTTCTAGAGCTACTTTGCCTGATTGGGCTACCCAAACTTCTAGGCCAGCTTGATCTAAAGTATCAGACAATACGCCTAAATTAGCAATATTATCGTCAACAATCAGAACAGTAGAATTTTCCATATTTGTGAACCTCATAGTTTTTCCCTGAAAGATTGAACTAAATTTAAAATTTCTTGGTCTTGAAATCCTTTTGCTAGTTGATAGAGTTTTTGGGCAAAAGTAGTGTATTTTGGGTCTGTTTGCTCAAGCAATTTTGCTTGTTTAATAATGGCTTTAAAACTCCCTTTCATCGCTAATTCATAGAGAAGTTCTAGTTCTTTTTTGGGTGGAGGAATTAACTCATCACGATCGATCTCAGAAACAGGTAATGTCGGTTTTTCTGCATAAATCCATTGGATTCGGAGATATTTTTGAATTTTTTCGAGTAATTCTTTTGCCATCACAGGTTTGGGTAGAAAAGCGTTACCTCCAGCTTCTATACTTCTATATTCATCTGATTCAAAGACGCTGGCAGAGGAAACAATAATAATTAGATCTCTGAAGGTTTCGGACTGGCGAATCCGTTTAATTAGTTCAAATCCATCTCCTTTGGGCATCAATAAGTCAGTGATAACTAAATCTGGTTGATGTTCGAGAATTTTTTGCCAGCCTTCCTTTCCACTTTTGGCTTCAAAAACGGTAAAACCGATCGGACTAAGTAAATTACTAATTACCGATCGATTTTCCCACTTATCATCAACTACTAAAACTTTCGGTTGCGAGTCTTTAATCCCAATAATTTGTCCTATAGCATCGGTTTGAGCCGTTTTCGTCCACTCAGTCGCTTCCGGCAAATTAACATCAAACCAGAAGATACTACCAACATTAACTTCACTTTGCACTTGAATTTCACTACCCATTAATCCGACAATTTCTTGACTGATTGCTAGTCCCAATCCGGTACCTTCTGACTGTCTTCTAGTATCGCTTACCTGTTCAAAAGGGAGAAAAATTTTGTGCAGTTTTTCTGCGGGAATTCCAATACCTGTATCGCGAACTTGAAAGCGAATTTTGCCCAGTGCTGCGAAGCTAACGGTGAAGCTAACATCACCTGTATCAGTAAATTTGATCGCATTGGTTAGCAGGTTAATTAATACTTGTCGCAACCGTTTTTCGTCGGCGTGAATCCCGCTCGGTAATTCCGCAGCCGATCGATAATTAAATTGAATACCTTTAAGTTCGGCGCGAATGCGGCACATTTCCGCTACCCCTTGGAGAAATGCGGGAAAATGGAAATCACTGGGGATTAATTCCACTTTTCGCGCTTCGATTTTCGATAGATCTAAAATGTCATTAATTAAAGTCAATAAATGGGAACCGCATTGGTAAATTACATCGATGCGCGATCGATCTTCTTCAATTAAACTTTTACCCCTGAGCAGAATTTGAGCATAACCAATAATCCCATTAAGGGGAGTTCGCAACTCATGACTCATATTGGCGATAAACTCACTTTTTGCATGATTAGCTGTTTCCGCGGCTTCTTTAGCTTGAACAAGGGCAATTTCTGCTTGTTTGCGATCGCTAATATCTCGCACTACTGACAAACCATATAGTTTATTATCTTGCCAATAAGGAACTGCTGTAACTTCAACATCAATTGGAGTACCATCTTTGTGTAAATCAACAGCTTGACAAGAAAATTGTTTACCCGCCTTTATAGTTTTAATGAATGTTTTAAATAAGGAATAAGAATCTGGATGAACGAAACTTTCGGGAGTTAACTGAAGAAACTCTTCCACAGTATAGCCGTGCATTCTGGCTTTTGCTGGGTTGGCGGCGACTATATTCCCAGTTTCTAATTCAAAAATAACAATACCATCATTAACAGATTCAAAAATACTCCGATATTGCGCTTCTTTTTGCCTTAATGCTGCTTCCGTTTCCTGACGATCGGTAATATCTGTATTTGCGCCAATCCATTCCCGAATTGTTCGATCTGGATTTAAAATTGGCACAGCACGACAACTTATGTAGCGATATTTGCCATCGTAGCGGCGCATTTGAAATTCAATTTCATGTAACGATCGCTTACTAACAGCTTTCGCCCAACTTTCAGCAACATATTGGCGATCGTCTGGATGAATTGTATCAAGCCAACCCCAACCTTTGTACTCTGCAAAAGTTTGTCCAGTAAATTTACTCCAAGTTGGTTGTTCAGAAGTTAATTCACCTTGAGCATTTGTCTTCCAAATCACTTGAGCAGTAGCTTCAATTAAAGAGCGAAAACGTTCTTCGCTTTGTTTGAGAGCATTTTCTGTAGTTTTGCGATCGTGAATATCTGTAGAAGTTCCCACAATCTCCCGAACGCTACCATCCTGATTTAAAACTGGAGTTCCTTGAGCAACAAAATAGCGATAAGTTCCATCTTTGGCTCGGAGTCGGTATTCCGCATTGTACAAACTTTGTGTCGTTACTGCTTGCATCCAAAGTTTAGCAACTGGTTGGCGATCGTCAGGATGAATCGCATCCAACCAACCAAAACCCTTAGCTTCCCCTTCCGTCTGTCCAGTAAAACCCCTCCAACTCACAGTATCATGTACTCTACCTTCCACATCCGCCACCCAAACCAACTGAGACGTAGCCGAGAAAAAAGCCCCAAAACGTTCTTTAAACACCCGCAGTTCCGCTTCTAGTGCAGCCGTTCCCTCCCCAACTAACCGTTCTACCCTTTCCTCCACCATCTCCTGTTGTTCTGGCGTTAGCGAATTTCCAGACTGGAAGTACTTGCTCATGTTTGTTCCTACATTTCAATTATTCAAAAATATTTATAAAACTGTTCAACTTGCTCCCTTGTAATTAACACTTCTCTATAAATACTAAAAACTAACTACTTGCCCAAAATTTACACTCACTAAATAAACTACTTCACTTACTTTATCTTCATACAACTTAACAATTTACGTAACCGTAAATTCCCCTAATGAACAACTTTTTTATCATTAAACCATTACTGTTATTTAAGTTACAAAAATTCTAAAATATCTCTCAAGATAGATTCAAAAAAAACTCTTCTATACTTGCTTTCTATACTTAACCAACACTGACACAACTATCATCTTTACTGTTCCCAGTTTCCCATCCCCATTCCTCATATTGAATAAACTGGAAAATCCCTTATTCCACCACTTCCACCAAAGAAGAAAGCACAGCAATTTTAGTTGTATCAACCCCTCTAATGGTGGATACTAATTGAACACCAGCACGAGTCATATTGTCAAAATCTATCAACAAATCACCAATTACTTTGTCCGGTTCATCTTCACCAATTCCTAACGGAGAACCTTTAGCAGTATTGCGACTTCTAGCAATATTTTGTAAACCCTTTAAAGCATTACGAACCGGAAGTACACTAGCCAATACTAAAACTTCCAAAGTACCCGAAGGCCCTTTTAAAAGAATTTTATAATTATCCTCAATTCGAGGCAAAGTAATTGTTTTTCCCGCAGCCACCAAAGCCGCATCTTCTGGAGTATCCCAATCACGAGGAAACAAAACTAATAAATCACCGCTAGAATCAATTAACACAACACCAATAAAAAGATTACGACTTTCGTTATTTTGAATAGTAATTTGAATTTCTGTATTCGGCTTAAACTTAGTACCTTGCACAGAACTAATCGGTGCTTTTTTATCCTCTTGATTCCCCCGACTACTAACAATATTAGCTGCACTTGTCGAATTAACAGGTTGAATAGAACTACTAACTTTAAGTGTAGAAGAATCCCCTGTCACCAAAGTTTGTAAAATTCTCCCAGCCAGCAAAGATTTAAATTTAGATTTCAACCTTTCTTGAATCGCTTTTGTTGCAGATTCTTCAGGAATTCCAAAAGTATTATCAACTGCTTTTCCCCCGGAAGTAAATAAACCAATTGCCCCTACAGGCGGCGGATTAGAAATTGATAACCGTTGCAAATCGCGAGAGTTATTTTCCCTAACTCGACCTAAAATATAATGTACAACATCTGTTTGATTCACCCCAACAACTTCTATCCGATTAATAGCGTTAATTTCCTTTTCCGCCAGACTTTTCTCCGCACCCAAAGAGTCATCCAACCCAACTTTTAAAGTTAAATCCGTAGGAATTCCCCGCACTCTTTCCCGCAGTAAAATCCCCTGTTTAACCAAGTCAGAATTACCTTTAATAACTTTACCATAACCGACTAATCCAACACGAGATATTTGTTCAATTTGTCCAATCTCTTTACCCTGATTATCAATTAAACTAAAAATAGACCCTTTTTGAAAACCTTCTAACGATTGCGAAGCAATTCCACCCAACCAAAATTCCACTTCTACTTCCTTACCATTTTCTTTGACTTCGCGAATCACTCCTTCAGCACTGCGATTAGTTTGTTCGCTGAAATAAACTAATTTATTTCCGTAATCGCTTCCCGGTTTTACTTCATATTCCGGTACTTGGATCATACCAGAATATTGAGCCATATCTTGAGTCCGCAAAGCTAAATTAACAAAAATTTTACTTAAAGATTGATTACGATTTTGTTGCCAAAGATAACGAGTTAATAAATAAGTAAAAGCGCCAGCATTAAAACCATCAAAACGCGCATCTGTAGCCAATTGGTTATCCTTAGCGGAAGTTAACGAGACACCTTTAGCAATACCTTTTTCTCGTAATTCTTGAAACTTATCGGGAGAAAAGTTTAACTGTGATAACAATTTTTGTTGATATTCTAATTCTGCTGCATCGACTTTGATGTTTTCGGTTTCTCGCTCAAATCTTGCAGAACGAACCACCAAATTTCCCCTGTCACCACCCCCCGAAAAACAACTATCTAAAACCACAGTTAAATTCTCTGTTTGTACCGCCGACATCAACAAAAATAAAGTCTTACCCATGATATCTTTTACCACGTTTTTATCAGCAGTAACAGTATCTATAGGAACCATTGTTCCATTCAAATTTTTACCATTAATCGGCGCAGGATCTACTACCCGCGAACCATGTCCAGAAAAGTGAAAAACCGCCACATCTCCGGGTTTTGCTTGTTTAATTAAATGATTTTCAAAAGCAGTAATAATACCTTGACGAGTAGCTTGAGAATCTGTAATTACTAAAATATCTTGTGGCTGAAAACCAAAGCGATGAATTAACAACTCTCGCTGCATTTCCACATCCATCAAACATCCCCGCAAAGGACGAACTCCGTCAGTATAATTATTAATTCCCACTAATAAAGCCAGTTTGCGAGGCGTATTTTGCGCCAACACCTTACCATAACGATTAGCCCGCTGAAAAAACTCAACTTGACTAATTCCCAAACTAGCCAACAAAGAACCACCAAACTGTAAAAAATGCCGCCGTTTCATAATTCTTCCTTTCCCTTTTTACTTCTTCCCTTAAAGGTAAGGGCGAAGCATTCGGGTAATAAATTTATGGTTTGAGTATATAAATTGTTGCCCGAATGCTTCGCCCCTACAGATTATTAATATGCTTCTCCGATGAAAGTGAAAGCTGCCCAATCTTTTGGATGAGGGCGAGTTTTCATAATAGTTAACATTGCCTGACGTAACGCTTGCGCCTTATTCGGATTTGTCCTCATTTGCTGATAAAACTCCTTCATTAAATCAGATGTTGGTGCATCAGGAACCGCCCACAAAGAAACAACAATGCTGGGTGTTCCCGCAGTAATAAAAGCGCGAGATAATCCAACTACTCCATCACCTGTAAGTTGTCCTCTCCCAGTATCACAAGCACTTAAAACTACTAAGGAAGCTTTCAATTTTAAATCGAGAATTTCATCAGAAGTCAGCAAACCATCTTCTTTTTCGTCGGGTGTAAAAGCTAATGCGCCCGGTACTCCTGCACGATATTTTCCTTGCAGTTCTCCATAATCTAAAAGTCCGTGTGTGGCGAAGTGAATAATGTTAGCTTGCGAGATTTGAGATTTAATTGTTGCTTCTTTAGCTTGAGAACCAATTAAAGGTTGAGTATTGAACAATTTACCAATTTCAATTGCTTCTTCTTGTGCTCCAGGTAAAGGTGATAATTTTTCCGGTGGTTCACCTATTTTTAAGGTTAAAGATGGCATGGTTGGATTACCGACAATTAAATTTTGGAAACTCTTTTCTCCTGCACCTCTGCTTTGCTGCATTTCTGCTTTTTTAGCATGAGTTAATTCTAAGACTTGAATTGAGGGTGCGGTGAGAATTGTATGTTTTTCGATTAAATGTTTGCCTTGTTCGTCTTGTAAGGCGACGAAGGGAACTAAGAATAACGCTGATTGGGGAACGAAGATAACATGATTATTGGGATCGGTTGGGAGTAAATCGGCTATTGGTTTGATTAGTATTTCGTGGAGTTTTTGCAGGCGTTGTTTTTCGTTAACTCCGGGTTTGGGGACGATGATTGCAGTTGCACGACCTCTGACACCAATAGAGTCACGAGTGTTAGTAACAAGTTCTCCGAGAGAAGTGTTTTGTTGTTGCCATAAAGGTTTGAGATCGACTTTGCGGAAGTTGACTTCACCTGTGGGTTTGATTACCCAAATGTAAAGTTCTGATTCTTTGGTTTGTTGTTTATCTTGAATTTTGAAATTATCAGCCATAATCGAATATTGCACCAAAGTAGCATTTTGATTTTGGGCAATTTGTTTAATTTGGGCAATTGTTGGTTTTAAAGATGCAGCAGGGATGATTTCTTTAGGGTTAGTTGACAGTCGCCTGGTGAGTAATTCGACAAAAGCTCTGCCTCTACCTCGTTCGGAAATTTCTAATGCTGTTGTGGTTTTATTTTGGGCGATTAGGACTAGTTGTAAAGTGCGGTAGGTACGAGCTTGTTGCTCAAAAATAGACACTTTGTTAGCATCGTCATCGCCTAATCTCTCTCGTAGAGATTCTAAAACTTCTACTCCCTGGAATAGGCTTTTCTCTGCTTGGGCTAAATCTCCTGATTTGTAGAGAGCATACCCCAAATTATTTAAAGCTTGTCCTTCACCGTTGCGATCGCCTATTTCCCGTCTAATGGCTAAACTCTGCTGCTGGTACTCGATCGCTTTGCGGTAGTCTCCCAGGGAACGGAAAGCACTACCCAGATTTCCCAGAGAAAGTCCTTCACCTCTGCGATCGCCAATTTCTCGCGCAATCGCTAAACTCTGCTGCTGGTACTCAATCGCTTTGCGGTAGTCTCCCAGGAAAAAGTAAGCACCACCCAGACCTCCGAGTGCTCCTCCTTCACCATCGCGATCGCCAATTTCTCGTGCAATCGCTAAACTCTGCTGCTGGTACTCGATCGCTTTGCGGTAGTCTCCCAGAGCAATGTAAGCATTACCCAGACCTCCGAGTGCTCCTCCTTCACCCCTGCGATCGCCAATTTCTCGTAGAATAGCTAAACTCTGCTGGTAGTACTCAATCGCTTTGCGGTAGTCTCCCAGGGAAAAGTAAGCAATACCCAGATTTCCCAGTGCATTTCCTTCACCATCGCGATCGCCAATTTCCCGTGCAATCGCTAAACGCTGCTGCTGGTACTCGATCGCCTTGCGGTAGTCTCCCAGGGAACGGTAAGCAATACCCAGATTTCCCAGGGATTGTCCTTCACCGTTGCGATCGCCAATTTCTCGTGCAATCGCTAAACACTGCTGCTGGTACTCGATCGCTTTGCGGTAGTCTCCCAGAGAATCGTAAGCAAGACCCAGATTTCCCAGAGATTGTCCTTCACCGTTGCGATCGCCAATCTCTCGTGCAATCGCTAAATGCTGTTGGTAGTACTCGATCGCTTTGCGGTAGTCTCCCAGAGCAATGTAAGCAGCACCCAGATTTCCCAGTGCTGTTCCTTCACCTTTGCGATCGCCAATTTCTCGATAAATAACTAACGCT
>NZ_JBHFNS010000045.1:0-43469 GCF_041929135.1 Floridaenema fluviatile BLCC-F154 | reverse complement strand
GAAGTGGGGAGGTGGGGGGATGGGGAGGTAGGGAGGTGGGGGGATGGGGAGGTGGGGAGTAAGAGAGTTTTAAGTTCTCTCCGCTGGGTTCCGGGTCGCGGGGGCCCGCGGCGCCGGGCCCCCGGCGGGCCCCGGGGCCCCCGCGCCCGGGGGCCCGGGCCGATAACTTAAAACTCTCTTACTCCCCACCTCCCCATCCCCCCACCTCCCTACCTCCCCATCCCCCCACCTCCCCACTTCTGCCTTTTTGTACGGAGAACTGAAGATTTTGAGAGTGGAGATTTACAAATTATAAATTTACTCTAAAATCTAAAGCCTAAAGCCTGAAATCTATGATGACTACTTTAATCCATCCTACTGCTGTTGTTCATCCTAGTGCCGAACTTCATCCTACAGTTCAAATTGGAGCTTACGCTGTAATTGGGGAGAGGGTGAAAGTTGGTGCAGGAACAGTTATTGGCCCTCATGTTGTGATTGAAGGGCCGACGGAAATTGGCGAACGTAATGAAATTTTTCCTGGGGCGGCGATCGGTCTAGAACCCCAAGATTTAAAATATGATGGCTCCCTAAGTTTGGTGAAAATCGGCAATGGTAACAAAATTCGCGAGTATGTCACGATTAACCGTGCTACTAATGCGGGAGAAGCTACTGTAATCGGTAATGATAACTTACTGATGGCTTATGTTCATGTAGCCCATAATTGCATCATTGAAGACTCGGTAGTAATTGCTAATTCGGTGTCTTTAGCTGGTCATGTCAAAATTGAGTCAAAAGCGGTAATTGGTGGTGTTTTGGGTATCCATCAATTTGTCCATATCGGACGTTTGGCAATGGTGGGCGGGATGAGTCGGATCGATCGCGATGTCCCACCCTTTATGCTAGTAGAAGGCAGTCCTTCACGAGTCAGAAGTCTTAATTTAGTCGGTTTAAAAAGAGCAGGTTTTACTAGTAGTGATATGGCGGATATTAAAAAAGCTTTCCGTCTATTATATCGCTCTGGATTTACTTTAAATCAAGCTCTCGAAGAACTGGAAGAATTAAGCAATAGCCCTCATGTCGAGCATTTATATCACTTTCTCCAACTCTCCCAATTACCAAAACGTCGGGGACCAATTCCAGGTAAATCTCATGCTATAACAACTGAAGATAATTAGTTAAAAGGTGATTAGTTATTAGTCATTAGTCAAGAGAACAAATCACAAGTAGCAAATGACAAATAACAAATAACAAATGACGATTCGCATTTTCATTTCAACTGGTGAAGTTTCTGGCGACTTACAAGGGGCGTTATTAATTAACGCATTAAAGCGCCAAGGGGAAAAATTAGGGCAAGAATTGGAAATTGTCGCTTTGGGTGGTTCCCGGATGACCCAAGCTGGTGCTAAGTTGTTGGGCGATACTACCAAAATTGGCTCTGTGGGTATTCTGGAATCATTACCCTACATTTTGCCGACTCTACAAATCCAAAATCGTGCTAAACAGTATTTACGGGAAAATCCGCCAGATTTGGTGATTTTAATCGATTATATGGGGCCGAATTTGGCGATCGGCAATTTTATTCGATTCGCGAAGCGATCCCTGTGGAAATCGCACTTGACAAATACACCAGTTGTGTATTATATTGCGCCCCAAGTTTGGGTCTGGTCATTGAGCGATCGCGACACGCAACAAATCATCAAAAATTCTGACCTAATACTGGCAATTTTCCCCGAAGAAGCGGAGTTTTTCCGCAAAAAAGGCGTAAAAGCCAGTTTTGTAGGTCATCCGTTACTGGATAAAATGATTGGGGCTCCGAATCGCTCTGCTGCGCGTGCTAGCTTGGGAATTGCGCCGGAAGAAACGGTAATTACTTTAGTGCCAGCTTCCCGACGACAAGAGCTTAAATATGTTTTACCAGTAATCTTGGCGGCAGCGAAAATCCTGCAAGCTAAAATTCCAGAGGTAAAATTTTTGATTCCCCTTTCTCTGGAAGCATTTCGGGAACCGATCGAACAAGCAATCCGAGACTATAACCTAAATATTACCTTGGTAGCTGATAAAAATATCGAAGCGATCGCCGCTGCCGACCTAGCAATTACCAAATCTGGCACAGTAAATTTAGAAATAGCTCTTTTAGAAGTTCCTCAAGTCGTAATTTATCGCGTTAACCGGATTACTGCCTGGATCGCCAAAAATCTCTTAAAATTTGCCATTCCCTTCATGTCACCACCTAACTTGGTGTTAATGAAAGCGATCGTCCCCGAACTACTGCAAGAACAAGCAACAGCCGAAAATATTGTCAAAGAAGCCATAAATTTGTTAACTCCCGCCAAACGCAGCCAAATTTTGGCAGATTATCAAATAATGCGGCAAAGTTTAGGGGAAGCAGGGAAAGTGTGCCAAAAAGCAGCCCAAGAAATCTTCACTCTCCTACCATAGCAGGGGAGCAGGGGGAGCAGGGGAGCAAGAAAACTCTGTACGGGCGGGTTTTGTTGTTAAATCTTCTACTGTGAACACAAATTTATCTGCTAAACCCGCCCCTACAAACTCAAAACTTCCCCAGTCCCCAGTCCCCAGTCCCCAGTCCCCAAAAAAGAAAGATCATATTTCTTTAAGTATTGTTACTTGCAGCGTGGTATGATCTCATCTGGCTACAAACAAAGCCAAAGTCAAATTATAGAACTGGTTTGCGAGTTCCGTTACCTTGACAGACTCATCTCATGAATCCACCCCTGTAGCTATGGATAATTCTCAAGTTGATGCTCCGGCAGAAACACCTAGAGAATCAATGCAGGAATACTATAACCTGCAAAAAGAACTATACATAGTCACCTTGACGACAACAGCGATTATTTTTGTCTCTGTTTGGATTTTTTACGACCTGAACACAGGACTAAATTATTTGCTAGGCGCGTCCACAGGTGTGGTTTACTTGAGGATGTTAGCCAAGAATGTAGAACAGCTTGGCTCACAAAATCGCCGTCTGAGCAAGTCTCGGTTTGCCGTATTTATTGGGTTGATTATACTAGCAACTCAATTGAGTCAGCTACAGGTTCTTCCCATATTTTTGGGATTCCTGACATACAAAGTTGCACTCTTATACCAGATGGTGCGAGCCCTCATGCCGTCCAATCTTAGATAGATTAGGTCAGCGGGGATGCTCGAAAGCTAAATTTCGGGGAAACTTTCCTGAAGGTTAAAATGCTCAGTGACTTCAATTACTTAACTTTTACGCACCTAGCTAGTTTAGAAGTGGGTCATCATTTCTACTGGCAAGTGGGCAATTTAAAACTACACGGGCAAGTTTTTCTCACCTCCTGGTTCGTGATTGCTCTTCTTTTGGTAGCTTCATTCCTAGCTACTAAGAACATCCAGAGAATTCCCGGCGGTATGCAGAATTTTATGGAATATGTTCTGGAGTTCATTCAAGGATTGGCAAAAAACCAACTTGGTGAGAAAGAATACCGTCCTTGGGTGCCCTTTATTGGCACGCTGTTTTTGTTTATCTTCGTGTCCAATTGGTCAGGCGCGTTGATTCCCTGGAGAGTAATAGAACTTCCAGAAGGCGAATTAGCTGCACCGACTAATGACATTAACACGACAGTAGCCTTAGCATTGCTAACTTCCTTGGCGTACTTTTACGCAGGTTTTAGCAAGCGGGGTTTAGGGTACTTTAGGAAATATATCGAACCGACACCAGTCCTATTACCCATTGCGATTTTAGAAGATTTCACCAAACCGCTTTCCCTGAGTTTCCGTCTATTTGGTAACATTCTGGCGGATGAACTAGTAGTTGGGGTGTTGGTGCTACTAGTGCCTTTGTTTGTACCTTTGCCAATTATGGCGTTAGGTTTGTTTACCAGTGCAATTCAAGCTTTGGTATTTGCTACCCTGGCGGCGGCATATATCCATGAGGCTATGGAAGGGCATGGTGGAGAAGAACATCATGAGGAGCATGGTTAGTCCTCATTTAATGGTAGTTTGAGTAGGAAGAGAGAATTGGCATCAAGGAAGTAAATTTCTCATTCCTGGTTCAAAGCTCAAAATCCCAAAATCTGATTTGTTTGTTGTGTAGATTAAGGTAAGTTAAAACATCATGGATCCATTGGTTGCTGCTGCTTCTGTATTGGCTGCTGCTTTAGCTGTTGGTTTAGCTGCTATTGGCCCTGGTATTGGTCAAGGTAACGCTTCTGGACAAGCTGTGGAAGGTATTGCTCGTCAACCAGAGGCTGAAGGTAAGATTCGCGGTACTTTGCTGTTAACTCTAGCGTTCATGGAATCTCTGACCATTTACGGTCTGGTTATTTCTTTGGTGTTGTTGTTTGCTAACCCCTTCGCAGGTTAAGCAGAGTAGGGGCGGGTTTAGCCAAAAGCCTGGAATACCCAGCCATAAGATTAAAATCAAAACCCGCCCATTCTCAAGCGGGTTTAGCCAAAAGCCTGGAATACCCAGCCATAAGATTAAAATCAAAACCCGCCCATTCTCAATGGGTAATGGGGAATGGCAAATTTGAGAGTTGAGATGGGAAATTGAGATTTTATTTGCCATCTCTCAACGGTAATTTGAAATTCCTCCATACCCAATTAAGCGATTTTTTCCTGAATTTATTTTGCTCCCTGGTAGTTTTTGAAACTGTAAAAAATGTTTGATTTCGACGCTACTTTGCCTGTGATGGCAGTGCAGTTTTTGCTGCTGGCGGCGGTGTTGAATGCGGTTTTCTATAAGCCTTTGTCTAAGGCGATAGACGATCGCTCTGCATATATCCGCACTAATGAGGTTGAGGCAAAAGAACGCTTGGCTAAGGCTGAACAATTGGCAAAACAGTACGAAGAACAACTAGCTGTAGCCCGTCGGGAAGCTCAAGGTGTGATTGCTGCTGCTCAAGAAGATGCGAAGAAAATCGCCGCCCAGAAAAATGCTGAGGCTCTTGCAGAAGTGCAAGCTCGATTAGAGCAAACTCGCAAAGAGATAGATGAGCAAAAACAAGCTGCAATGAGTGCTTTAGAACAACAAGTAGATGCTTTGAGTCGCCAAATTCTAGAAAAGCTTTTGGGGCCAAGTCTAGCAAATAGATAAAGCAAATACTTTTCGGCATTGCTGAAATGAGGCTTTACTTAGTGTCAGAAATTAGGCTCTAAGTAAAAAGCGAATTTAGTGAAAAGTGAATAGTGAATAGTGAATAGAAGCAAATTATCCACTATCCACTAAAAACTATCCACTGGATGTATGGAAACTGAGCCGCTATCGATGTGAATGGGTATCATGGAGACTTTCTTATTACTGGCAACAGAAGCTCATTCGGAAGCAGCGGAATCAGGGGGGTTTGGGCTGAATTTGAATTTATTAGAAACCAACCTGATTAACCTAGCTATTCTGATTGGAGTGATATTTTATTTGGGGCGTAAAATCGTTACTAATATCCTGACGGAAAGACGGAAGGCGATTTTAGAAGCGATCGGCGAAGCGGAAGGTCGTCAACGCCAAGCAGCTGAAGCTTTAGCAGATCAACAACAAAAGTTAGCTCAAGCACAGGCGGAAGCAGAAAGAATTAGAAAAGAAGCGGAAACCACTGCTCAAGCGGCTAAAGAATCTATCCTAGCTCAAGCAGCTAAGGAAGTGGAAAATTTGCGGAAGAAAGCTGGCGAAGATTTGAATACGGAAACAGACAGAGTACTCGCAGAGTTAAGACAAAGAGTAACCGAGTTGGCAATTCAAAGAGTAGAATCTCAACTAACTTCAGTTTTGGATGAATCTGCTCAACAAGAATTAGTGAATAATAGCATTGCCCTGCTAGGAGGAAACCAATGAAAGGAAACTTATTTGGTGAAGCAGTAGCAGAACCTTATGCAGAGGCAATGATGTCTGTGGCGCAAAGTCAGGACTTGACAGAAAAGTTCGGCGAAGATGCGCGGGGTTTAATTGAATTGTTGAAAAGTTCACCTGATTTGCAAAAGTTTCTTGGCGATCCGCTGGTTCCAGCTGCTAAGAGAAAGGAAGTAATTCGGCAAATTGTTGGGGATCAAATTCATCCTTTGATGATCAACTTTTTGATGCTTTTGGTAGATAAAAAGCGGATTGGGTTTTTAGAAACAATTGCCAGCGAGTATTTAAATCGGTTGAGAGAACTTAATCAAGCGGTTTTGGCTGAAGTGACTTCGGCTGTGGAATTGAGCGAAGAGCAAAAACAGTCGGTCAAGGAAAAGGTAAAATCCCTATCAGGTGCCCAAGAAGTGGAACTCGCCACTAAGGTCGATCGCGATCTCATCGGTGGCGTAATCATCAAAGTTGGTTCTCAGGTGTTTGATGCGAGTTTGCGGGGTCAATTACGTCGCATTTCTTTGCGCTTGAGTAGCTAATTAGTGGTTAGTGAATAGTGAATAGTGAAAGGTGAAAAACTATCCACTAAAAACTATCCGAACAGTGAAAGGTGAATAGTGAAAAGTGAAAAAATATCCACTAAAAACTATCCACTCGTTTTTAACTGAAGTAAGTAACAACTAACAAATAAGACTTCCATGATCAGTATCAGACCAGACGAAATTAGCAACATTATTCGCCAGCAGATTGAGCAGTACGACCAAAGTGTTGATGTCACCAATGTTGGCACAGTATTGCAAGTGGGAGACGGGATCGCTCGGATTTATGGCTTGGATAAGGTCATGTCTGGGGAACTGTTAGAGTTTGAAGATGGCACTATTGGCATTGCGTTGAACTTGGAACAGGACAACGTGGGTGCGGTGTTGATGGGCGAAGGTCGGGAAATTCAAGAGGGTAGCACGGTTAAGGCTACTGGTAAAATCGCTCAGGTACCCGTAGGGGATTCTCTGATTGGTAGAGTTGTAGATGCGCTGGGTCGTCCGATCGATGGTAAAGGCGATTTGGGTAATACTGAGTTTCGCTTGATTGAATCTCCAGCACCAGGTATCGTAGCTCGGAAGTCGGTTTGTGAGCCGCTGCAAACTGGGATTACCGCGATCGATGCGATGATTCCTGTAGGTCGGGGACAACGGGAGTTAATCATTGGCGACCGTCAAACTGGAAAAACTGCGATCGCAATTGATACCATCCTCAACCAAAAAGAAGAGAATGTGGTTTGTGTTTATGTAGCGATCGGTCAAAAAGCTTCCACCGTTGCTAACGTGGTACAAAAACTGCAAGAAGGCGGCGCAATGGATTACACCATTGTGGTTGCTGCTAACGCTAGTGACCCTGCTACCCTACAATACTTGGCTCCTTATAGCGGTGCAAGTATGGCTGAGTACTTCATGTACAAAGGCAGACACACCCTGGTAATTTATGATGACCTCTCCAAGCAAGCAGCAGCTTATCGTCAAATGTCCTTGTTGCTGCGTCGTCCACCAGGACGGGAAGCTTATCCCGGAGACGTTTTCTATCTCCACTCTCGTTTGTTGGAACGGGCAGCTAAACTAAATGATGAGTTGGGCGGTGGTAGTATGACTGCTCTGCCAATCATTGAAACTCAAGCGGGTGACGTTTCTGCTTACATTCCGACTAATGTAATTTCGATTACCGACGGTCAGATCTTCTTGACTACAGATTTGTTTAACTCTGGTGTTCGTCCGGCAATTAACCCTGGTATTTCGGTATCTCGCGTAGGTTCGGCGGCGCAAACTAAGGCGATGAAACAAGTTGCTGGTAAACTGAAGCTGGAATTGGCTCAGTTTGATGATTTGGCGGCTTTCGCTCAGTTTGCTTCCGATTTGGATAAGGCGACTCAAGACCAATTATCACGGGGTCAACGGTTGCGGGAACTGTTGAAGCAACCTCAATATTCGCCTCTGTCTGTGGCAGAACAAGTTGCTTTGGTATACGCAGGTTTGAATGGTTATATAGATGACGTTCCAGTAGACAAGGTGACTGGTTTCACTGCGGGACTGCGGGAATATTTGAAGACTAGCAAGCCGAAGTATATTGAATTGATCCGCAACGAGAAGAAGTTGGGTGATGAAGCAGAAGCTTTGCTGAAGGAAGCGATCGTAGACTTTAAGAAGAACTTCCTGGCAATGGCTAAGTAATTTCAGATGGGACTGGGGACTGGGGACTGGGGACTAGGGACTGGGAACTGGGAACCAATCCCAAATTATTGTATAAAATCATCCCTAAAAACCCGTTTTCACTACCCTTACCCCAGTACCCTTCTCCCCAGTCCCTAGTCCCTAGTCCCTACTATCCACTAAAATCTAAAATCTAAAATCGGACAATGGCTAATTTAAAAGCAATTCGCGATCGCATTAAGTCGGTTAAAAACACCAAAAAAATCACCGAAGCGATGCGCCTGGTAGCAGCAGCTAAGGTGCGTCGTGCTCAAGAACAAGTTATTGCCACCCGTCCCTTTGCTGATGCTTTAGCTCAGGTTCTCTACGGTTTACAGTCCCGGTTACGCTTTCAAGAAGCTAATTTACCTCTGCTCAGACAGCGGCAAGTTCGTTCTGTTGGGTTGTTGGTAATTACTGGCGATCGGGGTCTGTGTGGTGGTTATAACAGTAATGTCATCAAAAGAGCAGAAAACCGTGCTAAGGAATTGAAAGCCGAAGGAGTAGATTACAAGTTTGTTCTGGTAGGACGGAAAGCGATTCAATATTTCCAACGCCGGGAACAACCTATTGATGCTACTTTCTCTGGTTTAGAACAAGTTCCGACAGCAGCAGAAGCTTCGGCTATTGCTGATGAGTTGTTGTCTTTATTTTTGTCGGAAGGTGTCGATCGTGTGGAACTGGTTTATACCAAGTTTGTTTCGCTGATCAGTTCTCGTCCGGTAATTCAAACTTTGTTACCCCTCGATCCGCAAGGTTTGGAACCTTCAGATGATGAAATTTTCCGCTTGACTACTAGGGGCGGTCAATTTCAGGTGGAACGGAGCAAGGTAACAACTGAAGTTCGCAGTTTCCCCAGAGATATGCTCTTTGAGCAAGATCCAGTACAAATTCTTGATGCTTTGTTGCCGTTGTATTTAAATAACCAATTGTTACGGGCATTGCAAGAATCGGCTGCTAGTGAATTGGCTGCTAGAATGACGGCAATGAACAATGCTAGCGATAATGCTAGTGAGTTGATTGGGACATTAACCCTGTCGTACAATAAGGCACGACAAGCAGCAATTACACAGCAACTCTTAGAAGTTGTCGCTGGTGCAGACGCTCTAGGTTAGGAGCAAAAGCTTTATTTTTAATATTTCAGTTTTCCACCCCCTGGTTGAAAGCGCCTGAAAATACAGGCGCTTTTTTTTGGGGAAAGGTGAAAGGAATAATTTCAATTCCCTAATACTTTGCTACAGATTAGTCTCCGTATCTTAGTTTCAGTCATCTGTAGGAAATGTTTAAAGAGAAACAAATAAAATTTTATCCTTACCTTTTCCCTCTAACCCAGCAGTATTTCAGCTTTATCAGGGCGACGCGCTGAGTTGTGTTTTTTTTCAATTCTTCGTGTCCCCCTGTCTTGTGGGGTGCGTCAAAATCTGTTGGTGTATTTCTAGTTTATTTGCGTCTGGAGCGTCTGGAGCGCCCCCGCATCAGCCCAACAACTTTTCTTTGACTACACCCGTTTCTATGCCCCTGATGTTCGCGTTAGCCTCAATCAGCAAATGATTGAGAATACCCTGTTCTGCGTGGTTAGATTCAGAAGAGCGATCGCCTACTTGTTTTTGTGGCTATTTTTGCCGCCCTTACTGCCAATCTCAGACATGTGTTCTCGGTCTTCACTGACTGCTTCACCCCCTTTCCGACCAATTTCTGCCATGTGTTGGCGGTCTTTACTGACGGTTTCTCCGCCTTTACGTCCCGCTTCTCTAGCCTCTTCTGGGGTAAATTCATGGGCTGTACCCTTTTCATGGGCAGCTTTCCCACCTTTACTAGCAATTTCTCTTTGCTTCTCTTTATCCATTGAGGCGAATCCGCGTTTGCTTTTTTCTGCCATGACTAAACTCCACTTTTTTCAAACCTGGTAATTCGATTATGTCGCTAATTACATCCTAGAAAGGTTCTGAGGACGATCTCTTCTTACTACAGAATTATCTATTTTAGTAGCCTACTCTACCAAATTGAATATGATTTTATGGTGGAGTCCATCTGTTTATAATTTAATCGTAGAAAAGGATAGCGGCTCTGAAGAAAATAGTCGGGTTTGCTAAGAAATGTAACTTGCGTGGAATTAGTACTTAGTCCAGGGAACAGCTTTCCGGTTGTTTTTATCCCCGTGAAAGCCAACTATATTAGACAAATAGCCAAATTTTCCTTAAAATCTTACTCGCAGACCCTTAACACCTGTGTTTATAGTTACTGGTGTATTTATCACTAAGGGGTGTAAGCTAATTATCTTGTAACTTAGACACCTAATTTTACTAAAAGCTTTATACAAACTTCATAATACTTGGGGTGAGCTAGAAAGTCAATGAAGATTTGAAGAAGAAAGTTCGGTGATACTACCCGATTAGGAATTATGCCTTTATGATTTGAATCTGTTACCTAAGTAGTTTCACGGGAATCGAGATTGAAAAAGTTATGATGACACCACCGGGGCTGTGTCCAACGCTTGTTCGTCCAGAAATGTTTAATTCTAGAGTGTATCAGGTGGCTCACCCTTCAACTCATTCTATAATTAAACGATTCATAGATATAGTGGGCAGTATTGTAGGCTTAGTGATTCTGTCAATGGTATTTTTACCGATCGCGATCGCCATTAAGCTAGATAGCCCAGGCCCGATATTCTACACCCAAGAACGATGTGGACTTCAGGGAAAACCTTTTAAAATCCGTAAATTCCGTTCGATGGTATCTAATGCAGAAGCTCTTAAATCCAGAGTCAAAAATGAAGCTAAAGGATTGATATTTAAAAATGAAAACGACCCTCGCGTGACTCGTGTAGGGAATTTCTTGAGAAAAACCAGTTTAGATGAATTACCGCAATTTTGGAACGTTTTAAAAGGAGAAATGAGTTTAGTTGGTACTCGTCCGCCAACTTTTGATGAAGTTTCTCAGTACAAAGAACATCATTGGCGTAGACTAGATGTTAAACCTGGTATTACTGGGTTATGGCAAGTTAGCGGTCGTTCTTCAATCAAAGATTTTGAAGAAGTCGTAGGTTTGGATTTGAATTATCAAAGAAATTGGCATCCTATTTACGACATTTACTTAATTCTTAAAACTATAGAGGTAGTACTTCTGAGAAAAGGTGCTTACTAAAAAATAATTAAGCCAAAGAAAGCTAATACTCACCTTTCTCTGGCTTTTCTGTTTTTCCGGTTCTGATTTGTCAAGTTCCGTTTAGCTCCAAATTCATGAGTACTTCAGTCTAACACCAGCATTTTTGCTATGCTCAATTAACATGGAAATATCTGTGTTTAAGCATCTTACTTGCTGAGTTTTTTTTGGTAATTCTGTGAATTTCTGAAACTGGCAATTATCTAATGTTGCTCCTGAAAAGCTCGCACCATTAAGATCTGCTTCAGTGAAATTAGAGCGACTTAAGTTTGCCCAATTTAATTCAGCATTGGATAAGGAAGCTTGAGTAAAATTGGCGTTAGTGAGGTCTGCACCTGTAAAATTTACTCCTCGCAGTTCAGCTTGTGTAAAATTAGTGCCGATTAAGCTTGCTCCTTGCAAATTAGCACCACTCAACTTTGCTTCACTCAAATTTACCCCGCTTAAGTCAACTCCAGTTAAATCAACACCGTTGAGAAAAGCTCCGGTAAAATTAACGTTTTGCAAAAGTGCGCCTATTAAAGAAGCTCCACTTAATCTCGCCGCAGTTAAATTTGCCCAGTTAAGAATTGCCCCATTAAGATTAGCACTGCGAAGGTTAATTCCAGTTAAATTTGCGCCCGAAAGGTTGGCTTTTGCTAAGTCAGCATTTCTCAAGTTAGCAGCATTAAGATTAGCACCGCTAAGTCGAGCTTTAGTTAATTTTGATTTAACTAGAAAAGCACCATTTAGGTTAGCTTTGGTTAAATCGGTATTTTCCAGATTACCTTCACTTAACTTAACAAAGCTTAAATCTGCCCAGTTTAATAATGCACCACTGAGATTGGATTTAGTCAGAAATGCTTTACTAAGATTTGCTCCGGTAAGATTGGCTTCGGCTAAGTTTACTCCGATTAAAGTTACTCCGCTTAAGTTTACTCCTCGCAGGTCATATCCAGAGAAGTCTCTGTGTCCCATATCATAAAGCCTGAGCATAATGTGACGAGCCATGTTCTGCGAATTCCTGTTGCTAATTTTTCCTCTGAGAAAGTAGGTTTACTTAAGTTAGGTAATAGTCTAGAACAGTAATTTAAGTATTTCGGCCTAAATAAAATTTCTGCTCCAGTAAAACTTCTCTATTTTGTACTGAATTTATTTTTCCCTTTGAAGTTTCAATTTAAACAGATCGCTAAAAAATATTAATTTGGTTGACTTGGGAAAAAATTTAGGCTATTGGTAATCGAGCGGGACATTTTTGTTAGGGAAGGGAACAGGGACGAGATTTTTCTTTCAATTTGTCCCTGCTTGGGTTAATAGCCAAATTTAATACAAAAGAGCTTTTGTCAAGCAAATTTAACAATTAATTTATATTTACTACTGATTCTACAAAAATTACTAGTCAAATGGAAGATCTAAAGTAACAGCAGAGAGTAAAGAATTGTTGCTTTTCCAGAGAGAACGGAGAAGAAGAAAGACAGAAGGCTTCAAGGCAAAAGGTTTCAAGGCAGTTTTGGGTTTTGAGTTTTGCGTGAATTAAATAACCTATATCCCTATCTCTTTGCTCTGTAGAGTAGGTACTTTTAATCACTTTTGTTAACTTGAGGAAGAGATATTTTGATTTCTTGGTTGTAGATAGACAGTATTGGCGTTTAGTAGATTTTTTGTGTGGTTAAGTTATGTTAGATACTTTGGATCTCGAGCTTGCTTTAGATAAAAATACTTATCGCACTCAAATTGAAGCTTTAATGCGACAATTGCGATCGCTGCAAAAAGCCTGTTGGGACACAAAACAACCAATGGTAGTAGTTTTAGAAGGTTGGGCAGCGGCAGGTAAAGGCGCTTTAGTGAAGAAAATGGTCGGCTATATGGACCCCAGAGGTTTTGCCGTGCATCCAATTTGGCCTCCCAGTGTCGAAGAACAGAAGTATCCTTTTTTATGGAGATTTTGGAAACAATTACCAGCCCGTGGCAGCATTGGGATTTTTTATCATAGCTGGTATATTCACGTACTGGAAGATCGGTTGTTTGAACGGGTAGAAGCGGCGCAGGTACCGATGGTGATGCAGCATATTAATGCTTTTGAGCGTCAGTTGGTGGATGATGGAGTAGCGATCGCGAAATTTTGGATTCACTTGAGCCAAAAAGAACTGAAAAAACGCCTGAAAAAATACGCTTCCAACTCTTTGGAATCTTGGCGAGTGCGTCCCGAAGATTGGCAACAAGAGAAAAACTACGATCAGTATGTTGCCCTAGCCGAAGAAATGCTCATACATACTAGCACTGGCTCGGCTCCCTGGACTTTGGTTGAAGGTGACTGTCAACGCTGGGCGAGGGTGAAAGTTTTAACGCAACTGGTGGCGACAATTACGGAAGCACTCGATCGCTTGCACTGTCAAGTTCCGCCTCCTTCCCTTCCGCCCCAAGAACATCTGAGCCCCGGTGAACCAAATTTATTAGCGCAGGTAGATTTAACCCAAAATTTGTCGAAGTCAGAATACAAAAAACAACTCAGTCGGGAACAGGTCAAACTGCGAAAGTTACAATTAAGTATTTACGAAAATGAGATCCCGGTTTTAATTCTCTTTGAAGGTTGGGATGCTGCGGGAAAAGGTGGGGCAATTAAGCGACTTACTGATATTCTCGACCCTCGCAGTTACAAGGTTAATGCCTTTGCTGCACCCACTGACGAAGAAAAAGCCCATCATTATTTGTGGCGTTTTTGGCGACGCTTACCAATGGCAGGAACTATTGGCATTTTCGATCGCAGTTGGTACGGTCGAGTATTAGTTGAACGAGTCGAAGGTTTTGCGACAGAAAATGAATGGCGACGCGCTTATCAGGAAATTAATGAGTTTGAAGCTCAGTTAACCAGTGATGGCTATGTTGTGGTGAAGTTTTGGATACATATTAGCTCAGAAGAACAAATGAAGCGATTTGAGGAACGGCAAAACGACCCATTTAAGCAGTATAAACTGACGGAGGAAGATTGGCGCAATCGAGAAAGATGGTCTTTATATGAAGTAGCTGTAAATCAAGCTATTCAACGCACTAGTACTCCTACCGCCCCTTGGACTTTAATTCCGGCGAATGACAAGTACTTTGCCCGTGTTAAAGTAATTCAAACTGTCAGTCAGGCGATCGTTCGAGAGTTGAAACGGAGATAATTGTTATTGGTCATTGGTAATTTGTCATTTGTCTTTCGTTATTAACGCCAATTGTTAATTATTTTTAAAACCTATAAATGACAAATGACAAATGACAAATGACTAGTGACTAATAAATATATTTGTGAGGCAGTGTTTTTATGTTGTTTGTTACGTTAACCCAATTATTATTTTTAGTACTGCTAGTTTGGTTAGTTTGGCGAGTAGTTTTTAAGAAGGCTGAGGGTGATGCGGGAGTTAAAGCAAAACCAAGGGAATATTTAGCTTGGTTGGGGGCGCTAATTGTTTTATTGGCAGTAATTCTAGCTTTATTAACCCCTAATAATGGAGCAGTTGTCCAAATTTGGAGTATTTTATCTTTACCTCTAAAACCATTAGGATTGTCTCTTTTATTGTTACTCTTTGGTTTGATGGGAATTAAAAAAGGAGGAATAACTAAAGAGGCGGAAAATTATATCAGAATTGCTACCGGAATTTTATTGTTTTTTAGTATTCCGATTATTGCTTTTTTTATGGTGCAATTAATTGAGTCTGATTCAATTTTGGCTTTACAAGCAGCGGTGCATCGGCGAGATAAAGTAGATGCTATTGTATTGTTGGGACAGGCAACAACTCAACAGCCGTTTTTGGAAGCGAATCGGGTTCACTTGACAGATGCGGGCGATCGTATTTTGCAAGCCGCTAGAGAATACGATCTCCAGTTAAAATTAGGCAATGATGCCTCTATAATTGTTAGTGCTGGCCCTAGACCCGGGCAAAGATTAAATCCTAATCAACCTAACCCTCCTGAAGCTTTTGCTATTGCCAGAATTCTCAACAGTTTAGGTATTCCTAAATCAGCTATTTTAATTGAACCCACAGGCGTAGATATTCGTACTAGTGCCGAAGCAATTAAACGAAAATATATAGATGAAGGCAATATGAGTAAACGAATTATTTTGATTTCTTCGGCTTTAAATATGCAACGCGCTAGACAAACATTTGCCCAATTAGGAATTTCCACAATTCCTAGTCCAGCTACTTTTTATACATTTCAAGCCGGAGGAGTTCCCAGAGTTCTGTTTAGAGTTACGCAAAAAGATAAATGCGATACTATTAGTATTACTTTCAATAATGCCAGAGAAGTGCAATTTTCGGATTTTATGCCTAATGTAGATTCTTTATTGCTGAGTACTCGCGTAATTAATGAGTTTTGGACATCAGTTTATTACTTTTTACGTGGTTGGTTATCTACGGAAGTCGATCCCATTCCTTCACTTGAGAATATAAAATGTTAAAAGTGGGAACTTTAGTACTTTTATTTAGGAATATACGACTGAAGTCGCTACTACGAACGTTAATATATATTTATGGCTAATTCTCGATTAAGAAAACTTGGTAATTATCTCCGTCCTTACTGGAAAAAAGTCAGTTTGGGCATCCTAGCATTATTTTTTGTCAACAGCTTAGGGGTATATATTCCCCTGCTAATTCGGAAAATTATTGACGAACTTAATGTTACTTTTAGCTTTAAGCAAGTTTTAAGTTACGTGGTGGTGCTTTTCATTTTGGCATCTATCATGTGGGTGATTCGCATTGTTTCGCGAATGTTAATTTTTGGGATTGGGCGACAGGTAGAATTTGACTTAAAGCAAAAGATTTTTCAACATTTACTCACTTTAGAACCATCTTATTTTCATAGCAATACAGCTGGGGATATTATTAACCGGGCGACTAGTGATGTAGATAATATTCGGCGGTTATTGGGTTTTGCGGTGTTGAGTTTGGCAAATACTTTATTTGCTTATGGGTTGACTTTGCCAGTGATGTTAACTATTAGCCCATTTATCAGTTTAGCTGCGATCGCAGTTTATCCCTTCATGTTACTAATTGTTCAATTATTTAGTAACAAATTGCGTGGCGAACAATTGGAAGTGCAAGAAAAGTTATCTAACCTGAGTGAGTTAATTCAGGAAGATATGAGTGGGATTTCTTTAATTAAAATTTACGCTCAAGAAGCAAATGAAAAACGGGCTTTTACTGAGTTAAATAATCAACTATTGCAGGCAAATTTAAACCTAGCTAGAACTAGAACTACTTTGTTTCCTTTAGTTGAGGGAATGGCTTTTATAAGTTTGCTGGTTTTATTGTGGGTGGGAGTAGGTGCGATCGCTAACGGTACAATTACTATCGGAGATTTTGTTGCCTTAATTCTCTATGTAGAACGCTTAGTTTTCCCCACAGCTTTGTTAGGTTTTACAATTACAGCATATCAAAGAGGAGAAGTAAGTGTCGATCGCATCGAAGCAATTTTAAGTGTAGAAGCGAAAGTCAAAGATCTACCAACCTCTGTACCTCTACCACAGGAAAAAGTTAGAGGTAAATTAGTAGCAAAAAACCTGAAATATATATATCCAGGTTCAGAAACTCCCGCTTTAAATCATATTAATTTTACCATTGAACCGGGAGAAACTGTAGCAATTGTCGGGCCAATTGGTTCGGGTAAATCAACATTAGCAAATGCGATTCCGCGGTTATTAGATATTTCCCCAGGAAGCCTATTTTTAGATGGGTATGATGTTACTTATTTGCGGTTGCAAGATTTACGAAATGCGATCGCTTACGTACCCCAAGAAAGTTTTCTCTTCAGTACTACCATTAAAAATAACATTCGCTACGGCGATCCAGTAATTGAACACCCATTCGTAGAAAACGCAGCCAAACAAGCACAAATTCACGAAGAAATTACTACTTTTCCCCAAAATTATGAAACCTTAGTTGGCGAAAGAGGAATTACCCTTTCCGGCGGACAAAGACAGCGTTCCGCATTAGCCAGAGCATTATTAATTGACGCACCAGTGTTAATATTAGATGATGCCTTAGCTAGTGTAGATAACCAAACAGCAACAGCAATCTTAGAAAATTTATCTTCAGGAAATGAACGTAAAACCGTAGTGTTTATTTCTCATCAGATGTCTGCTGCTGCTAGTTGCGATCGCATTTTCGTCATGGATAAAGGCGAAATAGTCCAAGTAGGAACTCACAGCGAATTACTAGAAAAACCAGGATTATATCGATCGCTTTGGAATCAGCAAAAATTAGAAGAATTACTGAAATAGGTAAGCTGTTTTTCACCCGTTCCCCAATATAATTATTTCCTTCCCAAAACTTCCAACGGGTGAGTTTCAGCCGTAGTTTTCAACTTGGTTGTCTTTGCTTGTAAAATCTCAAATAGTGAAATTGTATAACAAGCAATGAAACTCATAACTACTAATTCACCGCCATCCTCTAAAAGAGTTAACCAAGGATTTAACCCAGGAGAATTAACTGCTATATGAACTAAGTCTAGTATAACTCCGCAGAAAGCCAGAGCAAACATCATCATAATTAAATGTTTGGAAGCTCGACGGGAAGTGTAATCACTAAATCTATAAGTTAAAGTAGTTAATATTAAAAAAACTAGCACAACTGTCCCAGTTACCGCAATTTCACCAAAATCTTGTCCGCGCAAATTGAATAATCCAGGGATGGCAAATTTATTACTGATGATACTACCTAATCTTTCATGAATTTCAGCTGCATCATCAAGTAAAAGATAAAAGAATAATAATGACCAAGTTCCATATAAAAATAACCCAGTTCTTACAGCTAAAACGCCTAATATTACGGCAATCCAATACTCTTTAATATACTGAAATACTTCCGAAAATCCCCTGTCTGTCTCCAGAGAAAACCCTATATTTTTAGTTAAACTAGAGTAGGAATAAATCAAATGAAGCAACATAAAAGCAATATCAGTGACTAAAAATAAGCAAAATAGTCTAATTGACTGATTGGTAAAATTGAATTTATTGAAAAAGTTAAATCCTTTTAGTTTCATCATCTTTTAACCTCGAAAATTTAAGCGCATCAAGCTATCTGTAGGCTGTGCTAGCGTAGCGTAACGCAACATTGCTACAGATAGTTAAACTTAATTTAGTCAGTCTTTAATCTAAACTTAAACTACTGTCCGATCGCTCTTTCTTTTGGATGATCTTGCCGAAATCAAAGAGAATCGAAAAAATGAACTCCAGGTAAAGAGAGATTTTGCAATTGAGAATTAATCCTTTCCGCTGTAGATAAGCCAGACTGCAAAGCACTTTCCAGCAAATTTCCGCCACACCAATCGCCACAACAAATTAAAGGTAAACTTGTTTGAGTATCCAAGAACATTTCTGCCAAAGGAAGACGCGGAAAAGCATAACGCCAGCGATGTACTTGGAACCATTCAGGACTATCTAACCAACTCAACCAATGTGTAGCTGCACTCGCTAATAGTTCTCTTCCAGCGAGTTGTAAATCTTCCGCATCTAAGTAAAGTTGAGCAAATTTGGCACTACTTTGAATCACAAAAACAGGTGATGTAGAATTTGAGCGTTTACTACTATCTAAACCGATCCAAGCTAACCGATCGCTTTCAGGAAAAACAACTGCTTTTTCAGGTCGATCGCATTGACAAGAACTAGAATAACCTGCCATAACCGTAATACAAGGATCGAATTCGATCGCCCTCAACCTAGCCAAAACCTCTTGAGAAATCAAAGATTCTAATAACATCAAAGCTTGCGGCGCAGGAATAGCAACCACCACCGCTTTCGCCATTAAACTTTTGGGCAACTCATCATTATTAGCAGCAAAATTTAATTGCCAACAAACTGGATTATTTAAAATAATTGACTCAACTCGATGATTTAACCAAACTTCCAAACCAGAAGCCAAAAACTTAGCAACCGCACTCATTCCTTCTGGCGCAATGTAACAGCTAGTGGAAATTTGAGAGTTAGGTGAAAACTGATAAATTTTATCTGTCCATAGTTTTAGAACTTGGCGATCGCATAAAATCTTTACCAAACCCTGCAAAAATTCACCTTTCCCTTCCAAATAGCGCAAACCGTGATCGGCGCGAGTATCATATAAACGGCGCGTCGCCACTCTTCCCCCCACACCACGCGACTTTTCCACCACTACCACCCGATAGCCAGCCTGACGCAATTGTTGCCCCACAGTCAAGCCAGCCACACCAGCACCAATAATTGCCACATCAAACATGACTTACTGAACTCCGCATTCAAAGGGATAGAAGTAGAATAAGGTACAGCAACGAATCTCTAGTCTGGGAGGGTTCGATTTTGGATGAGTTGAGATCGGCGCTGGAGTTAGCAACAGAAGAAGAATTGCAACAACTTACCGCAATTCTGTTCTGCCGCAAATTTAATCCTATAGATTATATTCACACGCCTGACCCCATAGAAGTGCAAAGCCAAGACCGTGAAGCTTGGCTAGAAATGATTGAAAATAGATTTCGTTTTTTAGCAGCAGATGGCATAACAGTATTGCGAGGGCGTACCCAGCAAGTAACCTACCGCCAAACTTTAATTCAAGTTTGTCGCTATCTCAAAATCCGTTATTCCCATAAACTTTCCACCACAGACTTAGAAGCAGAAATTTTCCTCAATCTGCTAAAACGGGCTTGGAAAGAATTACCTGCTGGCGATCGAAATGAGATTACCAAAAGAGTACAAGTTGGATTAGCTGAATCTAAACTTTCTCAACCTTTACCCCTTTCCGTACAAAAAGATCCTTTTGGTTGGCTGATTAAAGGTGGTAGTGCTTTAGCCGTAACTTCCATCGTCAAACCAATGCTTTTGCAACAAATTGCCCGTCAATTTGCCATTCATTTCACTACCTATCAAATGGCGAAGCAAGCTATTGTTCAAGGCGGCGCAGTAGTAGCCACAAAAGTTCAAGGTTACATGGCTTTGCAAGCAGCGGAAAAAGGAATGGCAATCACAGCTGCTCGATATTCCGCAGTGCGTGGTATATTTTCATTCTTAGGCCCCGCAATGTGGGCTTGGTTTGTTGCAGATGTTGGTTGGCGGGCAATTTCTACCAACTATGCGCGAATTATTCCCACAATTTTTGCCTTAGCCCAAATTCGTTTAACTCGTGGGGAATGTTGGGAATTAGCTTAATCAGATCGAGGATGAAGGATGAAGGAAAAACTTTTGGATTTCAAAAATAAAACCTCTCACTTTCATCCCGATTCAGGGCTGCAATTTTTATGGAATATGTTTCAACTGGGTTTACTTTTTTTCCCGGTAATTCCAGCAATAGGAATGGTGTTACTTGGTTTATCAGCTTTAGGAACTTGGTGGAAAAAGTATCGGCAAATTATTAGTCAACCTTTAACTTGGGGTTTTGCCATTCTCACAGTTTTGTTAGTGATAGTATCGAGTTTTGGCTATTACCGAACCGAAGCTTATTTAGGGTTAGGCAATTTAATTCCCCAGTTTATCTTTTTTACTGGCATTAGTGCATTAATTCAAACCCCCGCCCAATTAAGGCGAATTAGCTGGATTTTAGTAATTACTTCTGTTCCAGTAGTAATTTTTGGTTTAATACAAATATTATTAGGTTGGGGAACAGTTGGCGAAGTGCAAAGTTTTTTGGGTTTAGCGATCGCACCCACCGGAAACCCCCCAAGCAGAATGTCCGCTAACTTCATGTACGCCAACATTCTCGCCGCCTATCTCACAGTAGTTTTTATTTTAAACTTAGGTCTATTAATCGAAAACCTCCCCCAAAAAAGAACCACCCAGTCCCCATTCCCCAGTCCCCAGTCCCTATTTTTAGGATTATCATTGTTAGGAAATTCTCTAGCTTTACTATTAACAAATTCGCGCAATGGGTGGGCGATCGCAGTTTTCGCCGCCCTAACTTTTGCCGTATATTTAGGTTGGCGTTGGTTAGTTTTTCTGGTTGGCGCAATTTCAGGAATTGTCCTATTATCCGCCTTTGCACCTTCACCAATTCGGGAACCTTTTAGAAAAATAGTTCCCTATTTTATTTGGGGAAGGCTTTCTGACGAAATGTTTAGCGATCGACCAATTGCCCTATTACGTTCAACCCAATGGAAATTCGCCTTATCACTCACCCAACAACGCCCCTTAACAGGTTGGGGATTACGTAACTTTTCCCCCCTTTATATTAGCAAATATTCCAGCGAGCAAATGCCAATTTGGTTAGGACATCCCCACAATTTATTTTTAATGTTCGCCGCAGAAATCGGCATTCCTGCCACAATTCTCTTATGTAGTTTAGTCGGTTGGGTAATCTTTAAAGCCTTTTTATTAATCAGAGATTGGTCAGATACTTTAGCCGATAAGTTAATATTTTTCAGTCATTTAGTTGCCTTTTTCGGTTGTATTTTATTTAATACCGCCGATGTCACCATGTTTGATTTAAGAGTTAATGCTTTAGGTTGGTTATTATTAGCTGGAATTTGGGGAGTTGTGAGTTCTCATCGCTCAAATATTTAACATCTCTGATACTTTTGGTAGCACAGCAAATCCTGTTTAGATCTCAGCAGAAATAATTACATCAATCATCTCATTTTTATGTTTCCGGTAAATCCGAAAGTCACTATCCAAAGTTAATACGGAACTGCCTTCTATTAACTCACTCATCCTGACTAAACAAGCATCAGCTAACGACATTGGTACATTCTGATATCTCTTCATTAACTGGCAAATACTTCCTATTTCATCATCAAGATGAAGTGATATTGTAATTACTCCAGCCTCCAACATTGACATAACTGCATCTTGTCCGCCGTAAGTTCGCCGTAGTAAAAAACACGCTTCAGAAATTACAGCTTCACAAGTAAATAAAGGTATTGCTAGATTTTTCCAAGTTTCTTTCGTCCAATGATGGAAGTTATCTCCTTTATCAATAAAAGCAACTAAGGGACTTGTATCTAAAATCACCTTGGTCTTCATTCTTTACCAAATCCTTCTAGATAAGCTTTATTAGTAGAAAGATCGCCCAATCCACTATCAACACATCCCGCCCACTGTTGGGCTGCTTCATAAGCAGAAATAGGTCGTGTTTCTGCTGCATCTTTTTGGGATTTAAATTGCAAAAATTGCATAAAATTAATAACTTCCTGCTGTTGATCGATCGATAATTTTTTAAATTCATCGATCATTAGTTGTTCGTTATTAACGGCTTGTGTCATATTTCACCTGGGGAAACATTTAGTGTTCTAACCTTAGACAAAAGAATGTAACTCAATTTTACCAAAACTTCATCTTTCTTTTATTTGTCAATCGAATAAAGGCTAAAATACAGTCCAAGATTCGATGGTTAGTCTGACTGCATAACTTTAAGCGGAAGTATCGCTAAAATAGTCGATAAACTTTCACAACTAGTCAGGGGGAAGCAGAGGTGACTAGCAACAGGGCGACAGAAAACCAAAATCAAACCAGCGTTTCCACCAAAGAGCGCATAAAATCGAGTTATTACGGCTTACTAGGGCTGCATCCTGCCGCATCGCCTGTAGAAATTAGACGGGCTTACCGAGAATTAAGCAAACGCTACCATCCTGACACGACGAATTTACCAAAAGCGATCGCCACCAACAAATTTCAACAACTCAACGAAGCCTACGCCACCCTCAGCAACCCCGAACGCCGACTAACCTACGACTACCAAATAGGCTACTCTCGCGTCGCCGTAGTTCAGCCAAAGCCAAACCTACACCAACCAGTTGCCCAAAAAACCCATTCCTCCTCCGCCTACCTCGACCCCACAGACAGACCCCTCGACGGAGGAGAAATTTTCGCCTTATTTCTTCTCGTTTTAACCTTCATTGGCTGTTTAGCCCTAGCCTTCGTCGTCGCCTTAACCCGTGGCGAGTCAGCATTACAGCCAATAGTCAAAGAAAATCAAACCATACTCAAACAACTCACCCCCACCCCAATAAGTTCATTCCCAGTTCACAATGCACCACCACTGAGCTAATAAACGTAAAAATAATAAGAGAAGGTTAACTATTTCCTCACCTTTAACTTATTAAACTATGACGATTCCTCCTCCAGAAACTCCCTTGTATAACCATCCTTTACCAGAAATAGAACAATGGTTAAAAGCGCAAGGATGTCAACAGGACGAAACAGAACTGCATTGTTGGCGAGTCGAAAAACCCGCCTGGAAAGCCGAACTGTGGTTAGATATCGACCAAATAACAGTTCGTTATCTTAACGCTGGGGAAAATGGTCAAGATATTCAACGTTCTTTCAAATATTCCCTGAGTCGCCGCGACATTGAAGAAGCAGTTTTCTCAGGCCCGTAAAATCAGTTCGTAGTAGCGACTTTAGTCGTTTATTTAGTCCAAGAGAAGGACTAAAGTCCCTACTACGAACCTAAGTTTTTAGACTTTACCAAAACGTCGATCGCGCCTTTGATAAGCAGACAAAGCTTGATGAAACTCCTTCCGGTCAAAATCAGGCCAAAGAGTTTGAGTAATATAAATTTCCGCATAAGCCATTTGCCAAAGCAGAAAATTACTAATTCGCATTTCACCACTAGTCCGAATTAATAAATCGGGATCGCAAATTCCCGCCGTATAAAGATGACTTTCAAACAAAGATCGATCGATTTCTTCAGGATTTAAAGTACCTTGTTTAACTTGATTAGCGATCGCTCGACAAGCCTGTAAAATTTCCTCCCTTCCCCCATAATTTGTCGCCACCGTAAACTTAATTCCTTGATTCTCTTTAGTTTCAGCCATCGATCGCTCAATCTCAGCTTGCAACGAAGATGGCAAAGAATTCAAATTTCCCACAAAGCGAATTTGCACATTCTCCTGCATCATTTCCCGCAATTCTTGACGCAAAACCCGCTCAAACAAAGTCATCAAAAAATCAACTTCCTCTAAAGGTCGCCCCCAATTCTCCGTCGAAAACGCATAAGCAGTTAACGCCTCAATACCCCAATCCTTACAACAGCGCAACAAATCCTTCAGCGCATCAACCCCTCGCCTATGCCCCATAATTCGCGGTAAACCCTGCTGTTTCGCCCAGCGTCCATTACCATCCATAATTACTGCTACGTGCCTGGGCAATCTCTCAGGTTCTAAATCATCTGGCAAATATTTTAAAACAGTTTGTTTGGCAGTCATATAAACTTTATAAATCTAGAATGCGTTAGTTTTTCAATCTCAGGAACAGTTTCAATTCAGTTAATTTTTAGCATCTAAGAAGTATCAGGTTCGATCGTCACATCATTACATTAAATAGCTTGCTCCTATTTTCCCTCACTGACAAGTCATTTCTTATCCCGTGAACTTGACCGCCTACCCAATAAACGCCTAGACAGCGCCTGTCCACCAGAACCCATTCCGCGAACTAAATCAAGTATTTGATCCCGGAGTGAATGAACCACCTCTCCCTCCTTAGATGGAGAAAAGCGCGACTCCAGAATTTCCTTCAGTTTACTGCTGGTTAAAGGTCGATTCAGGACTCCCTTTTCCGCTAAAGAAATTGACCCCGTTTCTTCAGATACAACAATACACAAACAATTTTCGACTCGCTCCGTAATTCCCATCGCCGCCCGGTGGCGCGTCCCCAACTGCCGAGATGCCGTTCGTTCCGAAAGAGGTAAAATTACCCCAGCGGCCACAATTTGCGAACCAGCCACTAAAACTGCCCCATCATGTAATAAAGTTGAAGGTTGGAAAATCGTCTGTAACAGTTCCTTAGATACCTCCGCATTCAGCTTAACTCCAGGCACCGAAAAATCCTGCTCATCAATTGGACTACTAGTTTCCATTATGATTAGCGCCCCAATCCGGTTTTGAGACAGTTCTTTCACCGCATCAACAATTTCATCAGTTACGCTGTCCTGCTTCGGCATAACTCGACCAGGGTGACTAAATAATTCCAAAATTTTCCCCCGACCTAGCTGTTCTAAAAATCTGCGAAACTCCGACTGGAAGATCACAGCCATCGCCACAGCCGAACCAACCACTAATTTATCCAGAACAAAACTCAACAGATACAGGTCTAGGCTTTTGCTTAAAACACTAGCCAACATCAGGATAATAAATCCCCTAACCACCCAAAGGGTGCGTCGCTCACCAATGATGACCAGCACCATATAGGTGAGAGCCAGAACCAACCCCACATCAACTAAACGTAGAACCCAACTAGGGTCGGTCAGCCATTTGCGTAGCGTATCTCCCATCAGTTCTGGAATAAATTTACTCTACAACTGCCCTCGCTCTTACCATATCAGTTAAGCTGAACGAGACTTTAACCAAAAAGAATTTAGTTTTATCATAATTTCAATTATTACCAATGGAATCACTGGATTAAAAATTCTCAGATTTTCCATTTAATTTTAATTGGTTTTTTCACTGAAATCGCTAAAAAAAACTTTTCACCGCTTGAGATAAATATTGCTTTTCGAGCTAAAAAGTATTTAATTCAAAATTCAATATTTTGGCAGACAGAAGAAAGGTGAAAGGGTAAAGGTGAAATTTAAAATTTTCCCCTGTTTCCCTGTTCTCCTGCTCCCCTGCTTCGATCGCCCATTAACTAGCTAGCTTTTAGCTTAGTCTTTCTGGGAGGCGATCGCATCTTACCAAATCCTGATAAGTTTCTCGCCGAATAATCACATTCGCTTCCCCATCTTTCACTAAAACCGCTGCCGGACGCGGCACTCGGTTATAGTTAGAAGCCATGCTGTAATTGTAAGCACCTGTACTGGGCACTACCAAAATATCTCCCGGTTGAGTTGGTGGCAAAGAAATATCTTTAATCAAGATATCTCCCGACTCACAATGTTTCCCAGCCACAGTCACCGTTTCCTGCAAAGGCAGAGACATCCGATTGGCAACCACGGCTCGGTAAACTGATTGATAAGTAATCGGGCGAGGATTATCTGACATTCCCCCATCTACAGAAATATAAGTGCGAATTTCCGGCACTTCTTTCCGACTGCCAATAGTATAAGCTGTCACACAAGCCGAACCAATTAAAGAACGTCCCGGCTCACACATTAATTTGGGCAGAGGTACTTGTTGCGCTTCACAAGCAGCCGTTACCGCTTCACAAACCACCTTCGACCACTCAGTAATACTTGGGGGATCGTCTGCTTCCCTGTAGCGAATCCCTAAACCACCACCAATATTTAAATGAGTTACTGGTAAACCATAGTCAGCTGCTTTTTTCAGCCACTCTACCATTACCCCTGGTAAATCTTGATGCGGTTGCAGTTCAAAAATTTGCGAACCAATGTGAGCGTGTAATCCTATACATTTAAGTTGCGGATTTTTGCTGAGAAAGCTCAATACTCGATCGATTTGATGCGGATCGAAGCCAAACTTACTATCTAAGTGACCAGTGCGGATATATTCGTGAGTATGACATTCGATCCCCGGAGTTAGCCGCAGCATAATTGGTGTTGGCAATTCTTTTGCTGCTAAACTCGCCAAAGTTTCCAACTCTAACCAATTATCGACGATAATTGTGCATTTAGATGCGATCGCTAACTCTAATTCCTGAACTGACTTATTATTGCCATGAAAATACAACTTTTCGGGAGCCACACCAGCCTGAAGCGCAGTGTAGAGTTCCCCTCCAGATACTACCTCGACAGCTAAACCTTCGCTGTGGACGATCGCACAAACCGCCAAACAATTCCAAGCTTTAGAAGCATAAACTACCTGAGATTCCCCAGGATAGTAACTTTTAAAACTATCGCGGTACTGACGACAAGCAGTTAAGAGAGTTTCTTCATCTAAAATGTAAAGCGGTGAACCAAATTGTGCCACCAAAGAAGTGACATCGCAGCCACCAATTTCCAAACAGTCACTACTATTGACCTTAGCTGTTAAAGGTAAAAGTTCCTGATTTGGCGAAGCAGTAGCACTCCTAGAGTCAGAAAAATACTGAGAACCAGAATCGCGAATCCCAGCAGAGTGAGTTGATACCATAGTGAGGGAGTGATCCTAAAAAATTCAAATTAACAAGCTTAAGTGCTTCACTTTAATAGTTTACGATCGGACCTTGACACATATATTAACGATTCAACCTTTAACCCCAGACTTACTACCAAAAGTCGTTGAACTAGACCAAAAATGTTTCCCTGGTGGACTCTGGACTCAAGACGGCTACCAAAGAGAGTTAGACAGCCCTAATAGTGACGTATTGTTAATTTTAGAAGCAGAGCAGGGAAGCCAGGGAGCAGAGGAGCAGAGGAGCAGAGGAGCAGAAAGTAAAGATTCCCCTAGTCCCCAGTCCCTAGTCCCCAGTCCCCCACTCTTGGCAATCGGTTGCCAGTGGGCTATTTTAGATGAGGCACACATTACAATTGTGGCTGTCCGTCCCGACTACCAACATCAAGGTTTAGGTCAGGCGATGCTCCTAGCTTTGTTGTCTAGAGCCAGACAACGAGGGTTAGAAAGAGCCACCTTAGAAGTAAAAGCGTCCAATCAGCCAGCCATCTCTCTTTACCAAAAGTTTGGCTTTCAAGTAGCTGGAAGGCGACGCAGATACTATCAAGATACAGGTGAAGATGCTTTAATTCTTTGGCTGAGTGGCTTGCAATATCCTGAATTTACACAGGCTTTGAGCCAGTGGGAACAGCAAGTTCGATCGCGTCTGGCTGCGGAGCGTTGGGAATTGTTGGGAATTATAGATGAGAGAAATTGCTGATTAACAGCAAAAAAATTAAGAGTTAGTAAAGGGAAAAGTTAGATGTTGTAAATGCCTAATTGGGTTGGCAAATGAAAAATTGCCAACTTTTTATCAATAAAAATGAGAATTTTAAGGGGTGATTTCTCAGAAATAATCACAGCCCTCCAGAATCACTATGCTAGAATCAACCTACCGGGACTCAGCAGGTGATGGAAAGCTGCCATGTTTGAACGCTTTACAGAAAAAGCCATTAAAGTGATCATGCTGGCCCAGGAAGAAGCACGTCGCCTGGGACACAACTTTGTAGGTACAGAACAGATCTTATTAGGTCTGATTGGTGAGGGGACAGGTGTCGCCGCCAAGGTACTAAAATCGATGGGCGTTAATTTGAAAGACGCTCGTATTGAAGTAGAGAAAATTATCGGTAGAGGTTCTGGTTTTGTTGCAGTAGAAATACCATTCACCCCTAGAGCTAAGCGCGTTCTGGAGTTATCCCTAGAAGAGGCTCGTCAACTAGGGCATAACTACATTGGCACTGAGCATCTCCTTTTAGGTCTGATCCGGGAAGGGGAAGGGGTGGCAGCAAGAGTACTGGAAAATCTAGGTGTTGATTTATCGAAGGTTCGCACCCAAGTCATTCGGATGTTGGGTGAAAATACCGAAGTTACCCCAGGTGTAAGTCAAGGTCGGACAAAAACTCCGACTTTGGATGAGTTTGGCTCGAATCTAACTCAGATGGCTGGGGAGGGTAAGCTCGATCCGGTGGTGGGTCGCCAACGGGAAATTGAACGGGTGATCCAAATTCTGGGTCGGCGGACTAAGAATAATCCTGTATTAATCGGGGAACCTGGTGTTGGTAAAACAGCGATCGCCGAAGGTCTAGCCCAAAGGATCGCTAACGCCGATGTGCCAGATATCCTAGAAGATAAGCGGGTGGTCACTCTCGATATTGGCTTGCTGGTCGCAGGTACGAAGTATCGAGGTGAATTTGAAGAACGCTTGAAAAAGATTATGGACGAAATCCGCTCGGCGGGGAATGTCATCTTAGTTATAGATGAGGTACATACTCTGATTGGGGCGGGTGCGGCAGAGGGTGCGATCGATGCGGCAAATATTCTCAAACCTGCTTTAGCTAGGGGCGAACTCCAGTGCATCGGTGCTACTACTTTAGATGAGTATCGCAAGCATATTGAAAGAGATGCGGCTCTAGAAAGACGCTTCCAACCAGTAATGGTGGGCGAGCCATCTGTAGAGGAAACTATTGAGATTCTCTACGGTTTGCGCGAACGCTACGAGCAACACCATAAACTGAAGATCTCGGATGAAGCGATCGTCGCAGCGGCAAAGTTATCCGATCGCTATATCTCCGATCGATTCTTGCCAGATAAGGCGATCGATTTGGTTGATGAAGCAGGTTCGAGAGTGCGCTTGATCAACTCGCAACTACCACCAGCTGCAAAAGAATTGGATAAAGAACTGCGTCAAGTTCTTAAGGAAAAAGACGATGCAGTGAGATCCCAAGACTTTGACCGGGCGGGTGAGTTACGCGATCGGGAAATGGAAATTAAGAGCCAAATTCGCTCAATTTCCCAAAACAAAAAGACTACTGATGCTTCCGATAAGGATGTTGCACCAGTAGTTACCGAAGAAGACATTGCTCAAATTGTCGCTTCTTGGACTGGTGTGCCAGTGAATAAACTCACTGAGTCTGAGTCTGAGAAATTACTGCACATGGAAGATACTCTGCACCAACGTTTGATTGGTCAGGAAGAAGCAGTAACGGCAGTTTCACGGGCGATCCGTCGGGCTAGAGTTGGATTGAAAAATCCCAATCGTCCGATCGCTAGCTTTGTGTTCTCTGGACCCACTGGCGTAGGTAAAACTGAGTTAGCCAAAGCTCTAGCATCCTACTTCTTTGGTTCCGAAGAAGCAATGATCCGCTTGGATATGTCGGAATACATGGAACGGCACACCGTTTCCAAGTTAATTGGTTCTCCTCCAGGTTACGTAGGTTACAACGAAGGCGGACAATTAACCGAAGCAGTACGTCGTCGTCCTTACACCGTGGTACTTTTCGACGAAATCGAAAAAGCCCACCCCGATGTATTCAATATGCTGCTGCAAATCTTGGAAGATGGTCGTTTGACTGATGCCAAAGGTCGGACGGTAGACTTCAAGAACACCTTACTGATCATGACTTCCAACATCGGTTCTAAAGTCATTGAAAAAGGCGGCGGTTCCTTGGGCTTCGAGTTCTCTAGTAATGAAAATGAAGCGCAATACAACCGAATTCGTTCTTTGGTGAATGAAGAACTGAAGCAATACTTCCGTCCAGAATTCCTCAACCGTTTGGATGAAATTATTGTCTTCCGGCAACTTTCTAAGGATGAAGTTAAGGAAATTGCCGATATCATGCTTAAGGAAGTATTCGGTCGTCTGTTGGAACAAGAGATTACTTTAGAAGTAACCGAAGCTTTCAAAGACCGCTTGGTACAGGAAGGTTACAACCCCAGCTATGGTGCTAGACCTTTACGCCGCGCCATTATGCGGTTGTTAGAGGATAGCTTGGCTGAGGAAATCCTTTCTGGACGCATTCAAAACGGCGATACAGTAATTGTCGATGTGGATGACCAAGGTCAGGTGAAAGTCCGTCCAGGGGAAAGACGAGAGTTGCTACCCCAAGTTGCTGAATAAGTTTTGAGTTTTCAGTTAGGAACTCAAGACTTAAAATTTAAATTTTAGGGAAAAACGGTAGGATTAAATTCTGCCGTTTTTCTCTTAGTTAAGAAGATAATTAAAGTCAAATTACAGGATAAATCAATGAAATATAAAGTAGGTTCGGACTTAGTTTATACGATCGATCAACCCAGCACTTTTATTTTTAACGTGCAGGTGGTGAGAAATGATTTTCAAAAGATTATTGCTGAAGAGTTACAACTCGATCCCCAAATAGACTTTGATGAATTGACTATTGATGATAATGGAAATCGCTATGTTCGCTTAGTGGCACCCGTAGGTAAGTTGAAGGTAAATTATCAAGCAACTGTAGATTTGTCGCATTTTTTGATCGATCGCAAAACTATTGCAGAAGTACCGCCAGCAGAATTGCCAATGGAGACTTTTCAATATCTTTATCCCAGTCGTTATTGTCAATCAGATATGTTGTTTGGGTTGGTGCAAAGCGAGTTTAATGATTTAGAACCTGGTTATTCTAGGGTAGCGGCAATTTGTGATTGGATTTATGACAAGGTGACCTATCTTTCGGGGAGTAGCGATTCCCAAACTTCGGCTTATGAAACAGCAATGCAAAGGGCAGGTGTTTGTCGAGATTTTGCTCATTTGGGTGTGGGTTTTTGTCGGGCTTTAAATATTCCAGCACGGTTTGTTAGCGTGTATGCTTATCAGTTAGAACCGCAAGATTTTCATGCAGTTTTTGAGGCTTATTTGGGCGATCGCTGGTACTTATTTGATGCCACAAGATTAGCCCCAAAAGAGGGTTTTATTCGCGTTGGTACGGGTAGAGATGCGGCGGATGTTTCTGTTGCCACTATTTTTGGTTCAGTAAACTTAGAAACAATGAATATTTTTGTAGACCGAGTTTCCGAAGAGAAATCGTCTGTTAATACAGATGAGGCAATTGCGTTGGCTTAGCCTGCCGTAGGCATATCGCATAGCTTGTTCTCTGACGTATCGCCTAGCGTGCCGCAGGCGATACGCCTAGCGTGCCGTATGAAATTTCAATAGATGAAAACGCAACCTGATGATTTCTTGCTCAAATAAATTACTACTTAGCTAGTAAAAAAAACTAATAAGCGCAATTTTTAACTTGAACTAACTCGCGAGACTCTTGCTTAACATAACCAGCCATAGCTGCTAATTGTAACTTTAGAAAAGCATTAAAGTCTTCCGACTCATACTTTTGGCATAAAAGTTGTCGCAGTAAATTTTCAGATTCTATAGTTAAATAGCCAGTTGTTAACGCTTGTTGTACCACATCACGGATCAGAATCATAGCACCTCCTCAAAAAAGAACCAAAAATTGAATATGAAAGCATTGTTAATCTAATTAGTATGACTCCTTAACTTCTTGTGATGTTTCCCGCAACTAAATTGTGATAAATTCATTATCATCTGATTACGAGAATTCTCTACGCTAAGGATGATTTCTCAAGCTTAATGGGACTCTTTGTAGTACCATAGTTTACTCACTTTCATCTATCTTGAGAATGAAACTGGGAAGCAATTGTTACTTGAGCAAGATAGCTCTATATCTTTAGTGGAAAAGAAGATTTGTTTGCTGTATCATAAATAACATTTATGGAGTATAAAGACCAAAACTTGAAAGATTCTCCGGCTAAATTGTCGGCGTGGCGACAAACGAAGGAAAACTTGCTAATTCTAGCAATAGCTTTAGTATTAGCATTGTTAATTCGCACTTTCATTGCAGAACCGCGCTTCATTCCTTCGGATTCAATGATCCCGACTTTGCAATTAGGCGATCGCTTAGTTGTAGAAAAAATTTCCTATCGCTTTCATCCACCGGAAACAGGCGATATCGTAGTTTTTGAACCACCCACCCAATTACAAATTCAAGGTTATGCTAAAGACCAAGCATTTATCAAACGAGTAATTGGTCAATCTGGGCAAACTATCAGCGTCGCTAACGGCAAAGTTTATATTAATAACAAACCCCTCACAGAAGATTATATCGCGGAATCACCTGATTATCGTTGGGGACCAAAACAAGTTCCAGAAAATCAAGTATTCGTCATGGGAGATAATCGCAATAATAGTAATGATTCCCATATTTGGGGATTTTTACCCAGAGAAAATATTATTGGTCGCGCTTGGTTTCGTTTTTGGCCTTTTGACCGGGTTGGGTTTGTGACTAAAAAGTAATTTTTGTCATTTAGGTCATTTGTCAATTGTCATTTGCGAACATTTTGACCAATGACTTAAAAGCGAAAATAGTGCATTAACTGACCAATTAATTCGCTAGGTAAAGACAGGCGATTTTGTAGATCTACCAAACTGCGGTACAAGCCGGAAGATTCTCGATTTGCCACAATTTGATTAGCCAAAGTACGATCGATACCTGGGATATTATTTAAGACTTCCACAGTTGCAGTATTAGGATTAATTGTTTGTGGGGAATAAATGCTTTCCAGATCGTAATAACAAAATTGCAAAATAGGTGCGAAAGGTTGTAATCTTTGGATTGGCAAACCTAAAGCAGCAGCAATATCTTCCAAGCAGTGAAATTCTACTCCATTGTGGCTAAGTTCCACAAGCGATCGCGCTTGATGAATAGACAACCCAGGTAATCTTAACCAATCATCAACAGTCGCTTGATTCACATCAATTTTAATTCCCAAACTTGCCGCTAAAGCAACTTCTTGCAGCGACTGAAACCGATAATAAGGATCTTGTAATAATCGAGTACGAATTGACATTCCACGACTTAGAGAATTCCATAAATTTTCTAAAGCCATCAGTTCTTTACCTCTAATTGATTTGAGATTTGAATTAATAACTGAAAACTGAAAAATGAAAACTCATCACTTAAGTAACTGTCGGCGTTTTTGTTCAAATTCATACTCAGAAATTAATCCTTCTTGACGAAGACTTTCTAATTGGCGTAAAGCATCAGCCAGAGCATTGACATTTTGCGGAGCCACAGTAGATTTGAAAGTAACAACCGAATCTGCATTAAAATTGCGATCGAACTCTTCCGCATCTTGGACTAAATACCAAAAACCTTCGATCGCACTCGCCACACGAGGTATGGGAGTCCAAGATAGCAACAAATATAAAACACCCCAAAGCGGCTGTCCCAAATAAAACTTATGCAGTCCCGAAACCGGAACAAAAGTTCCACTAAATGCCAGAATTGCCGCTACCTTTCGACTTTTCGGTCTACTTAGCATAATATCCCTCAACCCTCAACAAGTAAAAACGTTATTTTGCCAAACTTAGCCACAATAGTAATTAAAAATTTTGACACCTAATCAACTACTCATCTGTATTTATAATATTAGTTTGTATTAATCACAGCCTCAACTGTTCGGCTTTTCCCACTTGCTAATTCCAAATTACCCGAAAATTGATAGGCAAACAGAATCCGATCGAGTAAATTACAGTTAAATAGCCCAGGATCGAGTTTGAATTACCAATCCCGCCTGGACTAAAATAGGAACACCACTAATAACACGACTTACTGAATTAAAAAGTTCAGTTTAATTAACAAAATGGGATTTTTTGACTCTGAGATCGTTCAACAAGAACTAAAACAACTATCGGAAGAATATCAATCCCTGATTCAAATCGGGGGAAACTACGGAAAATTCGATCGCGAGGGCAAAAAGCTATTCATAGAACAATGGGAAGCACTCATGGAACGCTACCGGATATTTATGAAACGCTTTGAACTATCTGAGGACTTCATGGCTCAAATGACCATGCAACAACTAAAAACCCAGCTAAATCAATTTGGGATTACACCTCAGCAAATGTTCGACCAAATGCACCTCACCCTAGAACGAATGAAATCCGAATTAGACAAACAACCCTAACCAATCTTGTCACTTTGACAACGAGGTTAATCCAAACGATCAGCTTGATAGGGAAAAGCAGCAAAGGGCATTAAATATTTCCTTTCCCTCTACCCTTTAACTTTTCCCTCATCAAACCTTTAAATCTAACGACGCGGACGTTTAAATTTAGAAGGTGAGACAAAATACTCTACAGGTACATCATTCAAAGCCCGATTCATAAAGTTTCGCCAAATCGGTGCCGCATACCCACCACCCGTGACACCAGAAGCTAAGCGTCGGTTATCATCCCGACCAATCCAAACCGCCACAGACAGCTGAGGAACAAAACCCACAAACCAAACATCCTTTTCCGAAGAAGTAGTACCAGTTTTTCCCGCAGCCTGACGACCGATACTAGCATTTTTTGCCGTACCACCATTAATTACCGATTGCATAATACTAGTAGTAGAAGCAGCAGCCCAAGGATCGAGAACTAACTTAGGTTTCGGAGTATTATCTAAAATCATATTATTCTGCGAATCAGTCACCTGCACGATTAAAGTAGTATCCGACTGCCAACCATTATTAGCAATAGTTGCATAAGCAGAAGCCATTTCCATTGGTGACAAGCCGATCGCCCCCAAAGGCAAAGAAATCACAGGTTCCATCGGGCTTTTAATTCCCAAAATCCGGCAAATTTCCACCACCTTATCCAAACCAACAGCCCGTCCCATCTTCACAGCGGGAACGTTACGCGATACCGCTAAAGCTTGCCGAATACTCATTGGCCCAGCAAAACTATTATCGTAATTTCTCGGCGCATAACCCCGCACCCCATCCCGATAACGGACTGGAGTATCGTAAACAGTTGAGCTAGGCGTATATTTACCCGAAGCAAAAGCAACATAATAAACAAACGGCTTAAAAGCAGAACCAGGTTGTCTTCTCGCCTGAGTAGCACGGTTAAACTGACTCTTTTCGTAATTAGAACCACCAACCATCGCCTTAATAAAATGAGTCCGGGGGTCAACCGCAGCAAGTGCTAACTCTGTTCCCCAGAGTCCGCGACGCTGCAATCTGCGATGTTCGTTAGCGATGAAATTTTCTGCCATCCGCTGAAAATTAATATCGATCGTGGTTTGCACCCGCATTCCACCCTTCTGCACCGTTTCCCGACCAAACTTTTGAATTAACTCTTGCTTCACTGCATCAGTCACATAAGGTAACTGACTACCTTGGAAAGATTTCACCCTACCAATCTTTAAAGGTTGCTTTCTCGCCGCAGCTTCTTCTTGGGCAGTAATCCAATTTAATTCCCGCATCCGGGACAAAACCAAAGACTGACGCTGTTTTGCCACCCTATAGTTAACAAACGGGCTGTATTCCTCCGGCGCTTGAATCACACCCGCCAACATTGCCGCTTCTGCCAAAGTTAAGTCAGCCGCATCTTTATTAAAATAACTTTCTGCCGCAGTTTGGATACCGTAATTGTTGTGTCCCCAATAGACCTGATTTAAATACAACTCTAAAATTTGGTCTTTACTGAGAATTTGTTCTAAGCGAATAGCCATTACTGCTTCTGCCACTTTCCGGCTAAAAGCCTTCTTGTGAGAGAGAAAAACGTTTTTCACCAACTGCATAGTGAGAGTAGAACCACCTTCTACCACATTGCCACTTTCCCAGTTCGCTTTAAACGCCCGACCAATACTGCTAGGGTTAATGCCGTGATGTAGATAAAAATGGCTATCTTCAATTGCTAATACGGCTCGCTTCAGTTCTGGAGAAATTTTATTCAAGGAAACCACTTCCCGGTTAGCTTCCCCGTGAATGCTAGCCAGCCATTTACCTTTAATGTCATAAATGTGAGAAGTTTCTGTAGGGGCGTAATTACGTAAAACCCTGACATCAGGCAAATTGCGGAAGCTAATCGCCAAACCAACCAATCCTCCAGCAACAACGGAAGTGGTTAGCATGGTAACGCTCAACAGAGTGCCACCAGTGACTTTGGCAATTGTCTGCACAAATTGAAAGCTAGATGCGTTAGTGCCGGATGGCTTTTGTCGGAGTGTATTAGACGACACGGCGATTTGACTTCCTCAACGCGACAGTAGTGAATAAAACTGGATAATTTATCTGGATTTGGATAACCGAGTACTTATAACTGCCTTATTTTAAAGACTTAAATTGAGTACAGCAAAGTGGTGACATTTTGTATTGGATCTGATTATGCACTGCCAAGGTCAAACTTTACCACAAATAAGATTTGTTCTCCTGTTTCTGGAGAAGTATTAATTGGCGAGGTCGAGAGCGGCTGGATTGAGTTAGCATTGATATTCTGACAAGTTTTGCGGTTAGATGAATCTGGCTGATGATTTTATTTTTAATGTCAACCAGTGAGTTTAGCACCCTCTGGACATTTGGCAAGTATGAACTCTGATAAATCGTTTAACTTTACCCAAGATTTACAAAAGCTGTACCGTGGGATCAGCGAGATTTTTCCCAATGTGGCTGATTCTCAGGATGGGAATGAGAATTTGGCACAAAGGTTAGCACAAACCGATCGCCCCTTGCGCGTTAAACTCGGAATCGACCCCACTGGCGCTGATATCCATTTAGGTCATAGTATCCCCGTTCGTAAGTTACGCGCATTTCAAGATGCTGGACATACCGCAGTGCTGATTATTGGTGATTTTACCGCCAGAATTGGCGATCCAACCGGAAAATCGGAAGTGCGTCGCCAGCTAACTACTGAAGAGGTGGCGCAAAATGCCCAAACTTACTTAGAACAAGTGCGCCCAATTTTAGATTTTGACACTCCCGGACGGTTGGAGATTCGCTACAACTCGGAGTGGTTGTCTAAACTCGATTTGGCGAAGATTTTAGAATTGCTGGGAACAATGACTGTCGGACAAATGTTGGAAAAAGAAGGTTTTGATTTGCGCTACAAGCAGCAAAGTCCGATTTTTCTCCATGAATTTCTTTATCCGTTAATGCAGGGTTACGATTCAGTAGCAGTTGAGGCGGATGTAGAGTTAGGCGGTACTGACCAAAAGTTTAATATTGCGGTGGGAAGAGATTTACAAAGGCATTTTGGTTTAACGCCGCAGTTTGGAATGTTGATGCCAATTTTGCTGGGTACTGATGGTAAACAAAAGATGTCTAAGTCTTTGGGTAATTATGTAGGGTTAAGGGAAGATGCCTTAACGATGTACTCAAAGTTGGAAAAAACTCCTGATAGTTTGGTAAAAGATTATTTTGAGTTGTTGACTGATAAATCTTTGGATAATTTACCAAGTGATGCTAGGGAAAGGCAAAAGTTTTTAGCTTTAGATATTGTGTCGCAATATCACGGTGAAGAAGAGGCGCAAAAGGCGCAAAAGGATGCGGAAAATTTGGTGGGAGGGAAAACTTTCCAAGCTGATACTGTTCCTGAGTTTTCTTTGGCAAGTGTGAATTTTCCGGCGAAGTTCTTTTATGTTGTGAGTGCTTCTGGGTTGTGTAAAAGTAGTTCGGAGGCGCGAAAACAAATTCAAGGGGGCGGAGTCAGAATTGATGGAGAACAAAAGACGGATGTAAATTTAACTTTTGATTCTCCTGAGTCTTTGTATGGTAAGGTATTGCAGTTAGGAAAAAATAAGTTTGTCCGACTGGTGCAGTAAAAATGGTGTTAGCAGCAGAAAGGGTAATTGTGCCTTTAGATGTTTCTGGGGAGAAGGATGCGATCGCTCTAATTTCCCAACTCCCTGATGTACAATTTTGGAAAGTCGGATTAGAGTTATTTGTGAGCACTGGTGCAACAATTCTACCAACTCTCAAAAATCGCCAAAAACGCATTTTTCTAGACCTGAAATTCCACGATATTCCTAACACCGTCGCTGGTGCTTGTCGCGCCGCCGGAAAATACGGAGTTGACTTACTCACCATTCATGCGACTTGTGGCAGGAAAGCTTTACAAGCTGCGAAAACTGCCTTAGTTGAAGGTGCAGCAGAAGTTGGTTATCCACCGCCGAAACTAATCGCAATTACCCTATTAACTAGCTTGAATTCCAGAGATTTAGCTTTTGATTTAAAAGTGCCAATTGAATTGCCGGAATATGCTTTACAAATGGCAGTTTTAGCCAAAGAATCTGGTTTAGATGGCGCAGTTTGTTCGCCCCAAGAAGCAGCACAACTGCGTCAAGTTTGCGGCGACGAATTTCTCTTAGTTTGCCCCGGAGTGCGCCCCAAATGGGCAGAAACAGGCGATCAAAGTCGGACTTTTACGCCTAGTGAAGCTATTAAAGCTGGGGCAGATTACTTAGTAATTGGTCGCCCGATTACTGCTGCTACTAATCCTCAAGAAGCTTGGGCAAAAATTGGCGATGAATTAGCTACTTCTTAAGCATAATTACAAGACAATTCTTTCTTCTTCCTTCTTCTTTCTTCGTGTCCTTCGTGTCTTCGTGGTTCAATATAATTCCTTAGTCTACTGCATAATCTTTTTTACCACAGATATCCACAGATGAACACAGATGGACACAGATAGTATATAAAGATTTTGGCTGTGTAGATAGATTTATAGGAAATGATATGAGAAGTCATAATTTAGTAACAAAGGGAATTTTTTTGTTTTTCCTTTGTTCCCTTTATTTCCTGACTTCGGTGTTATTTGAAAATTCAGCAGCTAACAGCCAAAATTACGTTTGTCCTGCTGATGTGGAAAGTTTAACTAATTTATTATTGCGCGATTTACCTAGTTATGCTAATCGGGTAAGTAGTAGAAGTAATTCGATCGATAGTCCTACAGGAACTTATGTTATTGTAGCTGGAAAAGCAGAATTTGCGCCGTTAACTCTTGGCCCTGGTGTTTATGAGCCAGCAGCACCAGTTGCGGGCGAACTTGTGCCGAAACAGGTGTTTTTCACTACTTTAGAAAGACAATATTTGGCTAATCGATCGGACTTATTACAACATTATCATTGGTTGTTTTTAGTAAAAAGTGATAGTGGTTGGCGATCGGTAATGTTATACTCCCAATTAGGCTCTTATCCTTCACAAAATGCTCCCACTGCACCGCGAGAAAGTAGTACAGGAATTATTGGAAAAGCTGTACAAATTTGGTTAAGAGATTGTCGTGCAGGAGTAATTAAACCTTAGTAAGCTGTTACGCATTTAAATCACTTATTAACGAGTAGGGTGCGTCAGACGGTAAAGCCTATGTAGAAAGGAAAATATCTAAATCTGACGCACCCTACAATATGACTGGCGCTGAAGCGCAACTACTTACTATTGAATTTCATCAAATTTCGCTCTGACAGCTTGGATATCTTGCCACATTAACCACTTAGGACCGCCTTGTTCTCTGGAAGGATTTCTTAACAAGTAAGAAGGATGGAAAATTGGCATACATAAACGATTTTCCCACTCCATCCATTGACCGCGAATTTTGGTAATTCCCTTTTTTTCGCCTGTTAAACCTTTGACAGCAGTAGCCCCAGCTAATAAAATAATTTTCGGATCTACAAGGCGAATTTGTTCTAGTAAATAAGGTTTACAAGCGTTCATTTCTTCAGTTGTGGGAACGCGATTTCCTGGGGGTCGGCACTTATTAATATTGGAAATATAGACATCTTTTTCACTGTCTAATTGTACGGCAGCTAAGATTTTTTCTAATAATTGCCCAGCTTTACCGACAAATGGTAATCCCGTTTCGTCTTCAGTTTGTCCCGGCGCTTCACCAATTATCATTAAATCAGCTTGGGGGTTGCCTCTCCCAACTACTGCATTGGTGCGATGATTTCCTAGTTCACAGCGATGGCAATGGTTACAATGTTGTGCCATCTCGGTTATAGTTTGGTAGGTTCCAGGCGGAATAGGAACTTTGGCATCTGTGGGAATCAGATTTGGGGGAAAATCTGGTTGAGCGGGAGATGCACTAAAGTTGGAAAGGTCGAATAAATTACCTTGTTCTGCGTCAGACATTACGGAAAAAAAGATTTTAGTAGCACAAAATTATACTATCGGTCAAGATAGAGGCAATTCTACTGCCAACTGACTGGAGAAAAGTATGCCACATTCTGTGCTGTTTTGCGATCGCAACAGTGCCGGAGTGCAGTTAGCTGAAGCAATTGAGGCAGAGATCAACCTAGTTAGAGCATCGGGGGTTTCTGTGTCACCAGTTGTCTATGCACTGCCTCGCGGTGGTTTGCCTGTTGCCGTCCCAGTAGCTTTAAAACTGGGTTGCCCTTTAGAAATTATTACCGCCAAAAAAATTGCCCGTCCAGAAGATCCAGAGTTAGCTATTGGTGCAGTAACGGCAGATGGTTTAGTAATTTGGTCAAGCAGATTACATGATATTAAAAGCGATCCCAGTTTAAATTTAGCTTTACAAGAAGCGAAAGCGAAAGCAGAAGCCCAATGGCAACAATTTGCGCCTTATTGCTCGAATGTTAGTGCAGAAGGTACGATCGCCATTTTAATCGATGATGGCATTGCTACAGGGATGACCATTGCTGTGGCGATTCTTTCTTTGCGCTTAAAAAGACCTGCGGCGGTTTGGGTTGCTACTCCAGTCGCACCTTTGGCTTTAATGAAAATGTTACAAGAATGGTGCGATCGGGCGATCGTCCTAGCGCAACCCGAAAATTTCCTCAGCGTCAGCCGCTTTTATGAAGAGTTTCCCCAACTGGAAACAGAAGAAGCGATCGTTTATTTACAAAAAGTTAATCATAGCAGCGAGCAGGGGAAGTCTTCCCTAACTTCTAACCCCTAACCCCCAGTCCCCAGACATTGTTAAGATATTTAACCAGGTTCTCATAATTCTGGAAAAAATGTCGGCAACTCTCGTTTCCTCACAAAATTCTCTTCCTGGTGCTTATTGGCAATGGCGACAACAGCAAGTATATTATGTCCGGGCAGGAAAATCACATTCCGATCGGACTCCGTTGCTGTTGATTCATGGATTTGGTGCTTCCACCGATCATTGGCGAAAAAATATGATTGGGTTGAGTGAAGAATTTGAGGTTTGGGCGATCGATCTGTTAGGATTCGGACGTTCCGCTAAACCAAATTGGGATTACAGCGGCGATTTGTGGCGCGATCAACTACATGATTTTATCACCGAAGTAATTGGCAAACCCGTAGTTTTAGCCGGAAACTCACTCGGAGGCTATGCTTCTTTGTGTGTCGCCGCCCAACGCCCCAACACCTCTAAAGGTGTAATTTTACTCAATAGTGCAGGGCCATTTACAGAAATTGAACCCCAACCAGAACCAGATTTAATCAGAAAAATTTGGGGGGAATTAGTATTATCAATACTCCGCCAATCTTGGGCAAATTTCCTGCTGTTTCAATATATCCGTCAACCTTGGATAATTCGCAAAACTTTGGAAAAAGTTTACCTTGACAAAAGTGCAGTTACCGATAGATTGGTAGAAGAAATTTATCGTCCTTCTTGCGATCCAGGTGCGCCGCAAGTTTTTGCTTCAGTTTTTAGTACTCGCCAAGGCGAAAAAGTTGACGTTTTACTCAAAGAATTAGCTTGTCCTTTATTATTAATTTGGGGAGAAGCCGATCCTTGGATGAATGCCAAAGAAAGAGGTCAAAAGTTCCGTCATTATTATCCTAATTTAACCGAATATTTTCTCCAAGCTGGACATTGCCCTCATGATGAAGTACCCGATCGGGTAAATTCAATTATCAATATTTGGGTAATGAAAATCGCTCAAAAATAATCTACAAACTGGGGTTTTTATAACAAAATCCCAGTTTTTTATTGCCTGTTTTCTATTTACTCTTCATTTTTACCTTCTTTATCATTATTTTCTCTATTCGATCTTTTAATTTATTATTTTTTCACAAATTTTATATTTTATATAAAATTTGTGAAAAATGAAAAACTATTAAGAATTATTAAAAATATCAAAAAAACTCCTTTTTTAATTTTTTAATTTAGAGAGATAAAATTACTTACCAGTAACCAGGATATGTACCTAACTAAAGAAAAACTTCAACATATCAATACGATCGCCCATGAAGGTAAAGTGGTAATCGTTGCGACCGATACCGATGGCAAAATTTGGTACAGCGTCAAACAAGATGGATTTGAAGACAGTTACCTCAACACACCACCTGAGCAAAGAACAGGTTGGGAAAACTGGCAAGAGTTAGAATTTCCCAATGAAGTCGATGATCAATCAGTTATTGACCAAGAAACTGAAGAATTAACCGATGCAAGCAACTCCAGCGTTTTTGTGCTGCGTTCTCGCTACCAAACCTTTGACCAAACGGCGGTAGCACCTGTACAACTGATTTCTGCTTTGGGTCACGTTTATGTGTTCCGTCAGTCCAAATCGAATACCCTGCTGGTAGACCGATTTGTCTTAGATGGCATGACTAATAAGCTGAACCGTAAGCTAGAAGTACGGTTTAAGCGCAGTCGCCAGAAGCACGAAGCCAGTAAAAACATGAAAAAGGGAGCTAGTGGACTCACGAATATTGATACCCTAGATTTCCGTGATATCAACGGTATCTTTTTCTACGAGCCTACTACAGAACTTTGTGTAGTCAATAACCTGCAAAACGGTTGGTTTTCCGTTGTCTTAGTTCCCACTATCGAAAATGACGTTTCTCGCTGGCATATATTTGCCTATAACAGCCAAAGCAAGAAAGTGGAATTAACCACATTGTTGATGTCCGATGAAGGGCTGTTTGATGTGCAAGATTACACCGTTTTTGAAGAATCCAACGATAATCGAATTCCCCGTAGCCTTCCAGGGATTATCAAACGTACCTTAGATTTAGGGACGCTGACCGTTGTTAACGGTTTAAGTGCTACCAAATACGACGTACAACGGGAACAGCAAACCGAAGACGGGATGCAGCTATTACGGGAAAGTACCAAAGTGATGTTAGCCATTCCCGTGAGCACCGGGAATGTGGCGGCTTTCAGTTTTGCGATCGCTGCTGATGGTACATTATCCGTTCTGCAAAACCTACTCAAATCTACCTAAGTAGACTGATGTTTGCTTCCTGCTTCGTAGAATCCTTAATAGCAGCGCCATTAAGTTGGTTAGATTCTCCACAGGCTAACCCCGTCGAACTGACGGTTAAAGGATAAT
>NZ_JBHFNS010000086.1:0-20885 GCF_041929135.1 Floridaenema fluviatile BLCC-F154 | reverse complement strand
TTTCTACATAGGCTTTACCGTCTGACGCACCCTACTCGTTAATAAGTGATTTAAATGCGTAACATCTTAGCAGGACTTTTAATCGGGAGATCCAACTCAATTATTACTTTAGTAAAACAATTTATGAACCAAAAGTCATTAAAAATTAACAGGAATTATTATTATTTATAAATGAAATATACCCATAAATTCTAATTAGTTAGAGAAAATCTATGGGAATTCTGATATAATATTTTAGTTTTTCAAGCTACACTGCCAAAAACTTTTGAATCACATCTTGGCTGAGTTCGCTGGTGACACCAGAAGCGACTATTCCCCCTTTTTGCATGGCATAGTAGCGATCGGCTTGGCGGACAAAATGTAAATGTTGTTCAACTAACAGCACTGAAATTCCGGTATTTTGCACGATCGATCGCACAGCCGCTTCAATTTCCAAGATAATTGAAGGTTGAATTCCCTCGGTTGGTTCATCTAATACTAATAACCGAGGTTTTGCCATTAATGCTCTAGCGATCGCTAATTGTTGTTGTTGTCCACCACTTAAATCTCCACCCATTCGCCACAGCATTGATTTTAAAACTGGGAATAATTCAAAAATTTCTTCGCTAATTTTTTCGTGACCTTTTCTCCCTTTTGGTAAAGCTTCAAAACCGAGTAATAAATTTTCTTCTACTGTTAACCGAGGAATAATTTCCCGACCTTGGGGAACGTAACCAATTCCTAATTTTGCCCTGCGATCGGGAGACTTATAAGTAATAGCTTCTCCAGCAAAATTTATTGTCCCAGTGCGAGGTTTAAGTAACCCCATAATGGTTTTTAACAAAGTACTTTTCCCCACACCATTGCGACCAATTAAACACACCATTTGTCCATTGGGAATAGTGAGATCTACATCGCGCAAAATGTGACTTTCGCCGTAAAAAACATTGAGTCCAGAAACTTGCAGTAAAATTTCTGTAGGAGAAATGGGTTGAGGTGCGATCGAATTATCTATTAATACCATTTTTGCCAACTTAAATTAAAGGTTTTAGACTAACTAATTAATAACAGTAAATCAAATTTCTTCTCTTGTTTCCATTTCTTCTTTCTCTTCTAGCATTGCTACTTCCTCCTCTAAGATTTCTTCCTTCTCCTCTTCTTCCTTCTCTAGTATTATTGCCTTTTCCTCTAAGATTTCTTCTTTCTCCTCTAGTATTATTGCTTTTTCCTCTAGGATTTCCTCTCTCTCCTCTAGAACCTCTTCTTCTTGTTTACCTAAATAAACCTCAATCACCCGCGGATCATTTTGCACCTCTTCAATATTACCTTCACACAATACCGAACCTTCATGTAAAACCGTCACTTTATTATTAGCAATTTGACGGACAAATTCCATATCATGTTCAATCACCACAATCGAATGACTTTCCGCCAAAGCTAACAGCAATTCACCCACATTATAAGTTTCTTCATCAGTCAAACCCGCTGCGGGTTCATCCACCAACAATAAATCTGGCGACTGCGCCACTAACATTCCAATTTCCAATCTTTGCTTTTCCCCATGAGAAAGTAAACCCGCCGAAATATTTGCTTTATTACTCAAACCAATAGTTTCTAATAACCCCGTTACAGTGCGGTATTCATCTCTAGAACTCCGACGAAACAAAGTAGCAAAAACATTTTTATTCCGGTTACAAGCCAGTTCCAAATTTTCTCTAGGAGTCAAGTTAAGATAAACGCGAGGAGTTTGAAATTTTCGCCCAATTCCCAAACGAGCAATTTCATGTTCCGCAAAACTGCGAATATTTTTACCTTTAAAATATACCTGTCCTTCTGTTGGTTTAGTCTTCCCCGTAATCACATCCAAAAAAGTAGTTTTCCCCGCACCATTAGGCCCAATTACTACTCGTAATTCTCCTTGTTCTAAGTTAAAATTCAAGCCTTTCAGCGCCTTAAAACCATCAAAACTAACCGTAACATTGTCAATTTCTAAAATTTTCGCGTTCATCTTCATTAGCCATTTGTAAAAATTTCTGTAGGACAGGCATTTTCCCTGTCATGCCAATCCCTATTTTCCACTCAAATCTTCCCTCTCCTGCTGCACTTCCGGGTCAGTTTCCAAACTCGGATAAGTAACAACTTGCTGTTGCACTCTTAATAATTTTCTAACTTGGTTAATAGCGTAAGAACGCCACCAACCCACTAAACCATCTGGTAGCACCATTACCACTAGTAAGAATAATGCACCTTGGAAAAATAGCCAAATTTCCGGGAATTGTTCGCTCAACAAACTTCTAGCAAAGTTAACTAAAATCGCGCCAATAATTGCACCAATTAACGTAGCACGACCCCCCACAGCTACCCAAATTACCATTTCAATAGAAAAGGCAATATCCATTGCTTTAGGAGAAATTAACCCAGTTTGTACAGTATACAATGCTCCAGCAATTCCCGCGAGTCCCCCGGAAATTGCAAATACTAAAACTTTAAATCCTGTAGGGTTGTATCCCGAAAAGCGCACCCGACTTTCATCATCTCGAATTGCTACAAGTAACCTGCCAAATCTGCCAGTTGTTAGCCAGCGACAAAAGCCATAAGCTAAAGCTAAGACTACAATTGTCAGTGTATAAAAAAGGAATTGAGTTTGCGGTGCATTAACATCAAAACCCAAGATAGTTTTGTAATTTGTTAACCCATTAGTTCCGTTAAATAATTTTTGTTGTCCGTTGAAGAAGTTGAAAAAAACGATCGTCGCTGCCTGAGTTAAAATTGAAAAATAAACGCCACGAATTCGGTTACGAAATACTAAATAACCTAGTACCGCAGCTAGCAAAGCTGGAATAATTACTAAGGCAATAATCGTCAAGGGAAAAGAGTAAAAAGGTTGCCAAAACCAGGGTAATTCTTGGACACCGTAAAGACCCATAAATTCGGGTAAACGACCAGGTTGTAAAGGTGCTAATTGCAGGTGCATTGCTAAGGCGTAACCACCCAAAGCAAAAAATACCCCATGACCTAAACTTAGCATTCCGGTGTAACCCCAAATCAGGTCAATTCCTAAAGCAACAATTGCTAAAGCCAGAAAACGTCCGAGCAAACTAACCCGAAATGCTTGTCCGACAACGGTTAGTAAAGGGGGGATGAGGAAGATGGTAATCAGTGCGATCGCACTCACAATTCCCGCTTCAATTAAAATAGACTTGTGTTTAGTAGAAAAGGGATATTTTAACTTTAAACTCTGAAATTTTGGCATCGTATCCTTTACACTTACAGGTTCATCGAAACTTTCCTGACCTTGCCCATTTGCCCCTTTTTTACGCACGCGAGGGAAATGATAAACCTTGCGAATATTTGCCCTATTTTCATCTTCTGGCATTCTCCCCTCCTGACTAATTAACTCTCTTTAATTACCCAAAAATTCCCAATCCAATTAAGCATCCACCGTCCGACCCTTTTGCGGGAACAAACCAGCCGGACGCACTTGTAAAAACACAATAATTAAAGCAAATACCATCACTTTTGCCATACTGGTAGTTGCAAAGAAAGCAAAGAAATCTGCCAAAGGTGGAATTGGTGCGAGTAAAGGTGCTAAAGCATTGGAACCAATAATATAACTAACCGTACCAATTGCTAACGCCGCCACAATACTACCAACTAATTTTCCTACACCACCAACAACCACCACCATAAACGTATCTACAATATAATTTTGTCCCGTATTTGGCCCCACAGAACCTAATAAACTAATCGCACAACCAGCCACTCCAGCTAAACCCGAACCCAGCGCAAAAGTTAAAGCATCTACTTTTTGAGTGGGAATTCCTAAACAAGCACTCATGCTGCGATTTTGCGTCACTGCGCGAATTCTTAAACCCCAAGCAGTACGTTGGAAGAAATAATAAATTCCCGCCACACATAAGATAGTTAGAAAAATGATAAATAACCTGGAATAAGGAAATCGCAAATCGCCAATATTTAAGCCACCTTGTAACCATTTAGGTGCAGTAACGTTAACATTTTGTGCGCCAAACCAAGGCTGAGTAACTGCTAATTTGTAAGTTTGGGCTAAAACCACACCTATTACTATTGAAATAGCCGCTGATAAAGGTAGCATGACCGCGAAAAACCAATTACGAATTCTCGTGAAATCTGGACGACGAGACACCACCCACCAAGCACCAAAAAATAACAGACAAAATAAAACAAGACCAATTACTAAAACCCAGTTAACACTGCGAACAAACTGTTGCAGAATTAAACTTACACCCCAAGTTGCTAGCAAAGTTTCTAATGGTCTACCATAAAGAAATCTCACCACACCTCTTTCTAATAATAATCCCACCAAAGCTGTCACTAAAAACGCAATTGGAATCGCTAAAATAATATATATTTCCGAAATCGGACTTCCTAAACCTTTAAAAGCATTTTGTACCACGAAAGTCGTATAAGCTCCTAGCATAATTAACTCGCCGTGAGCCATATTAATTACACCCATTAACCCAAAAACCACGGCTAGTCCCAACGCCGCAATTAATAAAACTGAGCCAATACTAATTCCGCTAAACAATACATTCAAAAATTCTACCACTGCACTTTTACCTCGGAAAACCGCTTAGATAAATTTCCTGACTTGGAATTACTGAATGGGTGAGCAAGGCCCACCCCAAAACTCTGATATTTTTAAGAAGGTTTCACCAAGAATTTGCCTCCTTTACTGGGGTCAGACCAATCACAGGAATAACCCTTTGTTTCTGCTACATACTGATTCCAAGGTATAGGTTGAACAGGTGCAGTGCTGGCAGAAATAATTCTAAATAAGCCATCTTCCCCAACTTCACCGATGCGAACTGTTTTATAAATGTGGTGGTTATTGTCCATTGTTACTTTCCCACCAGGCGCAACTAAAGTTTGCCCTAAAGCGGCTTTTCTTACTGCTTCAATGTCAGTATTTCCAGCTTTTTCTACTGCTTGTTTCCACAAATAAACAGCGATATAAGCAGCTTCCATCGGGTCATTTGTTACCCTGTCAGCGCCATATTTAGCTTTGAAAGCTTGCACAAATTTTTGATTTTCTGGTGTATCAACGGTTTGGAAATAATTCCAAGCGGCGTAATGTCCTTTAAGATAATCAACCCCAATAGCTTTGACTTCTTCTTCGGCAATACTAACGGACATCGTAGGATATTTATCTGGTGTCAATCCAGCATCTTTCAATTGTTTGAAGAAGGCAACATTACTATCACCATTGAGAGTATTGTAAATTACTCCGCCATTGGGTAAAGCTTGTTTGATTTTGCTGATAATTTGAGTAACTTCGGTACTACCTAAAGGCAAGTAATCTTCCCCGACAATCTTACCACCTTTAGCTTCTACCTGCGCTTTAATAATTGTGTTTGCAGTGCGGGGGAAAACGTAATCTGAACCAATTAAGAAAAACTCTTTTCCTTTATTTTGCAACAGCCAATCTACGGAAGGTTCAATTTGTTGATTTGGTGCAGCGCCAGTGTAAAAAATGTTGTTGGAACATTCCTGTCCTTCATATTGCACAGGATACCAAAGCATATGTTTCTTTTCTTCAAAAACTGGCAAAACTGCTTTACGACTAGCAGAAGTCCAACAACCAAAAATAGTAACTACTTGGTCTTGGTCAATTAATTTTTTCGCTTTTTCGGCAAAAGTAGGCCAGTCAGAAGCACCATCTTCAACTATTGGTTGAATTTGTTTACCTAAAACACCGCCAGATTTATTGATTTCCTCAATTGCTAATTGTTCTGCATCGACCACACTCTTTTCACTAATTGCCATTGTGCCGCTTAAAGAGTGTAAAATTCCGACTTTAATTGCGTCTCCGGTCGCAACTACTGGTGCTGCTGTGGGAGTTGTGTTTGCTGCGGGAGTTGTTGCATCGGAAGTTTTTGCTGTTTCGTTTGTACTACCACAAGCTTTCAACAAAATGCTTGTACCCAATGTGGCAGAACTGTAGAAAATAAACTTGCGCCGACTAATTTTTCTGCTCATCTCTTTTTTACTCTACTCCTCAAGTTCAACAGTCCAAAGATAGGGGATTTTGTAACTGGAATTTGGTATTTTATGGGCTGTTCCCCAGAATTTTAGTATACTGGTACACCAAAATTGTGAAAATGGAAAATTTTGTTAAATCTTAAGATTTATTTACAATTTAAACGAACTCATCATTGACTACTCGCCGCAAGATTTCTGTTACTTCGGCGGCGATTCTTGCATCAAGTTTGACGGCATTTTTGCTTGCGCCTCTGAGAGTTAGAGCAAAGCTTCTTAATTTAGCTGAATTGTTCTCCGTCTGAGAAAGTTCATCGGTGAATTGTATCAGCATCACATAAGCAATTTCGTATCTATTTCTACTATTGCTATAGCCATTTCCCAGTTTAGAAATAATGACTGGGGAACTAATGAATTTTTTTATTCCTAGTTTCTTAATTGCCAAGTCGGTATAACGACAGGCATCGGTTCCCATTGCTCTGACGATACATTCTAAACTGTCCCATTGGGCATTTGGCAATTTTATTTCTGAAGGTAGATGTTGATGCCAACCTAACATGGTAATGCTGCGAGTTAAGTCATACGCTGTGACTAAATTTTCGCCAGGAGTCCCTTCTGAGGTGTTAGTTAATACAACTTTTTTTTGCTTTAAATCGTAAATTTCTGGGCGATAAATGTAAGGTGGTTCGCCGTATCCACCCCGGTATTCTAAGCTTTTGTTTCCGGTGATTTTTTTCAGCCAATTTTCTAATCCTTGGCGAGTCTCGAAGCGTCTAAACATCGCTGCTAAGGAATTAGAACTAGCAATTCGATCGCCATAACTAACCACATCCCATAATAACTCATAAAATGGTACATCTCTTTTGCGCCGATCGCGATCGCGAATCACACAATCATCAACATCCGTATTCGGTGACTTAGCATTAACTCTAGAAACCACATTAAGAATCGGAAAAATTTTCGTCGTACTCCAAAATTGCCCCTTGGTTAAAGCATTTCTTCCTAACCAATAAGTAAGCAAATTTCCCGTTGCAAAACTCGCCAGACAAACACAAGCTTCCTGAATATCTTCATGCAAAAAATCTAAAGCTTTTTCGTCAATTTTCGGCACTTCACCCACTGAGGGATAAGCAGTGAAATTCCCCGATTTTTCTAGTTCTTTACTCGCCTCAACTTGCTGATAATCTTTAGTTGATAAACGTTCTGGATAATCCTTAATTTCTGACTTATAAGGAGAAGTTTGTACACCTTGATATAACAAAGCTAGACGATCGTCATTTGCTCCTTGATTAACAGCAATAGTGATAAAATCTTTATAAACTTGCAATCTATCTTTTGCCTGTTCCAATTCCATTGGAAATTGAGGAATTGCAAGATTTTCTATCTCTGTAAAGGGAGAAATTTGCTTGCCAGCAATTGCTAACATAATTGCATTAGTAACTTTTTCCCTGGCATCATTCATCGCCTTGGCAATTAATCTTCCGGCAATAACTTGAGCATTGTAATCATCAGCAGCAAAAAATTCGCCGCCAAATGCGATCGCCCATTTCTCCCAATTCTCCACTAACTTAGTTACTTCTTTATCCGCCACTTCCCGACTTTTGAAAATTGCATAAAAAGCCGCTATTGCTTCCTCATTACTCACAGGATTTTTCGGTAAAGCAATTGGCGCTTTTACAGTTTCCCCTCCTAAAGCTAACTTAATTGTTTCCGCAACCCTAAACTTAGCTTTTTCTATCTCTGAAAGTAGCTTTTTACCCATCAAAATTTTCGCATTATTTTCCGTTGCTTCAAACCATTGAGCATCAAAACTTGTTGCCCACCTCTGCCAATAAACCTTCAATTTTAAGGCTGCATCATCAATCGTAGCTACATCATTATTAAACAAGCGGTTAAACTCTTTTAAACCGTCACTGTTACTAATTGTTCGAGGTTCTAAAATTGAAGAAGTAGACATTAACAGCACCTCTACAGATCTAGAGCAATTATATTTTATTTACAGAGAGCCTTATTGAACTGTTCCAGATGCAGAGGACACAAAGAGAAAAAGAAGTTCCACACCTAAATTGGATTTTAGAGGATGGTTAGATTAGTGAATATTTTCTCCGCACTCTGGCAGCAAAAAAATCTTTATAAGCTTATGATACGCTACAATTAGTATCTTCGCATATTTTTGCTGTATCGAAAATCCCTAATCTAAAATTGTCATGTCTTTTCGTCCTCGGAAACAGTTTGCTCAACATTGGCTAAAAAGTGAAAAAGCTTTAAATGAAATTGTGAAAGCAGCACAAATAAGTAAAAGCGATCGCATCTTAGAAATTGGCCCCGGAACAGGCAATTTAACCCGTTACCTTTTACCCTTAGCCGAATCAGTTTTAGCGGTTGAGATCGATCGCGACTTATGTCAAAACTTAGTAAAAAAACTGGGAAAAACGGAAAACTTTCTCCTCTTACAAGGCGACTTTCTCACCCTCGATTTAGACAGCCAATTAGCCAACTTTGCCCAATTTCAAAACCCTAATAAAGTAGTCGCCAACATTCCTTATAATATTACCGGGCCAATCCTAGAAAAACTCTTAGGTAAAATTGCCAAACCCGCAATCAAACCTTACGATTTAATAGTATTATTAGTCCAAAAAGAAGTTGCCGAAAGACTCTACGCCCAACCTTCATCAAAAGCCTTTGGAGCCTTATCAGTTAGAGTACAATACTTAGCAGATTGTCAGTTAATATACTCCGTACCAGCAAAAGACTTTTATCCACCGCCAAAAGTAGATTCTGCCATAGTACGTCTACAACCGCAAATACATTACCCTGCCGAAAATCCCAAGTTTTTAGATACCTTAGTCAAACTCGGTTTTGCCGAAAAACGGAAAATGTTACGAAATAATTTAAAAAGTGTGGTGGAACGCGATCGCTTGACCCAAATACTGGAACAATTAGAAATAAATCCCCAAGTTCGCGCCGAAGACCTCAGCGTGCAACAATGGGTAGAACTAAGCAACCGACTAATACCAGAAGGCAGCAGGCAGCAGACAGAAGATCAAAAAGAATAAGGCTTTTATATTGAGCTTTTTATCTGTTTTCAATTACTCAATCATTTCTGCTACCCTACACTAATGAATTAAAAAAATCAGGAATTATGCTTTTCCTGCTTTCTGCCTTCTGCCTTACCCGATAACTTACCAAACAAATGCGTTCTTACACCTTAATTGCCCCAGCCAAAATCAATCTTTATCTGGAAATCTTAGGGATGCGCCCTGATGGATTTCACGAATTGGCAATGATTATGCAAAGCATAGAATTAGCCGATTGTATTGAAATTAATGCCAACGGTACTGATAATATCCGCTTGCATTGTAACCACCCTGAAGTACCACTAGATCGCACCAATATTGCCTATCGTGCAGCAAAATTAATGGCAGAACAATTTCCCGAATGCTTTGCCAAATTCGGTGGAATTGATATTGAAATAGATAAGCGAATTCCCGTTGCTGCTGGCTTAGCTGGAGGTTCTACAAATGCTGCCGCTGTGTTAATCGGACTAGACTTAATGTGGAACTTGGGATTAACTCAATCAGAATTACAAGAATTAGCCGCATTACTCGGTTCTGATGTACCTTTTTGCATCGCCGGAGGCACAGCAATTGCTACTGGAAGAGGAGAAATATTATCACCATTACCAGATTTAGATAACCTCTACCTCGTCTTAGCAAAATATCGGAGTTTAGGAGTTTCAACAGCTTGGGCTTATACTACTTATCGGGAAAAATTTGCTGATACTTATGCCTGTGATACTTCGACAATACAAGAACGATCGACTAAACTAAACTCAGGTGCTTTAGTAAGTGCGATCGCTCACAAAGATAGCAAAAAAATTGGTAAATCTCTGTACAACGATCTCGAAAAAGTTGTATTACCAGCCCATCCCCAAGTAGAACAACTGCGCCAAGCCTTTCAAAATCAAGATATCTTAGGCACAATGATGTCAGGATCGGGACCTTCCGTATTTGCCCTCGTCGAATCATTGACTCAAGCCCAACAGATAAAAAATCAAGTAGAAACTACCATTAACAATCCCGATTTAGACCTCTGGATTACTAGATTTCGCCCCACCGGAATCACCGTAGAAAATTAATCAACCTTTCTAAAAAATCTTTTAATTGGTATCAGCCATGAACGAACCAAAAACCCCCGAAAAATCTAATTCCTCGGCCAGCGAAACTAACAGCAACCCACCAAGTATTTTCCGCTGTATAATTGGCTCCGTAGTTGCCGCAACAATGGCGATCGCTTGCTACTTTCTAACTTCTTCGATCGCTCAATATTTTGCCAATCGACCAATTCATTCCCCCAACTATCTTGTTGTTAACATTACATCCGCCGTTCGTACCTTAATTATTGGCATGAGCACCCTAGCAACAGGCGTTTTTAGCCTAATCTCTCTGGGACTTTTAGCCCTAGCTATTCAAGTCACCATTCAACAATTAAAACCACAAACTCCCTCAACCAAAAACTGAAATAAAAAACCTACGTCAAACACAAATGACGTAGGTAGAACAGGATTTCACTTAAACTTTTTAACTAAACTGACTCCTATGCAGCACAGCTTCACCATGATCGGGAATCCAAGCTAGCCATGAATCCGGGGAACACTGACACAACAACAGTGCTTCCTCAAAACTAAAAGAACTGGGAACTTCCGAAAGTTTCACCCAAGTAGAGGGTTCTAATTCCTGGGGGAACTGATTCGCTTCATTTTCTGTCCACCAATCCCAGGAATAGGAAGGCAAACCTGTACCAACCTCCGACTGGCAAATGTCGAGTTTCATCATCCTTCCTCATCATCAAAATAAACAGTCCATTCCTAAGACTTTCACAGGCTTTAGGGAACTATTTTCCTTAGCCAATGCTCTAAAATCTCATTAATTCTGTATTCAAAGTTACAGAATTTTAGCTAAACAGGTCAAGAAACTGTGTTATAACTTAACATTCGGATTATCAGGTGTGATGCAATACTGCTCGGTTAAGAGTAGGGGCGAAGCATTCGGGCGACAATTTATGACTCAAACCCTAGATTTTCTGTCCGAATGCTTCGCCCCTACAAAGGCAAAAAATGCTTAACCGAGAAGTATTGAGGTGTGATGGTAATTTATCTCTTTTTTAGATAAAATTTTCCGTTTTTTGTGATTTCGATCTTGTCAATCCCCCTAATGGATGAGATAGGGTGTAGAAGAGGAGTAGTTAGTTCACTGCCAACTTGAATTAAAGGCGATCGCAAAAAATCACCACCAAAAAAGCTAAAAACCAGCAACTATTTTTGGATAAAAACTCAGAGTAATTGCCCAAAATTAGCAAGTACAAAAAGCAGGGTGCAAACATAAATAAGGTTCGTAAACAGCTTTTTTAGCTGTTTTCACCATGATGGTTATTTTTGCCGCTGTGCAATAACCCAAAATTTTCAGTACAATCAATTCAAATAAACTAGAGAAGAAATTTTTTACTAAAAATAGCTCTCAAACGCAAAGGAAAAATTTATGATCTTTCTGGATGGCAAACTCTGTTCCCTCCCCCAGCAGGAGAAAATGCTAGAAACCAGCAAACAAATTGAACTAATTGAACAACTCCTGGCAATTGGCACAGCACTTTCTAGTAGCCAAGATTTAGAAGAATTACTCAATCTTATTTTAAGCAAAAGTCGAGAAATCACCTTTAGCGACGCAGGTAGTCTTTATCTCATAGACCAAAGAGATAGCGTTCCTAAATTAATATTTAAAGCCACACAGAACGATTCCCTACCCCAGGCAACATTTAAAGAATTTGCCATGCCGATTACCCAAAATAGCCTAGCTGGATATGTGGCACTCACCGGAAAAAGTTTAAACTTGCCAGACGCTTATAACTTACCAAAAAATGTCCCTTACCAAATAGACAAAACTTATGACGATAGTTTTGCTTATCGCACCCGATCGGTCTTAGTCTTACCAATGCAAGACCAAAAAGGCGAAATTATTGGCGTAATTCAACTAATTAATCGCAAAATTAAACGAGATGTTGCCATCACCCCCGAAAATGTGGTTACAGTTACCAAAACCTATTCCAATTGGGAAGAACGTATCATCAGAAGTCTCGCTTCTCAAGCAGCAATCTCTATTGAACGCAATCAATTACAAGAAAGTATTCAAAACTTATTTGAAGGATTCGTTAAAGCCTCAGTACATTTAATTGAACTCCGAGATCCCACAACTTATGGTCATTCCGAACGAGTAGCAGAACTCACCGTCCGCTTAAGCCAAGAAGTTAACTCAATTACCAGTGGTAAATTCAAATCAATTTATTTTAACGACCATCAAATCCAAGAAATTCGCTACGCCGCTTTATTACATGACTTTGGTAAAGTCTGTGTTCCCGAAACCATTTTACAAAAGCGAAAAAAGCTTTATCCAGAACAACTAGAAATAGTACGCTATCGCTTCGCATTAGCACAACGCAACCTAGAAATAGAATGTGCCGAAACCAAATTTAAGCAATTACTTAACTCCTCATTTCATCACCATGAAATCAACAACTATAAATTAAATTGTCCTCATTGCGAATCAATAGAAAAAATTGATAAAGAACTTCAGCTAAAAATCGCCAAACTTAATCATTACTGGAAACTATTATTAGAAATTAATGAACCAGAAACATTTGAAACTAAAAAATTTCAAGCCCTATCAGAAGAAGCATTAATTGAACTAACCGAATTATCTGAATATCAATATCGTGACATTGATGGTCAACTAAAACCACTGGTTTCCCTAGAAGAAATGGAACAGTTAATGGTGCCAAGAGGAAACCTAACACCAGAAGAACGAAAAGCGATCGAAGCCCACGTTACCCACAGCTACAAATTCCTCGAACAAATTCCCTGGACAAAACACCTCAAACAAGTACCCCTAATCGCCGCCGGACACCACGAAAAATTAGACGGCAGCGGCTATCCTCACGGTTTAGTAAAACACGAAATTCCCCTACAAACCCAAATCCTAACCATAGCCGACATCTACGACGCTTTAACCGCAAGCGATCGCCCCTACAAACGCAAACTACCCGTAGAAACCACCCTGCAAATCCTCCAACAAGAAGCCAGCAAAGGCAAACTCAACATCGACCTAGTAGAACTCTTCCACCAACACCAAGTTTTCCAAGTCTTAGGCCACACCCTCAGCCAATAAGGGCAGAGGTGCAGAGGTGCAGAGGTGCAGAGGTGCAGAGGTGCAGAGGTGCAGGGGGGCAGAGGAGAATTGTTGATGTAAATTAAGGAACTTCTCCCCATCTCCCCAATCCCCAAATTTTTGCAATTCTTATTCTTAACCAAAATTTTCCCCACAGATTTCACACCGTTTCCACAAAGTACTTCTGGTTTTTCCACAATATCCACTTAGTTTTCCACAGGGTTAAACGAACAGATCGGCACTTCCCGTCTAACTGGGGAATTTTCCCAAAGAGAACATAGAAGGGATGATACACGCAAAATTAGTAAAGAAATGTAACGAAAAATGCCCCAAAACCCCTATGATTTCGTCACTTGTAAAATTATAGGTGGATGTTTGTAACATTTCGCATCATTGACAACCCTACCCCCCGATCGCAGAAAATGATGCGACTACCATATATTCAACAGCCAATCATCAGTGGTCAATTGTCAATAAGCAGTAGTTAGTTGCCAAAAAATTCTGTAAATTTTTCCCTAACTACCCACCAACAACTCAACACATTAACCTTCGACCCATAACCTATAGAGGAATCCTATGAATACCAACGTTTGTATGCTTGCCGAAATTCCCGAAGCTCTACACGAATCCCTGAAAAGCTACCTAGAAACCCATCCCGAATGGGATCAAGACCGAGTATTCACCGCCGCCCTGTCCCTGTTTCTACTCCAAAACGGAGACAGCCACACCCCAGAAACATCACGCAGCTACCGCCGAGCCGCCCAAGTCTATCTAGAAACCCTCTTCCGCCACTCAGCTTAGTGACAGCAGAAAGCGAAAGCAGAAGGCAGAAAGCAGCAGAGGATAAATTTCTCCCCTACCCCCCTGCCCCTCTGCCCCCCTGCCCCTCTGCCCCCCCTGCCCCCCTGCCCCTCTGCCCCCCCTGCCCCCCTGCCCCTTAAGAAGCTTCGGGAATTTCCATCTTGTAACCCACACCATGCACCGTTTTAATAAATTTTGGCTGACTGGAATTAGTTTCAATTTTTTTGCGAATTTGACCAATATGAACATCCACAACCCGATCTTCCGCACCTTCTATTCCGTGATGTTCGTATCCCCAAACTTCCCGCATTAAATCCTTACGTCGCCAAACTCGATTTGGGTGAGTTGCCAAAAAATACAACAAATCGAACTCTAAAGGAGTTAAAGTAACCAATTGATCGTTTAAGGTAACTTCTCGACTTGCCGGATCGATTACCAGATTTTCCAGCACTAAAGCTTCAGATCTAGCCGGAATATTAACACTTGGTTCTGCTCGTCGTAATAAAGCCTCTACCTGTTTTTCCAAAACCTCAACATAAAAAGGTTTAGTCATATAAGCATCAGCAAATTCCAGACCAGCAATTTGGGATTTAACATCCGTCAAACTGGTTAACAACATTACCATGACACTCCTACGGCTTTTCATTTGTTCGCAGAGTTTGAATCCAATAGTATCTGGCAAAATTACATCCAAAATTACCAAATCTGGTTGAAATTGATCGAACACCGTCAAAGCTGTCGTACCGTCTATGACCGACTCAATTTGATAGTTTTGTTTACTTTGTTTTAAGAACCTATGAATTAAATTTCTGGTTCCCGGATCATCTTCAACAATAAGTATTTTTTTGGAAGCTACATCAGATTTCATAGTCATACTTCAACGTCTCAAGCAGCAGGAACGAAATTAGCGAGATGATTAATGAAAGGGCTGGGTTTTACACCAGCCAGAACCCGAAATTGATTACTGCTGAGATTTGTTATTTGCCTCAGTCGTTTCGGGAACCTCAAATTTGTAGCCCACACCCCGAACCGTCTGAATCATCACTGGTTGATTCGAGTCTGTTTCCAGTTTTCTCCGAATTTGACCGATATGGACATCAACTACACGCTGATCTCCAACATATTCATAATCCCACACAGCTTGGATTAGTTCCGATCGTCGCCAAACTCGTCCCGGATGACTTGCTAAGAAATGTAACAAATCAAATTCTAAAGCTGTCAACGGAACGCTGGAATTGTTGAGCGTGACTTCGCGACGTACCGGATCGATCATTAACTGATCCAACACAATACGTTGCTGTTCTCCAGTAGTGACAGCCCGCTGGCGCTTCAATATAGCTGCTACCCTGACTCCCAACTCTTTTAAGCTGAAAGGTTTGGTTATGTAATCATCTGCACCTTTGGAAAATCCGGTAATTTTATCGGCTTCGTCTCCCCTACTGGTGAGCATTAGCACAAATACACCAGTCCGACTTTGCATTTCTTGACACAGGTTATAACCATTCGCGTCAGGTAAGTTCACGTCTAAAATCACCAAATCTGGATTGAACTGCTCAAATAAAGTCATCGCTGTCTTACCATCAGCCGCAGACTCCATTTGGTACTGCTTACTCAAAAAACGCTGTATTAGGTTCCTGACCGCAGGATCGTCATCAACAACAAGGATTTTGGGGAGAGCCATAGCCACCACTTTACACTGAGAATTAAATACGCAAGATGCAAACCGAAGAAGCTGAATACTAATTAGGAAGAAGTAATTAAAGCAACTTGGCTGAATATTGATTTCCGATATTAATTGTGTAAGAGCATTTTAAATGATTAGAGGGTTTCATAGTAGTCCACTATTATTCTTCCCTCTATAGCACCACACTAAACCATAGATTAAAATGTTTTCCCATTTTGGTTAACAGGCTAGACTAGTCAAAAACTAAATGGTAGCCGTAACCAGCCAGATCAGGGGAGAATGTAATTGATCGTAAAACCACAAGCAGCTTGGGGTCGAGCCAAAGCTGTGGCTAAACGGGATGTCTAGGAGGTTAGGAGGAAATGAGTGTAGAAAATCCTTACGAGCAACTTGGAATTCCAGAGAATGCTACTTTCGATGAAATTCAAACGGCTCGTAATCGTTTAACCCAAGAGTATAGTAACGACCCAAAACGACAAGAAGCTATAGAGACAGCTTATGATGCCATCTTGATGGAGCGTTTGCGGATGCGTCAGGAGGGCAGAATTCCCGTTCCTGAAGGCATCAGGTTTGCTGAACAACGCTTTTCTCAAACTCCCCCTAGTCCACCACCAATCTCGGTAAAGCAGCCCCCCGCATGGCTGCAAGGTTTTCTGGATACTCCAAGTCGAGCAGATATCCTGTGGACAACGGGCGCTTTTCTTGTCTTGGCTGGTTTGGGTTTTTACCAACCCTCTTTTGCTTTAGCTTTAGGAGTATTCGCTAGTCTCTATTTTCTCACGCGGAAGGAACGTAAGCTAGGGCGATCGGTCCTGCTTTCTTTGGCAGGGTTGACTCTTGGCTTGGTTCTCTGGGGGGTGTTGGCTAGTTTACTGACCACACAAATCAATAATTTGCCCATGCCTTTGACAGGAGAAACTTTAGCCGCCTGGATCTCTTTTATGATTCTTTGGTTGGTGAGTGCTTTTCTCCGTTAAGGCTTTTTTAGGGAGCAGGAGGCAGGAAGCAGGGAAGCGGGGGGGAGTTCTGGTATTGAAAACTCCCTCAATTCTCCTTGCTTCTTTTTTTTATTCTCTGAGTAGGCTTTATTATCCAGCTTGTTTCCCAGTTTGATGAAGTAAGAAATCTACTGCTTCGCTGAAATTGTTCAGTATTAGGTCGGGATGGAAGGCTTCTAGGGAGGTGCGATCGCGAATTCCGCACAAAACCCCAATTACCTTAATTCCATGCCTTTTAGCTGCCATTATGTCAGCTTCAGTGTCACCTACCATCCAAGTATCACTAGCAGGTGGCAGTTTCCCTAATGCTTCTTTCATTAGTATCGGTTTGTCTTCTATATCGCTCTTTTTCCGGTAATCGTTACTCAGGCGATAACAGCGATTTTCTGGGAAAAATTTCCCTAAATCAAAGCTTTCAAAGGCATAGTCTAATTCCTTGACGCGCCTCATGGTTAACACTACTAAGTCTATTCCCGCACGTTGGACTTTCTCTAAAGCGGCAAGGGCTCCAGGCGCTAACTCGTCATATTTAAAGTAAGGCTGAGTATGGGCAGTTTTTTTCCTCATTTGGGCAAATTCTTCCGCTTGTTGTTCTTCTAAGCCGGAAATCATCCCAATCTGTTTTTCGGGAACTCGCGCTCTTTTTAATTGCCAAAATTCCGCCTTCGACAAATGACGTACTTTCTGATCCTGACGGCGAGTTCTTTCTAGGCAGAGTTCGTAAACTCGATAGTAACGTTCCGAAATGTCAACTATTGGCCCGTCGAAATCACTAATCAGTCTCAACATAAATCTCGCAATTGTTAATTTTTTATAAGTTTATCTTGGGGACTGGGGACTGAGAAAGTTTTGAGTTGTAGGGGCGGGTTTAGCAGGTAAATTTATACTCATAACAGAAAACTTAACAACAAAACCCGCCCTGGAGAGAGTTTTGGGTTAATAAACTTCCCTTGTCCCCCCATTTCCTTTTACCCCTGCTTCTTTAAGATTGACTTCGCTTAATTTGCTCTCTTTCTATTGCTTGAAATAAAGCACGAAAGTTGCCTTCTCCGAATCCTTGGGGTGGAATTTTTTCACCTTGAATATAACCAAGGCGGCGTTCTATTAGTTCAAAGAAGAAGGTAGGTTGTCCGAAAATTGGTTGGGTAAAAATTTGCAGGAGTAAGGGAGCTATTTCTGATTGATTGTTGTTCAGGTTTTGCTGCCAATCTACGAGGATTTGTTGGGCTTGAATTGCTTGTAGTTCTTCTAGGTTTAAAGGAATGTTTTGTCTTTTTTGTAAATCGGTGTAGTAAGTAGGAGCAACTTCTAGAAATTTTAATTTGGCATTTCTTAGGAATTTAGTGGTCTCTACTAAGTTTGAAGTTTGTAAGGCAATATGTTGAATTCCTGGGCCTTGGTTAAAGTCTAAAAATTCTTGGATTTGGGAATTTGGTGATGCTGGTTGATTGATGGGAAATTGAACTAATTTGTTGGGGTGAACTAGTACTTGACTGTTTAATGCTGACCAATCTGTTTGAATGGCAAAGGTTTGTTGACGTTGTAGTTCTAAGACTTTTTCGTACCAGTTTACGGCGGGTTCTAATTCGCCAGCTGCTACGTTTAAAACTACGTGATCGATGCCAGTAAAGGTGACTGGAGTTGCAGAGTTGGAAAATGAATGGTTTTTGTTTTGCCAGTTTTCAATTCCTAATTCCCAGTTTCCTTGACCTTCGATTAATGTGTGTGTCAAGTTTCCCCAGGCGGAAATTTTTGCCCATTTTAGTTGGGGTTTTTGAACTATTGGTTGTAATAGTTTTGCTCCGTAATTAAGGGCTTGGGTAATTAGTTTTTCGATGTTTTGGACGCGAAAGGCAACGTCGGCTACCCCTGGTGGATGCGATCGCAAAAATTCGGCGACCGGACTTTCAGGTAATAACGGCGAAGAAAGAAAAAAGCATACTGTACCATTTTTGACTACTTCTATTAGAGTGTGATTTTGCCAAACCCCAGTGCTAACAGCTTGAAAACCCATTTGGCTAATAAACCAATTTCGCCACAGTGTTGCATCTTCAACATAGAAATGTATGTGATCGATTTTCATTCCAGGTTGTCTCTTTCAATTTCTACCTCACCAAAGTTTTATAACAAATGACGAAGAGATTAGAAGAATAAGTGGCTTTCTGGCTGAATATTAATTTCCATTGGTACTGCTTGGGGGTCAGCGGAAATGGCAAATAAAATTGCTTCGGCGGCAGTTTCTTTTCTGAGCATTTTTGTGCGATCGACTTTTAAACTAACGGTATCCCAAAAAGGTGTATTGACACCGCCGAAGTAAAATAGGGTGAATTTAATACCAAAGCGTTTTAGTTCATCAGCCATGCACTTGCTGAAGCCGACTACACCAAATTTAGCAGCACAGTAAGCCGCTGCTGTTGCCATTGAATGTTTACCTAAAATGCCAATTACATTACAAATATGTCCAGATTTTTGCTCTTTCATGTATTTGGCAGCAGTTTGGCAAGTATAAAAGCTGCCTTGTAAATTTACACTCAGCATAGCTTCTAAATCCTCTGGTGTGATGTGAGTACACTGCTTAAAAATTCCTGCACCAGCGGCGTTAATTAGAATGTCGATTTTACCGAAGTTTGCGATCGCCTTCTCCATTAAACTCTCGACTTGAGAAGGGTTGGTAATATCACAAGCAACTGTTACAATTTTGTCTTCTTGATTTAAGTGTAAACCAGACACCAAAGCATTTAATTTCTGGCTGTCTCTAGCTGCTAGTACTAGTTTCATGCCTTGAGATAACAATTTTTCGGTGACAGCTGCACCAATTCCGCCTGTAGCACCAATTACAACAACTACTCGATCCCGCATGATTTTTACACTTCTTTACATAATAGTTATTTTACTATTTGTTACAAACTAATTACATAATTGTCCCGATCGGGATCGAGAAAAATTACAAATTAGATGTTGACCTATGAGTGAATTGCACGTAATATCTAACTTCAGAGGTGTGACAAATAGCTGAGTTCTGGTTATGAGGAGTGAACTAAGATTGCAATACAATGAAATTTTTGCCACAGCGTCTCGAACAAGCGAGATGGCTCACAGGGTTAATCTTGCCAGGTTTTTTAGCTTTTCAAGCTTTACCTACAGCCGATGCTCAAACAATTACGATTCAAAATACTAGCACGGCTAATTACAGAGATAATGTAACTCAAAATGTGCGAACTGCGACATCAAATTCAACGTCGGTAAGTGCAATATTAGTACCTGCGACATTGGAGATTATTAAATCAGCAGATCGCCAAGCAGCTGAACCAGGAGATACAGTATTGTATCGACTGTTAATTAGAAATACTGGTGAGTCTACCGTAAAAAACTTACAAATTTCTGATAACTTGCCTTTAGGATTAAGGCTTGCTTCTAAGTCGATTAAAGGAGCGATTACAGATAGCAATAACCAAAATTCTTCGGTGCAATTACCAGAAGCAACGGTAGACGATCGAAAACTAATTTTCACTTTTCCTGGGGAACTTGCAGCGAAACAAACACTGACGATAACTTATGCTGTTACCTTAACTCCTGATTCACTTCGGGGAAATGGACGCAATGTTGCCTCTGTTAGTGGTAGTAGTGGACAGCGACAAATTGCCAGTGGTACAGCTTCTTTTCAGTTACAAATTAGAAGCGGAATACTCACCGACTGTGGGACAATTATTGGCAGAGTTTTTGTTGATAGAAACTTTGACGGAGAACAACAATCAGGAGAACCAGGAATACCAAATGCTGTAATTTATTTAGATGACGGCAATCGTATTACTACTGATGCTGATGGATTATTTTCTGTAGCTAATGTAATCTCTGGATATCGCAGCGGAACTTTGGATTTAACCAGTATTCCTGGTTATACTCTTGCGCCTAATTTGTACAACATTGAAAAGAATAGTCAATCGCGTTTAGTGCGTTTAGCACCAGGAGGAATGGTAAGAATGAATTTTGCCGTTACACCTTCTTCTGGAGAAGAACAAACTGAAGCAGTTCCGAATAATCAATGAGTTAATTCAGTGAATTTAGGGTAAATTCTCTGTAATTTCAGTAACTCAAATTTTGGATAGTAAGCTGTTACGCATTTAAATCACTTATTAACGAGTAGGGTGCGTCAGACGGTAAAGCCTGATATAGAAAGGAAAATATCTA
>NZ_JBHFNS010000079.1:0-102442 GCF_041929135.1 Floridaenema fluviatile BLCC-F154 | reverse complement strand
TAAGAAAGCTAAACCGGGATAAATACCGTTTTTATCTGCGTCATTTTCGCGGACTACCATATCTACTTCAGCGAGTACATTTGGTAAAGGGTTAAAACCTGCAACTGCATTAGATAAACCGAGTCCTAAAACGGGAGTGTTTGCGGTGCCTGGGGGAAGTCTACTACTTACATCAGTCAACCCAGCTGATAAAATAGTAGAAACGGTGTAATTTTCAATTAAATATTTTTCCCCATCAAACAAAGCCGCCATTGGAATATAGCGGGTAACTCGGTCAAGGGAAAAGACCAGATTAGTAACTTTTTTATTCCCTTTAATCTCAGATTCCAAAGGTTTAATCAACCAATCATAAAGTTGTTTGCTGGTAGCTTTTAATTCCTGAATATCGGAAGTAGGGCGTTGCAGTAATTGGCGGAATTTTAACACAGTTTCCCCTAATTGCTTGCGAGAAACCGGAACTTCAACACTTTTGAGAACTCCACCTTCAGCGGCTAAAAGTAACCAAGTTTTATCTTCCACAACGAAGGGATAAATTAACACAGTACCAGGTTGGGCGGCGATAATTTCTCTAGCTTTGCGTCCGAAGTCGTTGGGGTCGAGAACTTTTTCGTCTTGGGCGCGACGGTTAGCGATAATTTGTTTTAAAGTAGCAATGCTTTGATTATATTGAGTAGTTAAAGCTTGTAATTGATCGTTGAGTTGGCTTAATTCGCTGCATTGAGTTTTGCGACATTCCGTAACTTTTTGCCCGAAAGCGATTAAACTGCCGTGAGTTTTGATAATCTGTTCTTCAGTGGAGTTAAGGTCGATGCCGGAAGTTTGGTTACTCGCTTTAGTGTTGCGGGTGTAGTCGCGGATTTCTTGGATTTTCAGGAGTTCTAAAACTTGTTGTGCTTCTAAAATTCTGCCTTGTCCCAGTAAGAGATTAGCTAAATCGCGATAGGTAGATGCAACAGTTTCGGTGTAGGATTTTTGTTGTTCTTGGGGTAGTTTGCGTAAATCTTGGCGAATAGTTTCGGTAACGTTAACTGATTGTTTGTAGAAAACGATGGCTAATTCTGGTTGGTTTTGTTTGTTTAGTGAGTAACCAATATGACTAAGAGTTAGCCTTTCCACAGCCTTGTTACCAACTTGCTGGTGAATCGCTAAAGCTTGCTGATAGTATTCCAAAGCCTTCAGGTACTGTCCGAGATTGCGGTAAACTGACCCAATATTATTAAGAGTCGTTCCTTCACCCGCCTTGTCGCCAACTTCCCTGTAAATCGCTAAAGATTGCTGATAGTATTCCAAAGCTTTTGGGTACTCTCCAAAACTGTGGTAAATGTTCCCAATATTATTAAGAATCGTCCTTTTCTCCGCCCTGTTGCCAAGTTCCTTGTTAATCGCCAAAGCTTGCTGATAGAAATCTAAAGCTTTCGGGTACTGTCCAAGACTGTCGTAAACTAACCCAATACCAACGAGAGTCCTTTCTTCCCCCGCCCTGTCGCCAACTTCTTTGAAAATCGCTAAAGATTGGCTTAAGTATTCCAAAGCTTTCGGGTACTGTCCGAGATTTTTGTAAACATTCCCAATATTATGGAGAACTGTCCCTTCATACGCCTTGTTGCCAACTTCCCTGTAAATCGCTAAAGCTTGGCTAAAGAATTCCAAAGCTTTCGGGTACTGTCCAAGACTATCGTAAACTGTGCCAATATAACTCAGAGTCACCCCTTCCCCTCTTTTATCTCCTATTTCTCGATAGATTACCAAAGCTTGCTCGAAATTTCGTAATGCTTCTCGGAATTGACTTTGACGATACTGCTGTTGTGCTTGTTGAAGTAATCTATCCGCCTCAGCTTTTTGTTGTTGATTTGTTGTCGTCTGTGCCATTGCACTTAATATAGTTGGCGTAGTTTCTCCTAATGGGAAAGTAGAAGCAACTGCAAACATAAAACTAGCAGCAAAAACACTCAGACGACTCATATATAACTCCGCAACTAACAGTTATCCACTGGCTGTTCAATTACATTTATCTCTCATCACTGAGAACTTATGCAAATTATCTCACTGTAGCGTGTGATATTCTCAAATTTATGAGTGGCATTGAACGCGAATTAATTCTTGATACTCGTCATATTCCCAAACATTTACCCGATACGCCTCAAGTGCAAAGGTTGTTGCGGCGTGGAAGGGCTGCTCATGTTTTCAACGACGAAGCTACAATGAATCGAGTTGCTCAAACCGTAATTGAAAGAGGAAATTACACTGGAACTATCAGAGGCTATGAGCGTTTTGGTCTGTTATTCGAGGAAGCCATTGGTTATAGAATTAGTCCAGATGGTTCAATCATCCCACTATTTTATGGAGAGGTGAAAATTGATGCAGAAAATCGATACCACGTCACTCCCCGCACCAGATTTAGTGAATAATAACTGGGAATTTGCCGAAGTTTGGATGGATGCAATGCTGTTTCCTCCTTATATATTGTTGTTACTTGGTGACAAAGCCGGGAATTGTTGTGTATACGATCCTACTGAAGGTTACAAAATTATCTTTACTAGTTCAACTTACGAAGAAGCCCAACTTTGGTTGTTAGAAGATGAATATGAACCAATTGAAGGGCGAGTTGTTAGTTATAATTAGGCTTGTATAAAGGCTTGATTTATACTAAAAGCATTCCCCCGAAACTTGGAGGTAGCCGAGTGACAGATAGAGTGTTTCTCGATAATAAAAGTAAGTTATACGAAAGTGACTTTTGCTTGTGGGTAGAAGATACCGTCTCCAAGTTGAAAGCACAAAACTTTGATGAACTGGATTTAGAAAATCTAATTGAGGAGATTGAAAGCTTGTCCAAACGAGACAAAAGAGAGTTAAAAAACCGTCTGGACGTTCTCCTAAATCATTTACTTAAACGCTGTTACATTCCCACACCGGAAAACTACCGAAGCTGGGAATTAACTATCAGAGAACAACGCAAACAATTACAAAGATTACTAGAACAATCTCCTAGTTTACAAGGTTATTTATTAGAAGTGTTTGCCGAAATTTGGCAAGTTGCTTTAGCAGATGCCCAAAAAGATTATCCTCAAATCAAATTCCCTGATGATTGTCCATTTCCTGAAGATGTAGAAGCAATTTTATCAGCAGAATTTTGGATTATTTAGTGTTGTGTTGCGCGGAGTTTACTTTGTTTATTCCCATCTTGGACGAGTGCCAAAATCCGCCTGCGAATCAATTCGCAGGCTAATAGCGAAAGTCCTCTTCAGAGGACTAAATAGTTGTAATCAAAAGGTTTCAGTCCACATTTTTGACTTCATTCCTCGTAGCGACCTTCAACTTGTTCGTATTCATCTTCAAGCAGGAATAATTTAACTTCTTCGTAGTCGCGACTTGAATAGATCACCTTATAATTCTCTTTGGGGTCGTATACTTTGTAATTGCCAGCAATATCCCCAACTAACATTAATAAATAAGGAATTTCCAAAGTTGGATCGATCCAAGTTTCAACGAACTTCCAATCAGCTATCTGTACTTGGTCTGGGTCGTGGGACAACATGATATTTCACTCGCAAAATTTTCATTTCAGCGTAGTACAGCGGGATGCGATCGCCTTGTCTATCAATTCTATAGCCAATTGGTTCATCAAACAATAGTCCATAGCGTTCGTGATTGCGTATCACTCCGATAAAATTTCCTCGGTCAAAAATTTCCTGCGTGACTCTCAGCATTGTTTCTTCGTCCAGAAAAACATGAGCTTTACCTTCTTTCTCCAAAAGCTTTAGCATTTGAGGTGTATCTGGTAAGTGCTTTGCCACATGACGTTCCGCACGAACTAGAGTGCGCGATGGTCTAGGCGGGGTTTGGTTTTCTTCTGGCATACTTAATTAACAACTCTCTCACCGAAAATCTGAAAAAAACTACCAATAGCCCAGTAAATTAGGGCAAAATTATAAATCTATCTCTCACAAATTTACTTCTATGTCGGCAGGACAAAAACTACGTCAATTAATTGCACGTCCCGGAATTATCGTTATCCCTGGAGTTTATGATTGTTTGGGGGCAAAAATTGTCGAACAATTAGGTTTTGAAGTTGCGGCTACCAGCGGTTTTGGGATTGCTGCTTCTACTCTTGGTTTACCTGATTACGGTTTTCTCACGGCAACGGAAATGTTGTACAGTGTTGGCAGAATTGCCCAATCAATAACTATTCCTTTAATTGCGGATATGGACACTGGTTATGGTAATGTTTTAAATGTAATGCGAATAGTTAAAGATGCCGTTCAATTGGGTTTAGCTGGGATTATTTTGGAAGACCAAGAATGGCCGAAGAAATGCGGTCATTTTGAAGGGAAAAGAGTGATTTCAATGGCGGAACACGCTGGAAAAATTCGCGCCGCTGTGAAAGCGCGAGGAGACAGCAGTTTAGTTATTATCGCCCGAACGGATGCTCGTGGGCCATTGGGTTTAGAAGAAGCTTTTCGGCGGGGAAAGGCTTATATTGAAGCTGGCGCAGATGTGTTGTTTGTGGAAGCGCCGCAGTCGGTGGAGGAATTGAAGGCGATCGCACAAACCTTCCCCAACGTCCCATTAGTTGCTAACATCGTCGAAGGTGGGAAAACCCCGGAAATTTCTGCCCCAGAATTACAAGAAATGGGTTTCAAAATTGCCTTTTTCCCCGTCACCGGACTTTTAGCCACAACTCAAATAATGACAGCTTGTTTCCGCCAATTGAAAGAACATGGCACCACCGCAAATTTTACTGACTTGGTGCAATTTAAAGATTTCCAAGAATTTATCGGTATTCCCAAATATCGCCAAATAGAACAAGAATTTATTCCACTGGAAGAAGCTTAATGTAGGTATTAATGCTATATTAAAACAAAAGAATCACAATTTAACTAAACATGGCTTCTAGCGAATATTTAGTCAATCTGGCTTTATTAACAGAAACTCAAATCAAACTTACCCGCTGAGATCGATCGTTTGATGCCGCAAACTTGCAACTAACTTACTTAACTTTGGAGATAATAAAAACTTAACTGTGAACAATAGAATAGCAAAAAATTGGTTAGTAATTTTGGGTTTAGAACTACTTCTTTCTTTACCTTTCAGTTTTGCTTTTGGTAAAATTTTGCCCATAGGAGGAATTACTTGGATATTTGGCGGCATTGCTGCTGGTGCCTTAACAATTTATACTTCGCGTTTCGCAAAATGGAATATTAAACCACACCCGATAGGCAGAAAAATTGGACAAGCTTTAGTGGGAACTGCGATCGGATTTTCTATAGCTAACGGCAACCTAGAAGCAGTTTACTCACAATTACCAACCTTCCTATTTTTAACGCTATTTATTATGATAACTGGCGTATTTATTGGCGGTTTTTTCTCCAAAGTTAGCCGCACAAACATCTTCACAGCTATGTTAGCCACAACCCCAGGTGGTGTAGGAATTATGTCCAGCTTTGCCGCTGAATATAAAAAAGATGTTGCCATAGTTTCCCTAGTTCAAGTAATCAGAGTAACCAGCGTTGTCATTATTATACCAATATTAGCCCGGTCAATAACTAACAGTAATGTTACTTCTGTAAGCAATTCAATCAAAAGTTTATTCCCTGCAAGTAGTTTATCGTTACTGTTGCTAATTATCCTCTTAAGCTGCACATTTTTGGTAGTGCGACTAGCTAAAAAATGGCAAATTCCCACTCCTTTCTTCTTTGGTGCGTTAGTAGTAGGTACAAGCTTTAGCTATTTCTTAAATCTTGTACCATTTCTGCATGAGATCAACTTTACTCCACCTTATATCGTTAACTTAATTGGTCAAGCATTACTAGGAATTAGCATTGGTGAAGCTTGGGGAAACAATCCGAAAATTAAGAAAAGAGCGATCGTTTATGCTTTAATTCCTGTAAGCTTAACTATTGTAGCCGGATTTATTGCTGCTACTTTCGCCTGGGTGTTAACTCCTTGGGATTGGCTAACTTGTATGCTAGTCACCGCACCTGGAGGCGCAGCAGAAATGATCCTAGTCGCCCTCTCCTTAAATCATAATGTGGAAATAGTCACAGCTGGGCATTTAATGCGACTAATTGCTTTGAACGTTTCTCTTCCTTTGTGGCTATTGTTATTTCGTTATCTTGAAGAAAAAGTGGCAAAAAACAATTACCTATTAAGAGGATTAACCAATGATCAATCAAGTAAAAGAATTTGATACTAAAGAATGGGTGAAAGTGCGTTCTTCCCTTGATGGAAATCAAACTTTTCTCACTTGGACAGGTTCAATCTACTCTTTTGTCCCTAATGAAAAAAAGAAACGTTTGTTTAACATTGTGGGGATGAGTGTTAGTAGATGTATCGCTAATGATGATGATAGTTGGGATTTTACTTCACGGGAATTAACTTATTATCTTGACCCGGAAACAGGCGAAATTTTGCATAAATGGCAAAACCCTTGGACAGGGGAAACTGTGACTGTAGTTCATGTAGCTAATAGTCCGGTAGAAGGACATTTTAAAGGTAAGTTTCCCGGACAAGTAAATGGTGAAATTACTACTTTTGTCTTTGATTTATTTCCTACCTATCCTAATTCTTTAGCAGCAGATGAAAGATTTAAGGATTACAGTCCCCAAGAAACTTATCAAGCTGCGGAGTTATTTAAACTGACAGTTCCGACTAAAGATTTAGAAAATCCAGACACAGTTACAGTGTCAGAAATGTTTATTGCTTGGGATAGAATCGGCCCTTGGCTACCTTGGATGAAAATGGGAAATAAAGCTGGTAATTTGATTTACAGTGCGAGTGGTTTGAAGGTAAAAGATTTTACTGATTTACCGCAATTACTGCAAGATGAAATTAACTCGCGAGTTCCTTTATATAAAAATGCGCCGAAATCTCCTTTAGATGATGATATGACTTCTTGGACATACTTTAAAAAGCATTTTGATGCTTATTTAGCTGGGGAAAGATTTCCGATTCCTGAAGCTGAGGAATAATTTTCAGTTTACTTAAAGACAACCTTCGACAAATTCAACTTCTGGAAGTTTACCAGATCTGTAACGAGTAACGCGAGTTCCATCAGTTTCAAACAATACGCGATAATTTTTATCAGCATTATCTTTGGGAACAAAAGTTAAATAATGCCCATTTTGCACATACTTATGGGGAGTTACTTCAATTTGTCGCGGATAAAGTGACTTAATTCTAGTTTCAGTATCCCCAATTTTTGCACCTTTTCCTGTAGTAATGCGTTTGTTTTCTCGAATATCAACTCTAGCAATTTGATTATTTGTCACCATAAAACTAACACCTTTTGGTTGGTTTTGTGGCTTAAAGTATAAACAACCGCCTTCTTCACCTCCGCTTTGAATTTGAACTAACTTAGTTCCCGCTGCTTGTGCTGCTTGATTAACCGTCATTCCCACTCGAATTGGCCCAATTCCATTGATAAATACTTTTGCTCCTTCGCTTAAGTTTGCCTGTGCATTCGCTAAGTTACCCAAGCAAATAACGATAATTAAACTCATTAAAAGAATTGAACTGTTAACTCGGCTAAACATAAACAACTCACCATAAATTATTTTGCAATCAAAGTCCAAAAATAACCATCTGGCGCAACAAAAGAAAAGCTTTTTTCGCCAAATTCGTTAATTTCTATTTCGGAAAATCTTTTCACATTACTTTCTTTAATTCGGTGAAAGTACTCTTCAATATCACTCACTCGATAAGTGTATAACGACATTCCTAAACAGCCTGGTTGTGCTTTTTCAAAGCAACTTTCTAAATTCATAGATTCAGGAAAGCGAATTATATAAAGTCTGCCAGAACGTGCAGCTTTAAAATCAGTTGAAGAACGAGGATCGTCAAAAGCTGTAACTATTAACTTTTCTGGCGGTTGTAAATCAAAAAATTCTCTTGCCGCTGCCGAACTATTATAAGTAGTTTCATCATCATCTCTTACTCGCAGCAAACCCAATGTTTCTTCATAAAAACGTAGGATTTCTTTACTATCGTCCTGAACAATGATACCTAAATGAGTAATTTGACTAGCTTTGAAAGGCGCACCTTCGTTAATTTTTCCGTAATCAGTTAAACTGTAATTGAAGCGTTGAAACAAAACTTGTCGGGTTAAAGGTTGCAGTAATAGCATTTCTCGTACCCCGGTAGGTGAATCGATAAAAGGTCGAGTTGGTCTATCTTGGTTATAGATAATTTCCCAATATGGAAAAGTATATACAATTGGTAAACCTGCTTTTACTGCTGCTTCAGTATGATTTAAAATATTCATTAAATCAGCAGTTAATGTAGTAGTCCAACGGTTGCCTTTCAGCTTCATTGAACTTAATTTTAACCCTTCATTTGTTGGGTTTTCCCAAATCATCAAGCGGACTAAACCGTGGTCGGAATCTTGATGAAATAAGCGAAAGGAACGCAAACTAGAATTAACTCCATATAAGTTGAATGCTTGTTCTGGGGATAATTCTCCAGTTTGCCCGATCGCATAACCAAATTGTGCCCAATATTGAATTAGAGGCATGGCATCCTCTACTCCAATACATACTTCATAAATTCCGGCAATTGGGGTAGATGTTTCCATAAACAGCGCCAATTTTTGCTATTGATTTGTTGTTACATATTCTACTTGCCAAAGGTTCATAAATCTATAGCAAAACTACAATAAGCGAATAATAAATGGATAGTAATAGGGACGGTGGGGATTACGATAAACTTTCATTATAGCAATAATGGGCATGACAAAACTGGCACTCGCTAACAGAAACAACAGCGGAATGCCAATTAACAGAAAAATTAGTAAGGCAAATGCGATCGCATACACATAAAGATTAATGTGAAAATTCAAAGATTCCTTGGCATTCGCTTGCACAACCGGATCTTCGTTGAATAACCAAACAGCAATTGGTATACCAATTGACACAATTAGAAAACTAAAAAACACCGATCCATGACATAACAGCGATAAAATTTTTCTCTGATCCTTGTTCTTCATAAACGATCCTCAGAGCTAAGTTTTACCTTTCATCGATCTTAGACTATCTAATTTTCTTGTTGTTATCAAATGTTAAAATTAGCGATCGCGGATTTTTGGGTGTAATCAATTTAACTTTTAACTCGATCGCAGAGATTACAAACTATAAAAATAAGGATATAATTCTGACTCTGGAATATATTTGCTTGCCTGTCTGAAAATTGCTTTACAAGTTCCCGTATCTAACTCTGCATGATTAGGTACTGTAAGAGTTTCCTTTCCCGCAATTCCTTGGCGACGCAATTTGATGTGACTCCCTTTTTGGCTGTGTATCTGAAAGCCAAAATTAGCGAAAATATCAACTACTTCTGCACCCGATAATCTTTTGATTTTAGGCATATTCTGGTTGTAATTCAAAAGTTAATATAATTGTCGGTTTAGCCACTAATCCAAATTCAGCCGGATCTTCATCTTCCAAATGGAGAGTAACAGCTTCAACGATATTTGTTGCCACTTCATCTAATGTATCTCCCTGTGTTACCACAGAAATTTCTAAGCACTCAGCTACATAGCCTTTCTGTTCGCCTGGACGGATAAAAGCATTTATGTTTTGTCGCAGTTTCATTGTTCTGTTGATGAAAGGTAAAGTTCAATTGTTTCTTGGATATTTGCTTATTTTAGCATTATTTATAGTATATTTATGATAATAAATTAACAATTTTTCCTATCAATAACCATTCCTTCAGAAATATTAGAACTAGTCGATCGCCTGAATCAAGAATAAACGAAACCGAACAAGAATTAATCAGTGGACTCAACCGAGTTTGATGCACTAAATATGATATTAGATGAAGCTATTGTCGCAACCTTGTAATGATTCAAAAATTTTTAGTCCATTTTAATGGACTTGGGCTATTAGCCTGCGGCAAAATGCGGATGTTCTTCACCCAATCTTTGTTTAACAATATCCCGACATTGCTGATACCAAACTTCTGCTTGCTGAGAGAAACTTTGACCTTTATAAAACCTACCTAAACCGTTAAAAGGTGTAATCAAATCCTCATCATCCAGAAATTCTAAACGATAGGTTTCCTGACGCACTTCCTGAAGCAAATGCCAATGTTCTGAAGGGGGGACAACAAACTGTCAAACCCCTACTGCGTCAGGGTTTGACAGTTTGTTGTCCGAAAAAAATAGGTCTGCTATTCTCAAGAAGACCTAGTTAATTGAAAAAAATGAATTTATTACCTGTATTTTACACCGAGCACTTGAAAACCCAATTAAGCAGTATTGGGCTAGGGGGGATCGGACATCTGTAGCAAACATTTAGGTATTCCCTATTACTCATCGCGTCCGTGAATATGTGCGGGAGGAGAAGTTGCTTCTACTGCGGTGAATGATTCTAGAATTTTGTAACTATGAGATGCGTCTTTAGGAACTACCCAAGAATTACCAGGTTCTAGTAAAATTGTCTGTCCTTCAAGATGCAATTCGGCACGACCTTTAATCACATAACCTACAGTTTCGTAATCTCTTTTTGCTTCTGGTTTAGCATCGCTTGGTTGTTCATTTTCCCAAAGACGCATGGAAAGACTTTTTCCAGTAGCCAGATATTTTTGCCCCATTTCGCCTTTAGGAGAATGAGTAGAATCTACTTTTTTTACACTTGTGTCGGGCATGGTTTTTCCTTTGGTAATCGATCAAATTGTTGGTTATTTAAAAGCTCAGTGGGATGGTGCGTTACGTTTCACTAACGCACCCTACGACTACGACTACAACTAAGCTTTTGTGTAGTTGCTATCTAACCAGCAACGGGGGAGACTTTCACCGGATGGGAAAATTAATTCTTGTTTGCTATAAGTAGCGGGATTTTGTTCTTCTTGTCCGGCTTGATCTTTTCCTATGATTTCTTGTTGATTAGGATTGATCAAAGATTCTGTATCCTGAATTTTAATCAGCGTACCATCTTGTTTACTTTTGAGTAACATATAACCTCCTGTTTTGTTGTTTGGTAAATGAGTATTTACGGTTTTAAAACAACTTTGATGCAGTTGTCTTTTTTGTGTTTGAAGATTTCGTAGCCTTTGGGTGTATCTTCTAAATTCATCTTGTGGGTAATTACAAAAGATGGGTCAATTTTGCCGTTTTGGATATGTTCCAATAAGGGTTTTAAGTAGCGATGAACGTGAGTTTGTCCCATCTTAAAAGATAAGCCTTTGTTGAAGGCTGCACCCATTGGAATTTTGTCTAAAAAGCCGCCATAAACGCCTGCTAAAGATACTCTTCCACCTTTACGACAAGCAACCATTACTTGCCTTAATGCGGTCGGTCTATCTGTTTCTAAACGTACTGCTTGTTTGGCTTTGTCGTAGAAGGCATCTAGTCCGGTTCCGTGTGCTTCCATTCCTACGGCATCGAGGCAAGCATCAGGGCCTCTTCCGCCTGTCATTTCTTTTAATGCTTCGCCTGGATCGACTTCTTCGTAATTAATTATTTCGGCGTTACTTTGTTCTTTTGCCATTTGTAAACGTTCGGGGATTCTGTCGATCGCAATCACCCTTTGGGCCCCCAACAAATAAGCACTTTTAATGGCAAATTGTCCCACTGGGCCACAACCCCAAACTGCTACAGTATCGCCTGGTTCAATTTGGCAATTTTCGGCTGCCATGTAACCAGTTGGAAAGATATCTGTGAGGAATAAAACTTGGTCGTCTGTGAGTCCATCAGGTATTTTAAATAATCCCACATCGGCAAAGGGAACACGGGCATATTCTGCTTGTCCGCCTGCATATCCGCCGAATAAATGGGAGTAACCAAATAATCCTGATGGTGAATGACCCATCATTTTTTCTGCCATCCAAGCATTTGGGTTAGAATTGTCGCAAAGCGACCATAAATCGCGGTTACAAAAGAAGCAGTTGCCGCAAGAAATGGTGAAGGGAACTACTACGCGATCGCCAATTTTGACATTCTTAACTTCGCTGCCTAATTCAACTACTTCTCCCATGAATTCATGTCCCAAAATGTCGCCTTTTTCCATTGTGGGAATGAAGCCATCATAAAGGTGCAAATCTGAACCACAAATTGCTGTTGAAGTAATCTTAATTATCGCATCGCGAGGGTTAATAATTTTGGGATCGGGTACGGTTTCCACCCGGACATCATTAGCACCATGCCAGCAAACTGCTTTCATTAATCTGAATCTCCTGAAATTAAAGGACTAACTATTTTTATTTAATTAACTATCTTCTAATTTGGGTGTTTTCCTTCTCAAAGTATCCTTCTTGATTTCCCGTAATTGGTTTTGCAGTGTTATTAACTGAATCTTCCACCTGATTTAAAAACTTTTTCGTACTCGGAGGTAGTGGTTCATTCAAATTCAGCTTTTCTACTACATTTTCTGTAGCATTTTTCACGGTTCCTTTAACGTTATTAACTGTACCCTTACCTGCATATTCTGGGGCTACTTGATAATAGTCACCCTCTGGAGTAATAGCGGCAGATTGTGCTAACAGGGAGTTACCAGAATTAAAAAATTGACCAAAAAATAGTGTAACTGTAGCAAGGGAAATAACTATGAATTTCCGCAAATTTAACTTCTTCATTGCTGAATTTCTCCGAGATACTCAAGTTGTTGAAAGTTGATAATTCGCCTGTTCTAATAATGAACAAACTTCTTGGTCTGTGGTTTGGGAGAAGTTATCATACCAATGTCCGATCGCCCAAAGTCTTTCAGGTAAAATTACACTTACTACTTCGTCTACTTCTGCGCCAAACTGAGAAAAACTTTGAGTAGCAGCAACAGGAACCGCCACCACAATACACTTAGGTTCGTAAGGTTTTAGTGCCATTACAGCAGCACGCATTGTGGCACCAGTAGCTAAACCATCGTCTACTAAAATGATGGCTCGATCGCGAAAATTAGGTGCTGGTCGATTTTTTCGGTAACTATCTTCCCGACGTTTTAATTCTTTTGTTTCATGTTGCTTGATTAAATCGATCGCCGTATCAGAAACATCAAACGACCTGACAATTTCTCGATCTAAGAAGCAGACACCACCAGTAGCGATCGCACCCATCGCTAATTCTGTATGGCTAGGAACTCCTAATTTTCGCACTATAAATACGTCCAGTGGCACATTTAAAGTTTTGGCTACTTCAAAAGCAACGGGAACCCCTCCACGAGGTAATGCTAATACTAAAACATCTGGAAGATTAGCGTATTTTGTCAGTTTTTCAGCTAATAATTTACCTGCTTGTCTGCGATCGCGAAATGGTGTCATACTTCCCCCTCGCTTGCTTATTTCTTGATAGCGTGAGTTTCTTTGTTTTTTAATCCTTCTAACGAATGATCTAAGCGCAACTCACCTTGAGGTTCTTCTCGTAAATAGTTGGGTGTATCGCTACCAACTCCGCCTTTAGCAACAGTTACGCCGCCATCAACTAACCACAATGCACCCGTTACATAACTGGCTTCATCAGATGCCAAAAAAGCATAAACATTGGCAATTTCTTCCGGTGTTCCCCGTCGCGCCATTGGCGTTCCTTTAATTAAAGTTTCCTCCATTTTGGCATCCATTGGCCCAGTTTCTTTATGCGTCCAAGCTGTATCAATTGCACCCGGACAAACACAATTTGCCCGCACTCCATTTTTAGCTTGTTCAACAGCAACTCCTTTCATAAAAGAGTGCATCCAGCCTTTTGTTCCGCCATAAACCGCATTTTGCGCTAATCCATTAAACCCAGCTTCTGAACCTGCGGAAACAATATTTCCCTTGGTTCTTTGTAAGTGCGGTAAAGCATATTTTGTCATTAGAAATGCGGAACGAAGATTCATTCTGATAGTGCGATCGAAATCTTCCACCGGATAACTTTGCATTTCCGAAGTTGTTAGGAAAACGCCAGCATTGTTAATTAAAATGTGGAGATTTCCAAACTCAGTAATTGCGGCATGAACGCAAGCTTGAGCATGATTTTCTTCAGAAATATCACCCACATAAGCCACAGCTTGACCGCCATATTTCTTAATTGCAGCTACTACTTCTGCTACCGGATCGCTGGAGAGACCATTCACTACAACTTTAGCACCTTCTTTGGCAAATTTGTGAGCTATTGCTTCGCCAATTCCTGTTGCAGCGCCAGTAACGATCGCAACTTTTCCTTCTAACCGTCTTTCCACTTTTTCACCTCCTAATTTTTCCAAAATATAGGGAACTAAAGACTAAATTTCCCAGTCCCTAGTCCCCAATCCCCAGTCCCCAATTAAACACCTACAGCAGGACTTGTAGAAGGTTTAGCTGCTGGTGCAATTTCTCCAGCAAAACGCGCTTTATAAATGTCTGCTAAACGCCGTTCATATTTGGCTAAATCTTCTTCAATTTCGACAAACAATGCTGTAGAAACTGGATCGGTAAGTTGACTACTTAGTTGATACGTATCTACAACTGCTGTTTGCATATCGCCTAAAGCAGTACGCAGCATGAACATTTCATCAGTACCTTGTAAAGCAGTTTTTAGCTTGGCGTAAGTATCAGCTGCCTGTGCTGGTAAAGAAGGTTTTTCGCCTAGTGCATTCAGGCGTGCTTCTAACATTTGAATGTGGCTTTCTTTGTTGGCGACTATTTCTTGTAAGATCGATCGCAATGCCACATCAGAGCATTTTTCTGCATATTTCTTAAACTCTTCATGTGAATAACGTTCGCCTGCCAAAGAGGTATTCAAAGCTTTAGTAATGTCGCCTTTTGTCGAACCACCCCAAGCATCAGCCAGTTTCCACCATTCGGCTGTAATATCATTTTCTTGAGGCAAATCTACTTCTTTACCACCATAACCTAAACGGCTTAAAATTGCCGTGGTGAAAATTGCTAAATCTCCCGGTCTTCTAGAAGTAATTAAATTGCCTTCAATCACCAAAGGTTCATCAATATAATTAGCTCCAGCGTTAATCATATCCTTGCGGATTGAACGATAGCCAGTTGCATTTTTACCTTTAAGTAAATCGCCTTCAATTAATACTTGAGGGCCGTGACAAACAGCAGCAATTAATTTACCTTGCTGCATTGCTTGTTGAACAAATCTCACCGTATTGGGATTATTTCGCATGGTGTCAGGAGCCATTCCCCCAGGAATAACTACTGCATCAAATTCTTCGGGACGAGATTCGGTAGTAGTTGCATCGGGCTTTTGAGAAACTTTGCCGTTCTTTCCTACATAAGTGCTGTTCATCCGAGAACCGAGAACAACTACATCAAATTCCGCCATTTTTAGGGCTTTATAAGGCACTTGAAATTCGGAATCCTCGACTCCGGTTTCAATTAAAATTGCTACTCGTTTGTTATTACTGTGACCGTTATGATGTGCCATTTTATTTCCTCTACTTTGGTAAAAATTAGTTCAATTTAACTTCCAGAAATTACTTCCGAACTGGGGCTAACTGAAGGTAATAAGTCTAAGTAATCGTCGGAAAGATTAGCACGAATATCTTCAAATTCCCCAGGTGTAACGGCAGTATTTAAAACTGAGAAAACAGCACGAGCATGAGTAGCAGCTGTGACTGGATCTACACTTTCTTTATCAGCAACCTTTTGATAAAATTCTTGTAGGGAAAAGAATTGACCGTTTTCTCCTTCTCTACCGTGCAAATATTCTCCTATTCCTGCTGGTAGTTGAGAACCTAAATCTTTAGCTTCATCCCCAACAATACGTTCTTTTAGGGTTTCTAATGTGGCACGAACTGCACGCTCGGCTTCTTCACGAGAGCCAAGCTGGGCAATACTTTGAACGTGCTTAAAAAATTCATCACGTTGCATGGTATCCTCAGATATTCTTTATCTCAACAAAAGTTGCGATCGCTCATCGGATCTCTTACTAGGTTACGTATTTTCGCTCTGAGTTCTCGTCATTCAAAAGAGATAGATCAGTTTCGCTCTAAAGTCAGACATAAATTTTGCGGCAAGAAACTAACCTAGAAAAATATGAAGGAGCGTATATTATGGCTGACAAAACAGATAAAAACCTAAACAATAATGAAGAGGTAATTTCCAATCTACCGCCAGAAATTACCGAGTCTTACGGAACTGGAATTGAGACAGAACCCGGATACAATATTGGTACGCGCCGACTGCGAGATGAGGAAAAGCAATACAACGCAACTAGTCCAGAATTAAGTGGTGGTGATGTGGATGCTGCTTGGGAACAAGCTGACTCTGTAGGCGAAGAAGCTGTGGGTGGAACTGTCGCGACTCCCGATCAAGATATTGTTGATGAGTTGGGTGCTGCTGTCGGTTTGGAAATGAACGATCGCGCTTTCCTCCGCACTACTGAAATTTTAGATCAAAGGGACGATCGCCGCTGGGAATTAGATCCTTTTTCTTCAGAAGATTATCAAGAACGCCGAGAATAAACACAGCAAATTCGTAGGGTGCGTTAACGCAGTGTAACGCACCAAATTCTATCTATTTAAAACAAACTCAATTGTGTAGTTGTTCCATCAATCTCATTCCAAGGTAAAAGAGGAACAGCTACACTATTTTTTGCTAACAGTTCATGGTTACATTTGAAAAGATCTAGGATTTTTTACCACAGATGTCCACAGATGAACACAGATGAACACAGATATTTATATGGATATCTTTGATTTTTGCTAGAGATTTATGGAATTAAGGGCTTTGCTACTTGTATTTTTGATTACACAGTATTTCAAATTTCTCTCACTCCTTTGGTAGAAGTGATTTTTTTGATTTTGGTGGTAGTCTAATAATTACTAATTTACATAACAACAATTCACTGGGTTTATTTGGTGCGATCGCTACCTAAATTATAACTAAAAGTTTTCACATCGACAAGAAAATTATGGTAAGTTCAATTGAATTTAGTTTGTTTGCTCCTTACAATAAAGATGCGACTTTAATGGGGTCTTTTAATAACTGGCAAGAAACCTCAATGACTAAAGGTGAGGATGGTTATTTTCGGACTTTTGTAGAATTAGAAGATGGTATTTATCAGTATAAATTTCGGGTTCAAAGTAATAATTCATCTTTATCAGAAGAATGGGTAGAAATAGTCGATCCTTACGCCACAGAAATAGATCCTCAGACTTGTGGTGCTGTGGCGCGAGTCAAGGAAGGAAAGAGAATTCTTGATACTTATGTTTGGCAACATGACGATAAACCACTTCCTGACAATCATGAATTAATAATTTATGAATTGCACGTTGCTGATTTTTCTGGTAGTGATGCAGACTCGGAAAAAAGAGAAGTATTAAAACGGGTAATCGATAAGTTAGATTACCTCAAAGACTTAGGAATTAATGCTATAGAATTAATGCCATTAAATGAACACCCAGCTAATTATAATTGGGGTTATTTAGTCAGTGATTTCTTTGCTTTAGAGTGCAGTTATGGCTTCCCGGAAGATTTGAAAAGGTTAGTTGATGAGTCTCATGCTAGAGGAATTCGCGTTATCCTTGATGGGATTTACAATCATTCAGCGGAAGAATGTCCTTTGCTCAAGATCGATCGCAATTACTGGTACTATTCCACCAAGAAAGAACACAAAAAAGAAACTGATTATTGGGGGCCAGAATTTAATTATGAATTCTACGATGAAAAACTAGATATTCGTCCAACTTGGAAATTTATTGGCGATGTAGTGCGGTTTTGGATTCAAGAATATCACATTGATGGTATTCGCTTTGATGCTGTTTCCCAACTTGCTAGTCTTGATATTAAAAAACCGAATTTTGATTTTATTAACTGGATTACTCAGGAAGCTAAAAAAGCAGCGGGAAATAAACCTTTTTATAATATTGGTGAGTGCATTCCTGAAAAACCAACTATCGTTACTCCTAATGGGCCAATGGACGGAGCTTGGCATGAAAGTTTTCGGATGTTTATCACAGAAAATATATGCAATGATGTCTTTGATTCAGACAAATTGCAAGAGGTTCTAGACCCAAAAAAGCAGAATTATGCAACTACTAATAAGTTGGTAAATTATTTAGCAAATCACGATCGAGAGCGGCTTTTAGGCAAACTTGTTAATGTGGGTATTTTGGATGCAAATGCTTTTAAAAGGGCGAAATTAGCAGCAGTTTTATTAATGACCGCAGTGGGAGTACCAATGATTTGGATGGGTGAGGAATTTGGCGAGTCCCAACGCAAAACTAAATCCACAGATCAACCAAGTCCTATTAGATGGAATTTGTTAGAAAACCAGCTAAATCATGATTTATTTGAGTATTACAAAAAGTTGATTACCTTGCGAACACAAAATCCAGCACTTTACAGTGAAAATATAAGTTTATTCCATACAGATCCAGAAAATAAAGTGTTAGCTTATAGCCGTTGGAATGAAGAAGGAGCGCGAGTAGTGGTAGTCGCTAATTTTTCCGATCGAGATTTAGCTCAATACAAAGTTAATCAATTTCCTGAGCATAGCAATTGGTATGATTGGTTAGAAGGTAATCATGTAGAAGCAAAGGACAATCAGCTAATAGTTGATTTAGGCGAACATGAAGCTAAAGTTTTTGTTTCTAAGTAGTGAATCAGACTTCAGTTGCTCAAATTTCTGCGATCGCCTTTCAAGTATTTCACGCCCAATGTTTTAGTGGGATGGTGCGTTACACTGGTGTTAACGCACCCTACGCATAGATGTTGCCTTTGAATAGGAATTTAGGCGATTTGGGAAGATAGATCAATGACTGATTTGAGAACCGATGGAAGATTTAAAATGATGAAATCAACAATTTAAGAAAGGCGCGTTACTATCTGATTTAAACGGGGTCTACCAAAACGTTCCCAAGCACTACCACCGCGCAAAAATAGTTCCATCCAGCGAATAGTTTCTCCGGTTGATATTTCCCATCCTGAACTTCCGGGGGCAAATGCTAAAGTCCCTTCTGGGACGCGAAAACTGCCATCGGAATATATGGCATCGCTGACGACATCGCCAACTCGAATTACTACTTTTTCTTCGGGTTTTAAGTTAATTGTGTGGGCAGGAATGGTGGTTTTAATGTTACCATATCCATCAATCCAAGCTACTCTATCTGTTGGTGCGTCGGGGATTTGTTCGGGATGTAATCGTTCTCCTAACAGGCTAAGATCTCCTTTAGCGATCGCACCAGCCGCAACCGGAAAAACGTCACGCGATCGAAACTGCGAACCCCCTCGCGAAACTTCTATTGTATGCAAAACTTGGGCATAATTTTTAATAAAAGAAAGCGTATATCCGGCAAAAACTCCGACAACTTTGACATCATTGGGTAACAAAGCATAAGTTAACCCTTCTCCCTCGTTGTTTTGCCTTGCTTCTGGGTTATCTTGTCGCGGCGCACAGTTATGATAAATTAAGCGATTTTTTGGCCCTTTATTTAAACCTAGTTGCCCTACCCAAAAACCCGTTGCTAAAGTACTAAAAGGCGGTACGGAAAGACAGTTAATCTGCGCTTCCGGTATTTCTGCTAACAAACGTTGCGTTACTTCTGCAAAAGCTGGATCGCCATTACCGTAATCTGCAATTAAATGGAGTAACATAATTTTTACCACTGAAATTATTACTGTAAACATTTCTAGTATATTTTAGTTATTCATTAAATATGTAAAATGCTAGAATATTAACAAGGAAATAATCTTTTCCTAACCATTCTTTAATTAATGAAGGTTATATATGACTTGTCTTAATTACTTTTATCAACTCTTAGCTCGTCGCGAATATAGCGTCCGGGAATTAGAGAAGAAAGGACAGGAAAAAGGATTTGAAGCAAGCGAAATTACTGACGCTATTAATCATTTGCAAAATTTAGGTTATCAGTCGGATACCCGTTTAGTAGAAAGCTTGATTGCTTCATCTCAAGGGAAGTATGGCAAGTCTATGGTCAAACGGAAGTGTTTTGAAAAAGGCATTTCCAGTGATGTATTTGAGGAAGTTTGGTTAGCACAAGAAGAGCATGAAGAAACAGATGATTTGGCTGACCTGAAAGCTAAGGTAATGCGGAAATATCATCTTACAGATTTTGGCAATATCGATCCAAAAACTAAAAGTAAATTGGTTAATTATCTTCAGTATCGGGGGTTTAATGCTTGGCAAATTTTAGCGCAATGGCAAAAAGAAGAAGATGAATAATAGCGAGAGATACCCGACTTCTTCAAGAAGTCGGGTATCAGGGGTTTAGTGTGAGTAAAAATTATCTGCTATTGGCTTGTACAGGTACTTTTAAATCAGATGATAGTTGACCATCTGGGGAAATTTGTTCGCCTTCAATGAAGGAACGCAGCATCCAAGCCATTTCTTCATGTCCTTCCATCAATCCTGTTAGGAAATCGGCTGTTCCTTGATCGTGGAATTTTTCGCCAGTTTGGTCTACATGATCGCGCAAATTGCGGATAACTTGTTCATGATCTGCTACCAAATTTTCTACCATGCCATAAGCGTTGGGTAGATTTCCAGCATCTTCTTTAAGGGAAGCGTTTTCCAGAAAACCTTTTGCTGTTCCCAGGGGATAACCACCCAAAGCGCGAATTCTTTCGGCGATCGCATCAATGTTAGTTGCTAATGCTGTGTATTGTTCTTCCCACATTGTATGTAGAGAACGGAATTGTGGGCCAACTACATCCCAATGATATTTTTTGGTTTTAATGATCAGTAAATAAGCATCTGACAGGTCACGATTTAGTAAATCGATAACACCTTGACGTTGTTCTTGTGACAATCCTATGTTTAATGGACGCATGATTTTTATGTTTCCCTAAGCTATATCCTAAATATTTATTGCAACAAATTTAGGTGAGGATACGCATCAACCTAATGGGAGAGAAAATATATTTTGCTCATCAGTATTTAGAGCGATTAGTTAAACTTATTGATGGAAAACTGTATGTTTAGGTAACTACATTTTTTCTGCCTTATAGTGGATGCGATGACCTTTAAGAACTGGGAAAATAGTTTAATTTCGAGAGTTTTCAAATCTCGAATGATTTGATTTGACTTTCGTACCATTGTTGTTGATATCTCTCGGCAACAAAGGGGCGAATTACAAATTTAGGAGGTGTTCCCGATCGCACATCAATCCGCAAAAAGGAATAAGGTCGGCGTTTATGGGAACCTTGACCGTTACGACCGATAAAAAGTAGCGATCGCGCCACAGTGCGAATCTCTTTTCCGATCTGTTCAGTTATTTCTAAACCCTCCTCTCTTTGGCGACGTAAACTATAACCACTACCACCACAAACAATCCAATTAATATGTGAATCCGCGTGTCCAGTTTGAGTAGTGCGGAGATATTCTAAACAGTGAGCATGACCAGTCAAAACTAAATCTACTACCGGACGATCGCCAGCTAAATTACCCACCGCTTTGGCTACTTCATCTAAGACTTCGCGCAAGCGATCGCGCACAGCTAAAGTTTGGGATTGATACCACTTTGTTGCTTCAGTTACATAAGGGGGATGATGCAAATAAATTATCCTACCGCGCACTGAATCTGTATGCCAAGATTCAATTAACCTTTGTTGTAACCAGTTTAATTGTTCCCAATCAACTGTAACATCTCCGGTAGCATTTAACTGTTTATCTACATCATTTTCAATTTCTTCTAATTGTTCTAGTTTAGTGCGTAAATCATCTAATCTTTCGGCTTCTTCGGGGCGATCGTCATTCAGAAAATTCATACTTTGCCAAATTTCTTGCTGTTGTCGCCTTGCCTCAGCACGCCGCTTTTCTAATATCCGGCGATTGGCTTCTCCTTCAGCATCTTTCGCCAAAGGTAAAGGCGAATTAAAAGTATTAGAATCCAAAGCAAAGAAATCAATATCTCCACAACGGAAAGTGTAATAGCGATTTGGTAAACGAGTGAATTTTTTAGGTTGATAACGTAAACAACGCCCGGTTTTAGTTATGGCATTGTAATAGCGATCGAGATGTTCCTCCAACTTTTGTCTATTATCAATTGAACAGAGATAATCTAAAAAAGCTTTGGCATAAGCTTCTCCTTGAAATGAACCATGCCAACCAGCATCAAAGTCAATTTGGGAACGAAAAAGACGACGCAAAGGTAAAGCTGTTTGTGCTAATAATCCATAAATAAATGGCAAATCATAATAATCGTGATTTCCCGGTACAGGCAGAAATGGCTGATTAAACAGCATTCGATCGTAATTAATATTTTTCGGGTTTTCCCCATTCACTAAAAATTCTCGATATGGTTCAATAAAATTTTTGTGATAGTACTCCCTAGAACCAACTAAATAAACGACATCCCCTGTATGAATCACAAATCGACAATTATCTCGATGCAGCAACATTTGTTCAGTAATTTTGCGTTGCGGGTGATGTCCGCGGTGGGCACCAGAACCACTATCCCCCACTACTAAAAAAGAGAATTCTGGCCGATCTTCTTGACCATCATCTATTACTAACCGAGTTTGATCGATTCCCCGTTTCACAATTACTGGTTCTTGCCATCTGACTCTTTGTTTCATTTTTTGGATTTTTTTCCCAACGGGAGGATCTGATACAAATTCCATAATTGTTAACTGGCTAAGTTTTATTTACTTTGCGATTATCACAGTTAGTAGCTTAAAACCTTTGCGCTCAATGGTACAGATCCTAGAGAAAGAGGCAGGGGGGCAGAGGGGCAGGGGGGCAGAGGGGCAGGGGGGCAGAGGGGCAGGGGGGCAGGGGGGCAGGGGGGCAGGAGGAGAGGAAAATTCAAAACTCTCTTCCTAACTCAAAACTCAAGACTTAAAACTCAAAACTCAAAACTCCCCAAACTTTCCCTAACTCAAAACTCAAAACTCAAAACTTTTCCCCACTTCCTCATTCCCTTTCTTGTGATTTTCAATACACGAAAACAGCAGGTTAGCTGTGAGTTGTTGCGAAAAGTTAACTCTTGGGGTAGAAGTAGAGGCAGTAATTAGGGGATATTTTACTTAACAGCAAAGAATTTCACTGGGTTACGCAAGGGTAATTAGGCTTTGTCGGTCAATAGCCTCTTGGGTTAACTTTGTCCTATTGATGTTTTTACCAGCTGTTAAGTGTGAATCAGATTCCTGAACGTTTCTTCCATTCTGCTAAAACCTTACAGTTTCGTCCTCAACGGATAGTGGTTTTACGTGCTTTGGTAGGATTGGGTGATTTTCTTTGCGCTGTTCCGACCTGGCGATCGCTACGTGCTGCCTTTCCAGAAGCACAAATTATTCTGATTGGATCGTCGCAGATTAAACCATTGTTCGATCGCTTTCGGCACTATCTAGATGAACTCTGGATATTTCCTGGTTTTCCGGGATTACCGGAGTTAACACCCCAATTAGAACAAATTCCTCTGTTTTTGCAATATGTTCAAAGTCAGAAGTTTGACTTGGCAATGCAAATGCACGGTAGCGGTACAGTCACTAATCCACTGATTAAACTGTTTGCTGCTCGTGTCTGTGCGGGCTTTTTCGCACCTGGGGAATATTGCCCGGATGAAAGATCCTTTTTGCCTTACCTCGCCCATGAATCAGAAGTGCGGCGTTATTTAAGGCTTTTAGAATTTATTGGGGTGCCTTCCCAAGGGGAGGAGTTAGAGTTTCCCTTGTTGGAGGAAGACAAACAAGCACTGCGAGAAATTCCCGAAGCGCAAGAATTACGGGAGGGCGAATTTGTTTGCATTCATCCGGGTGCAAGTACACCGCTTCGTTGTTGGTCGCCAGCTGGTTTTGCACAGGTGGCAGATGAGTTGGCGAGTTTAGGTTTACGAGTGGTACTCACAGGTTCGCAACACGAAATCGAGTTAACTGAAACAGTAGCCGCTAAGATGCAAGCTGATAGTTTGAATTTAGTAGGTCGCACTAATTTGGGTGCTTTGGCGACTTTGTTAACTCGTGCGCGGTTGGTGGTTTGCAATGATACTGGAGTTTCTCATTTAGCAGCGGCTTTAAAAGTTCCGAGTGTGGTGGTGTTTACGATCTCAGATCCCGATCGCTGGGCACCATTAAATGAAGTTCTGCATCGTGCCATTTACGACACTTCAGGAATTTCCCCAGAGATGGTAATTGCTCAAGCTTTTGATTTAGTTATGGGAGGAAAGGAAGAGGAGGAAATTTCGCTGAAAAATCTCCAATCCAAAATCTAATTCCTGTCTCGCCAAAGGAGATGCCAATGTTACCAATTGAGTGGCAAAATGTCCGCCGAATTCTGGTAATTCGCTTAGATAATATTGGTGATGTGGTAATGCTTAGTCCGGCTTTAAGGATTTTGCATTCTCATTTACCTTTTGCCTCAATTACTTTAATGGCATCTCCGGCTGGCAGTCAAGTTGCGCCTTTATTACCTGGGGTCGATCGAGTAATTGTCCAGCGAGTTGTGTGGCAAGATGCTAGTTGGGTAATGCCGTTAGATCCCGCTAGGGAAGAAAGTTTGATTGCCAAAATTCGGGCGGAAAATTTCGATGCGGCGCTAATTTTCACGAGTTTTTCTCAGTCACCTTATCCGCCAGCTTATATTTGTTATTTGGCTGGAATTCCGTTAAGAATTGGTCAATCAAAAGAGTTTGGAGGTAGCGTACTTTCTCAATGGGTGAAACCGTTAGCAGATGGTTGTCATCAGGTCGATCGCAATTTATTTTTGTTAGAATCTGCTGGTTTTCTGGTTAAAGATCGTCATTTGGAATTAGTTGTAACTGAGGAAATGCAGCGGGATGGCGATCGCTTACTATTAAATATAGATATTGCTCCAAATCAGCCTTTTATTGTTTTAGCTCCCGGTGCTAGTTGTGCGGCTCGTCGCTATGATATGGAGCGTTTTGCTACTGTCGCCTCGAAGTTAGCAGCGGAAAGTAAGTTAAAGGTTGTGGTGGTGGGGAGCGATCGAGAAACTGAATTATTCAAACCTATTTTAAATCAAAAAAATGTTGTTTCTTTAGTAGGGAAAACTTCAATTCCAGAACTAGCAGCAATTGTTAAACGTAGCAGTTTAGTTATAGCTAATAATTCGGGAACTATGCACATTGCTGAGGCTTTCTTAAAACCAATGGTAGTTTTATATTCGGGTACTGAATTAGAAAGTCAATGGCAACCAAGAAATGCGCCAACAAAGCTTTTACGCCGTTATACAGATTGTTCTCCTTGTTATGGATTTCAATGTCCTTATGAAATGGAATGTTTGGATATTTCGCCTGATGAAGTTGTTAGTGAGGCGGTGAAATTGTTGGCGGAATCACTAAAGATTTTGCCTAAGTCCGAAATATTGTTTTTTTAACCACAGATATCCACAGATAAACACAGATGAACACAGATGTTTTTTAAGGCAGTTAAGGGGGTGAATTGCTTGCGGAGAGTAACTAAACAATTTCAGAGGATTGCGAATATTTTAACTGAGAGAGTTGCGGAACTTTTGTGTGCTTCGGTGTTAGTGGTGGATGGGGGGGGAGAGGCGATCGCGCAAACTCCCAAAAACACACTTTATTCCCCATTTAAAACAGCAACTCCTTCAATTCGCATCCCAATTAAAATAGCTAATGATACAGGCGAAATAATCATTGCCAAAACCGAAGAAGGCGAAAACATTTCCCCACGTTTAGCCCAAATGCTAGTAGAAATGATCGTCAATCAAACCCTAGCAGTTACCCAATTACCTACTCAAAATGAGCTAAAAAATAAATTTATTCACGACTTACTGAGCGGAGTAATTTTTAACGAAACCGACATTTTACGTCAAAGTGAAATATTAGGAATGGACTTAACTCGTCCCCGTGCCGTAATTTTAATTGATGCTGCCGATTATATTTTGCCTTCAATTAGTAACCAGGAAATTAATGATAAATGGATTTCCCAAAAAGCCCAACACATTATTAGTAGTATCGTCAGTTTTTTCCATCTTCCCAATGATACCATTTGCGCTTATATTGGTAATGGCGAAGTAGCAGTTTTAAAAGCCAGCAGTACACAAGATTTAGTACTTTGGGCTAATTCCGAAGACGAATATAATCCCTCTTGGGCAAATCTAACAGCCTTAAAAAGAGCAGGTTCAGCTTTAATATCCCGATTAAAATTCGACACAAAAACACCGATTAGTATTGGAATTGGTCGCCATCATCCAAAGATTAAAGGATTAGCTAAATCTTATCAAGATGCCTGTGCAGCACTTTCCCTTGGACGGCGATTTCACGGTAAAAATCAAGTACATTGTTTAGATGAATTAGGAATAGCCGCATTTGTAGGAATTGCTGATGAAAATACCAAAATTGACTTAGCGCAACATTTGCTAAGTCCTTTAGAACAAGAAACAGATTTAATCAAAACCTTAGACGCTTTTTTCTTAGAAAATTGTTGTCCTTCCTCCACAGCAAAGCGACTTTCTATTCATCGCAATACCCTGAGTTATCGCTTAGAGAAAATTACTTCTTTAACCGGACTCGATCCGCGAAAATTTGATGAAGCGATGCAAATTCGTTTAGCTTTGTTGTTAGGATGTTTGGGAGATAATTCTGAGAAATTGTGCAAACGCACAATGCCAAAAGCATCTTGAGGAAGAACGGCAAAAACTTTTGGCATGAAAAGGGCAATCTTTAACTTGTTTTCGCAAGTTCGATCGGCTGGAGTAAAACCCTGTGATTTACAATGAATATCAGTTGGGAATTGGGAAAACAGGTAACATCAGAACTGGTGTATGAAGGGATATGAGCCGTTGATTCGCGCTTATATTGGTCAGGGATTGCGTAACGATTTAGAGCGAGTTGAAAACGAAACAGTGATGGAGGTAAGCAAATTTTTTGAATAGGCGAGACTTAAAGAATTTAGCACTCACTCGACTTAGAGAAGTAGAAGTGTTGCTCAAAAATCGTCAATACTCAGGGGCTTATTATCTGAGCGGTTATGTGATTGAATGCGCTTTAAAAGCTTGCATTGCCAAACAAACTCGGAAATTTGATTTTCCTGACAAGAAAATTACGCTGGATAGTTACACTCACGATTTAGAAAAGTTAGTTAAAGTTGCTAAACTAGATACACAAATAAAGTCTCTCCTCAACGATCCAGATTTTGCGTCTCGATGGTCAGTGGTTAAAGACTGGTCAGAAGAAAGCCGTTACCAAAAACATACCCGACAAGAAGCGATCGATATTTATTGAGCAATTACTGACCCAAATCACGGAGTTTTACAATGGCTACAGCAACATTGGTAAATCAAGAAATAGAAGAAGGTCAAAGATTAATAGACGCTCTCAAAGCCGCAGGTGTATCAGTTGATTCGGCGCTTTGGATCTATTCATCAGAAAGGGAAACATGGCGATTGATGCTTACCTCAACGCTGTATGATACCAAAGGGCCACTTAAAACTTATGAGGAGATCCTGTCAGTATTTCGTCAAGTTAAACCAGAATTAAAAATCGATTGGACAGCAATTGTAGCAGTAAGTCCAAAACATGAATTAATCCAGGGTTTACGTCAGTTACAACAGCATAGGAAATTAAATTTATCAGGAAAAAGGTTGACCAATAATCTGGTTAATCAAATGTGGATTGAAGATGCTTACATTTATCAACTCAAGTGAGAATGGTAAATCAAGAAATAGAAAAAGGTCAAATATTAATAGACGCTCTAAAAGCCTAATTCTAATCAATTCCTTAATTTAACTGCTTCTTAAAGGTTAGTATCACTTGATAGAAGTTTGCCACCAAGTAAGCAAAGGATGATTTCTCTGAGGTACATATCGCCCTTTGATTCGTATATTATTGAGTGCAAGGCGCAATTCTGTTGCATCAAGATTTACTTCTTCCGACCAATGCTTTATGACTTCCAAGGTTGACAAAATCTGTAAATGTGGAGCCTCTTTTTGAAAAAATGAGATTGCTTTTCTGTCATCAGTGGCGATCGCCCAACCTCGGTGAAAGGCGATCGCACAAGTAGCAGACTCCCCATCATCTCCCAATTCAAAAGCATAGTTCACAAAAGTTTCTTCCTCTGCTTCTGATGCAAAATCGACTATTGCAAGTAAACCTTGTGAAATAGCTGTTTCAAACTGAATTGCACCCTGATTTTCCTCATTTTCAAGACGCTGGAGTGTGAGCAATTCTTGGCTTTTTACAACTTCACTAATTACAACTTGAGCCGGAATAGCTTTCAAAATGTTGATGAAATTTCCCGAAGCGCAAAAGTTCAAAATGCAGCAAGCATCAAGAACTACATGGGAGTGATTAATATACATTAAAATTCTCCCAAAATTCTACGCTTGACGCAGATCTAAATGAGCAGTTTCCTCCATGATTCCGCTTGAATATTCGCGGAGTATTTCTGCAATACGGCGAGCTTCCAAACGATCGACACCAAGAAAATCTGCAAAACGTCCTTCGGCGATCAGTCCTTGATCCAAAGCTTCGATCGCCAAATGTTGATAGTGAGTTGGAACGATATCAGTTCGCTGAGGAATTTCTTCTAAACCTAGTTCTTGTTGTACTTTTCTCACTTTCAAACCGCGATCGCGCAACCGATCCAAAGTTCCAGATGGTATCAGCTGGATAGATTCTAATCGATTGCTAAGAGCTTCAATAGACACACCATAGTAATGAGCCAAAGTAAATAAATTAGTGGGAGTAAACTTATTATGAGTTTGGTACATATCATTAAAACGTTTTAACAAACCACTAGTTGGCATCAAAAAATAGTCAGGGAAAGAGTCAGCTAATCGTTCAGTTTCCGGCTTTCTTTGGTACTGATTTTCATAGTCAAATACTGGTTTACGGCGATGGGCAAGAAAGTGAAGATATTCATGAGCCAGCGACCAACGTCTTCGCTCTTCTGGATGGTTGGCATTAATAGCTATACAGCCGCCAATTTGTTCATCGTAACTGTAAATCCCTGAATATTTAGAGGGCATTTCTAAGTAAAAAATACGCAGTCCAACACTTTGTTCTAAAACGTTCCGAAGCACAGGAATCGGCCCATCACCAAGCCCTAAACGTTGACGTTCTGCAATAGCAATACTTTCGGCGGCAGCTGCGATCGGCATATTTGTTACCTCATACTCTTGAGGGTAATTCCGAGGAAGAGGAGCGTCCATAATTTTCTCAAGTTCCAAATAGTTTCGACACAACTCTTCTAAACGCAAAATAATCGGATTAATCTGCGCTTCTTCCTCTTCACTGCGCCGATAAACTGCTCGAAATTGAACTTCAAAAGGCTCAATTACAGGGTTAGGTCTAACAAAATCACTAACAGCCTTTCCATAAGCACGAGCCAGTTTAATTAACTCTTTTGGTTTAAGGCGACGTTCTCCTTTTTCAATAGCAACAATAGTAGTTCGTGCAGCATCAATAACTTGAGCCGCATCAGCCTGAGTCATGCCGCATTTCTTACGCGCCTGTTGCAGAAGTTCCCCCAATTTCCGCAGATCAATATTGTCCAGAATGTTGATAGTCATAGCATTTTTTTTCCCTCACAAAGCAACTTGTATGGCTTCTGATATACCTGTCCAAGACTGCTGTGAAATATCTCCATCAGGCATAATGCGATCCCTCTCATTATTGGAGTTTTTTCTACTATGATGGTAAACATGGATAATAACATTGTCAACTATTAAGAGATTTTTTCAGCAAAAATGTCAGAATTATTGAGTGGGCTATACTTTCCAGCAAGCTGCTGAGGCAGTTTAAAGCGTCGGGGTGTCAGTGATGAAATCATTAATTTAGATAAGTTGTGATTTTTTTTGAATTGTGCAAATGCACAAAAGGGTGTGTGGGCGATCGCAAATCTCCAACAAAACTTCCCCAAAACTTTAGTAATTGACTCAAAAAATCTCGCTGCTTATCGCAAAGTTGGCGCTACCGCAGTCAAACCAAACTATCAAGAAACCATGCGTTTATTAGGAGAAAGCGAATTACCAGAAAACCAAAGCCGCATTTCCTACATTCTGCAAAACCGAAAACAAATTTTAGACATTACAGGTGCTAAAATTGCCGCTGTCACCCTTGATAGTGATGGCGCTTTGATTTTTGCCCAAGGTAACTCACCTTACCGCACCTTTGCCCAACCAATAAATCACGCCAATGTTACAGGTGCGGGCGACACTTTTATCAGTGCATTATCTCTAGCTTTAGCATCAGGTAATGCTGTAAACTTAGCAGCGGAAATAGCATCTATGGCTGCCGCAATTGTTGTTGCTAAACAAGGAACTGCAACTTGTTCTTTTGCTGAATTACAACAGCATTTATCCAGCAATTTAAATAGGATGAAAAAAACTCCTCTGGAGGTAGCATGATGAGCCAAAATAACTGGGATGAAGCAGAAAATATTCTCTGTGTTAGACTTGATGCGATCGGCGATGTATTAATGACAACTCCCGCTATTCGCGCCTTAAAAGAATCGCTTCCCGGCAGAAGAATCACCCTTTTAACATCGCCATCTGGCAAAGAAATTGCCTCACTTATTCCCGAAATTAATGAGGTAATTGTTTACGATGCACCTTGGATGAAAGCCACTGCATTAAGGACAAATAGTAGCCCCGAATTTGCAATGGTAGAACAACTGCGAGAAAGTAAATTTGATGCTGCTGTTATCTTCACAGTTTTTAGTCAAAACCCTTTACCTTCGGCTTTTTTATGTTATTTAGCAGATATCCCTTTAAGACTCGCTCATTGTCACGAAAACCCCTATCAATTACTCACAAATTGGGTTTTAGATCCCGAACCATCTAACGGTATTCGCCATGAAGTTCAACGACAACTTGACTTAGTTGCAACGGTTGGTTGTACCACCCAAAATGAGCGAATGTCATTGCAAGTTCCCGAAGCAATACGTTACCGAGTTTTTAATATTTTAAAATCATTAGATATTGACTTAGAAAAACCTTGGGTAGTGATTCATCCTGGTGCTACTGCTGTATCAAGACGTTATCCCCCAGAGGGTTTTGCCGAAGTTGCACGCAGCTTAATTTTAGATAGAAACTTTCAAGTATTATTCACAGGAATTGAGTCAGAAAAAGAGTTAATTGCCACTATTCAAAAGGCAGTTAATGTTACCTCTCATTCCCTTGTCGGTTGTCTTAATTTAACCGAAATGGCAGCATTAATTCAATTAGCACCTTTATTAATTTCTAATAATACTGGCCCTGTTCATATTGCTGCTGCTGTAGGTACTCCGGTTGTTGACCTTTACGCTTTAACTAATCCTCAGCACACACCTTGGGCAGTTCCCAATCGTGTTTTATTTCACGATGTTTCCTGCAAGTTTTGTTATAAAAGCATTTGCCCCGAAGGACATAATAATTGTTTGAAATTAGTTACTCCTGATGAAATTGTGCGTGCGGCTTGGGAACTTTATGAAAATAGCAAAACTGGTGTTGAACAATTACCAAAAATTTCTCCTACAGGACTAGTAAATGGGCAAAATTTCTCTCAATTACTAGTTACAAATCCTTTAAGTTCTGCCAAACAAATTTGGAAATGATAGCGAAATTCTCTCCTTCAAACACTTTTTAATTAGCAAGTTAACTTATGTATACACTAGGAATTAATGCCGTTTATCATGACTCCGCTGCTTGTTTAGTTAAAGATGGAAAAGTAATTGCCGCAGCCGAGGAAGAACGTTTTACACACATCAAACACGCCAAGCGCCCCATTCCTTTTTCCACTTATGAACTACCCTTTCATGCGATTAATTACTGCTTGCAAGAAGCGGGAATAATTCTCACCGAAGTTAACCATATTGCCTACTCTTACGATCCCTTTATTTCGCTTGGCAAATACAATAATGAAGCAACAATTACTTTACCTTTAGAACCAAGCGCCCACCCCATACCCGCCGAATGGGAATCAGTTTGGGAACCGCTATTTTTGTCCTATATTGTCAATGCGCCCAGGCATTTAGTAGGTGGTGTTCCCCATCATTTAAAAGCCCGATTTAAAGGTATTTCATTAAATAATTTACAATGGCATTTTGTCCCCCATCATTTAGCCCATGTTGCTAGTGCTTTTTACCCTTCACCTTATGAAGAAGCTGCTGTTTTAACTCTCGACGGAAGAGGAGAAAAAGCCACCACAAACTATGCTGTTGGTAAGGGTAATAATCTGGAAATTTTAGGGCAAGTAAATATGCCTGATTCTCTGGGAATTCTCTACGAACAAGTTACCGAATATTTGGGTTTTCTGCAATCTTCGGACGAGTACAAAGTAATGGCATTAGCATCTTTTGGTCAACCCAAATATGTAGATTATTTCCGAGAAATTATCACTTTAAAAACTGATGGTCAATATACTATAAAAACACCTGAATTAAAAGAGCATTTCGGAACACCACGCCAGAAAGGAGAACCTTTAGAACAGTATCATTACGATCTCGCTCATTCTTTACAGTTAGTATTGGAAGAAACAGTTTTACAAATTGCTAATTGGTTGCATGAAACCACTAAATTAGATAATCTTTGTATGGCTGGAGGTGTGGCGCTTAATTGTGTGATGAATGCGCGAATACGTGACAATAGCCCATTCAAAAATCTGTGGGTGCAACCTGCTGCGGGAGATGCGGGAACGGCTTTAGGTGCAGCCCTTTGGATTGATGCTAAAAAAGGTGAAAATCATTATCGTTCTTACCAGATGAATCATGTTTTCCTTGGCCCAAGTTACAGCGATGATGAAATTGAAAAGTTTCTGCAATGGTCGAAACTTCCCTATCGAAAATTGACAAATATTGCTGAAGAAACTGCGGAAATTTTAGCGCAAAATAAAATTATCGGTTGGTTTCAAGGTCGGATGGAATTTGGGCCAAGGGCGTTAGGAGGACGATCGATTTTAGCCTCACCAATTGATGCAGAAATGCAAGCAAAGTTGAATGAAATTAAAGATAGAGAAGATTTTCGACCTGTTGCGCCTGTGGTTTTAGAAGAAGAAGCAGCAAATTGGTTTGTTAATGCAAAAACCTCTCCATTTATGTTATTTATTTACGATGTTTTGCCGGAAAAAGCTAAGAAAATTCCCGCAGTTCGTCACGTAGATGGTACTGCCAGAATTCAAACTATTAACCGTCAACAAAATCCGCTTTATTATGACTTAATTAAAGCGTTTCAAATGCGAACTGGTGTGCCCGTTTTGGTTAACACTTCTTTTAATACTAGAGGTGAACCTATTGTTTGTTCGCCTAGAGATGCGATCGAATGTTTTTGGACATCACCCCTGGATGCTTTAATAATCGGTTCATTTCTGTTAGAAAAATGCCCAAAATCCCAAAGGGAGTAATTCTCCATCAACCGCCCTAAATTCAACAGAATTTTCTGTTTGATTATAAATTACATAGCGTAGTTTCTTAATTTGATCTCGCCCATAACCAACTGCACCAACTGAAATTACATATCTGTCTTTAAGATCTAAGTGAAATGGTTCCCCATAGTTAAATTCATAAACCGTTGATGAACCAAATTCTTCACATTTTTCCCCAAAAATCAAAGGAACATGAACGTGACCAACAAAAACGATTCTATAAGATATTTCACAAAATACATTCCATGCTTCAACAGGGCTGCTAATTGTATTTTTCTTGATTCTAGGAGATATATGAGTATAAATTCTATCTAATTCTACTATTTCATTTGGGAGGGAATCGATAAACTCTTGTACATCTTTAGCCAATTCCAAATTATTAAATTCATCGTGATTACCTCGGACACAAGCAATTTGATTGTCTCGCAAAAATCTGACAACTTCATCATTGTAATCTCCGCCATCCACCAAATCACCCAAACATATTATTCTGTTACATCCACAGTTTTCTATGTCTGTCATAACTGTTTGTAGTCCAGAAAAGTTTCCGTGAATATCAGAAATAATTGCAATTTTTTCCATATTTTTTAGCCAAATGATCCTTGTTTCTGTCGTCATCCCAACTTTTAAGCGTCCTGAACTTTTAAACCGCTGTTTAGCTGCACTTACTCAGCAAAACTTCGATCGCACTGCCTACGAAATAATTATCGCTGACGATGCCGCAACCGAGGAAACAAAAAGATTAGTTGAATACTGGTTAGAACGCATTGGTTACGTCCCTGGAGAGACGGAAAATACACCTTTATTGCGCTACATTCCAGTAACAGAAAAACATGGCCCTGCGGCGGCGCGAAACGTCGGTTGGCGTGCAGCTAGTGGCGAAATTATTGCTTTTACTGATGATGATTGTATACCCGATTCTAATTGGTTAAAAGCCGGAATTAGTGCTTTTAAAGATGAAATTGTCGGAGTTAGAGGACGAATAATTGTGCCTTTGCCAAATCCACCAACTGATTATGAATTAAGTACTGCTGGGTTAGAAAAAGCGGAATTTGTCACCGCTAATTGTTTTTATCGCCGGGAAGCGATCGCATCCATAAACGGTTTTGACGAACGTTTTACTATGCCTTGGCGCGAAGATAGCGACCTATTTTTTACTCTCTTAAAACAAGGTGGTAAATTTGTTTATGCGCCAGATGCGATCGTAACTCATCCAGTGCGATCGGCATCTTGGGGAATTAGTTTAAGTCAGCAACATAAAAGTATGTTTAACGCTTTACTCTATAAAAAACATCCAAATTTATATAAAGAAAAACTCCCACCTGTCACCCCTTGGCATTATTACTTAATAATTAGCTCTTTTATTGTATTTCTGTTAACAATTTTAACTGAAAATCTATATCTTGCTATTGTGGCTTTGATGATATGGGTAATAATGACTGGACGGTTTTGTATAAAAAGATTACAGCAAACATCTCATACCCCAAAACATATTGCTGAAATGATTTTTACATCTTTACTAATACCATTTCTCTCAATATTTTGGCGCATTTTCGGTGCTTTAAAATTTCGCGTGTTTTTTCTTTAACGTAACTAATGAGCAGTGGGTAGTTTATACTTGCTATTGCAGAACTATCATTTCTAACAAAAATGCAACGAAATTCTTCCCCTAATTCATTGTTTAATATTTTAGTACCATTAGCCTTAATTCTAGGTTTAGTTCTATTACTTAATCTCGACATAGAAAACCCCACTAAAGAACCTGTATCAGCAAATCCTGTAGAAGTTTGGGTTAATCCAATTGTAAGTTACTTAGCTGCTGGTGCAGAAATAGCTGCCGCAGCAATTATTGGATTTGGAGTTTTTCGCAGTGTTTTTGCTTATGTTAGTACTTTATTTTCTCGCTCACAAAGACGCTTTAACACTACAGAATCTATCAGATTACGATTAGGTCGCACCCTAGTTTTAGGATTAGAATTTACCGTAGCTGCTGACATTTTACGTACTGTTGTCGCTCCCACTAGACCAGATATTCTAAACTTAGCTACCATTGTTTTTTTGCGAACTTTACTTAACTACTTTTTAGAACAAGAAATTCAAGAAGTAGAAAAACGTCGTCAATCGAGTACAGAAGAGAACCAACCACCCAATCAATCAATAGATATTTAATTAGGTAAAAACCATGCAACTACCCACTTATTTACAAATTGAACCCGTTGGACAATGTAATTTACGCTGTCAAATGTGTGCAATTCAATTTCGTCAAGATGGCCCTCCCTTTGGCCCCCCAGCTTTCATGAAATTTGACACTTTTACTCGCATTATTGACCAATTTTACACCTTAGAAGAATTGCATCTTCAGGGATTAGGAGAACCGATGATGCACCCACAATTTTTTGATATGGTAACTTACGCCGCTAACAAAGGAATTCGGGTTACAACTAACTCCAATTTGACACTTTTAAATCAAAAACGTGCGGAAAAATGTATTACTAGCGGTCTTAATTGTCTCCATGTTTCCATTGATGGCGCAACCGCAGAAACCTATAACAAAATTCGCGTAGGTTCCAATTTTGAACAGGTAGTTAAGAACTTAGAATTAGTCTTAGAAAAGCGGCAAAAACTTGCTAGTGAAACTCCCCATATTCACTTAGTAATGGTAATCATGCGGCAAAACTTACATGAATTACCAGATTTAGTGAAATTAGCACATAAATGGTCAGTAGAACAGTTTTTTGTGCAGCACTTATGTCATGATTTTGGCGAGTCAAGTTTACCAGCGAATTATCAACCAATGCGAGATTTTGTGCGATCGCAAACCCTACTAGAAGAAGATTCCCAAAAAGTAGAAACTTACTTTAATGAAGCCCGAAATTTAGCCCAAAATTTGGGTGTAAATTTGCGTTTACCTCGCACAAAACCACGCCTGCATCCACCAGGGACACCGGGGCAAAAAAGATGTGATTGGCCTTGGAGAGGTGCTTATATTAGTTATCAGGGTTATGCAATGCCTTGTTGTATGGTTTCTACGCCCGATCGCATAAATTTTGGCAACGTAACAGAACAAGGAGTTGATAACACTTGGAACAGCAAAGATTATCAGTCATTTCGAGATAAATTAGCCTCAGATCAACCACCAGAAATTTGTCGTTCTTGTTCCATTTATTCAGGTACTTTTTGATGCAGTTATTTCTTTTACAAATTTTGCCATGCTCTATCCTCTTCAGGTCTTAACCAATCTTTTTGGAGAGAAGATTCACTTAAAATGGTTGTTTCTAATTTTTCTTGTTGATATTTCGCTTTAATAAATTGGAGAAAATCCAAAACTTCATCTAAAAGAAAGTCCGGCATATTCTCAACTTCTTGAAGAATCAAGTCTTTTGCAGTCATTTCTCTTTATTTAGTTACGTTTAGACATATTTTAAGCTAAATTTAGTGCGTCTTGACAAACCTGTTTAAATCTAGCAACATAGAATTAACATATAATTTCATGTTTTAAGGACGACCCGCACGAGAAGCTTTAGAGGAACTATGGGCAAAACATGACATCGGCTTTTCAGCTAATTAAGCTTGAGTATTTCTAAAATTAAATTACCCAATATCCATTCCTGCGCCAATATTGTTCTTTCAAAGCTTGCTCTAACTGTTGATGAGAAATTAGCTTTTGCTCAAGTAACAATTCACCTAATTTTTTATCACGACGAAATTGAACAGTCAAGACGGATTCTAACTGTGCTTGGGAAATAATCTTTTTATTTACTAATATCCAACCTAGTTTGACTGAATTAACGATACTGCTAACGCAACGATTTGCGATCGCACTTTTCACAGGAGAAGTAGGTTGCTTTTTGGGTATAGTTGTTTCAGTGGTTAAAGTATAATTAATCACCATTATTTGATTCCTTAACTTTTTTTAGTTATTATCTACCTATTTCCTTGCTCCGTTATAGTTCTGAGAGCAAGTTCACTATGCACCCAACAGCTTTAATTGCGCGGACAAAAGGGTTCAAAAGCATTAACTATTTGATTTCATAACGCTTATTGATTACTACAAGGGTAGACTTCAGTTTTCCGAATACTTCCACGCCAAAAAGCAGTTTCTAACACTGAATACTAATAATCATCACAAAGAATTAGATCGTCTCCCTGTAAAGCTGCTATAACTAATGCAAGGTTCACTTCACTTGAATTAAATCTGAAAGAGGAACTACAGGCAAAAAATGAAATTTCTAGTTGAAATTTTACTTTAAATATGACTTCTCCTCCCCTTCACTTAGACACCGAAACTTTCCGCAAATTACTACAATTACAAGGGCCATCATTAGGCTTATGGCGAGCAGCGGAAATAGCAGTTTTACGGCAACAAAAATACGATCGCCCTATCCTAGACTTAGGTTGTGGTGATGGCTTAGTAACCTCAATGGTATTACCACAAGTTGAAATCGGAATTGACCCCAACGAAAGCGCATTAATTCAAGCAGAAAGTCGCAAAATATACGATCGCCTAATTCCCCTCCCCCTAGAAAAAGCAAATATTCCCGATGCCAGTATCAGCACAATTATTAGTAACTCCGTATTAGAACACATACCCGAATTAGATATCATCCTTCAGACAGTTGCCCGAATCTTAAAACCCGGTGGAAAATTAATTTTAACCACACCCACAGAAGCCTTCAGCCAATGGCTTACCCTACCCATTAAACCCTACTCCAATTGGCGAAACCGCCAATTGGAACACTTAAATTTGTGGTCGGTAGAAACCTGGACAGAACAATTAGAAAAAGTAGGTTTAAAAGTGGAAATCGTCCAACCAATTTTAAACCGAGAATTAGTTAGTATTTGGGATAGTTTAGAACTCTTGCAGCAAATTTGGATTGCTAAAAAACGGGTTTTTGGAGTCATTTGGCGGCGCATTCCATTATCCACAATAGATAAAATGGCAGAGTGGTTTTCTCAATTAGATCTTTCCACTTCTACAACTGGTGGAGGTCGCTTAATTGTAGCCAGAAAGATTGATATTAACCTTTAAATTTCCCCATTTCTGAATCATGGCAACCGTCGATATTCTGCTTCCAACTTGTAACCGTTTAGAATCTCTAATTTTTACCCTCTCCGGTATTGCCTCCCAAACATTAACCGATATTCATGTAATTATTGCCGATCAAAGTTCCCAAACCGTTGAAAATTCACCAATAGTTAAAACCTTCACTCGCCTAATAGAAACTAGAGGCGGTTCTGTAGAATATCATTATCGCTTTCCTTCCCAAGGAATTACCGAACAACGCGATTTTTTACTCAAAAGTGCCACTGCTGAGAGTGTTTTGTATCTCGACGATGACGTATTTATGGAACCTTGGGTAATTGAGCAACTTTGGCAAACTTTGCAAACTCAAAAATGCGGTTTTGTTGGCGCTTTTCCCACTGGTTTATCTTATCGTGAAGATGTGCGCCCTCAACAACAAATCATTGAATTTTGGGAAGATTCCGTACATCCAGAAATTGTTAATCCAAATTCTCCACAATGGGAAAGATGGCATTTACATCGGGCAGCTAATTTATATCATGTTAGTCAAACTTTACCACCAGAAGAAACGCGACTTTATAAAGTTGCTTGGATTGCTTCTTGCATCCTTTACGATCGCGAAAAATTATTAGAAATTGGCGGCTTTTCCTTTTGGACAAAGTTGCCAAGGTATCATTCGGGAGAAGAAGTTTTAGTGCAAAACATTTTAATGCGAAAATGGGGCGGATGTGCCATTATTCCTTCTGGAACCTATCACGCAGAAGTGCCATCAACTGTACTTAACGATCGGGGAACAGTTGACGCGCACGCCTTAGATCTGTTACCCAACATGATTGAAAAATATGTCCAGTAAACTGCATTTTCTATGGCAAATTTAAGTAAATTTTCTGATTAGCCTTGGCAAAATCAATAGTTTTGCGAGACAATGGAGTTAATCTAATTCCTCACCATCTCTCCAATGAGGAAACAGCTACCCTACCTTGTGCTGCCGTCAACTCTGGCAATACTTCCTGTTCGAGAAACTAAGCTGTTACGCATTTAAAAGTCATATTGTAGGGTGCGTCAGATTTAGATATTTTCCTTTCTACATAGGCTTTACCGTCTGACGCACCCTACTCGTTAATAAGTGATTTAAATGCGTAACAGCTTATTGTCAAGATGAGACAGAGTATTGTTCAAGGTAAGGGTAGCATTTCTCCTACTACCACACAAAAAAGTGATTATTTAAAACTATTATCCAAAAATATGCCTGCGTCTCTTCAAATTCACAGGAAAAAGCTGACTAACCAACATCCCATCCATCAACAAAAGAGGTAATTTTCTGTCTCTGGTAAAAACTTTTCGCTGCCGCTGCCTCTGCCTCTGTAACTTCTGGTTTAACTTTCTCCTCCACAAACAAAGGAGTAGAAATTTTTAAAGGATCTCTTTGCACAGCTGCCAAACCTTGACGCACAGCAGTAGTAATTTGCTGTTTCATCTGCTTTTTCGCCCGTAATTGTTGAGCATTCCAGCCCTCTTGACTGGTAGCATACAAAGCGGGTAATCTATTTAGGGCGTAGGCAACAATTTGTGCAGAGTTAACATATTGCAGGATATTTGGTGATAGCTTTTCCAGTTGTTGTTCTACTTCTTGAATTACTAATGGCTCGATCGCATTGCGATAAACAATATTTTGATAATCTGATGCACTCATGAGAACAAATGAAATGTATTTTAACCTACGTAAGGAAATATACCGAGATTTAGGCAAGGTAGTCAATTGTCCGCTCCTAAGTTCATCAAAATTTTACATTACAGACTGAACTGGTATAGTTGGTAAAGATTTTGTTTTACCTGGTTTCCAGGCACTTAACAAGCAGAGCGATTTATTAAGAATTCGGTAAGTTCATCATTGCAGTTTAGTAGTTTTGTGTAGAGTTTTGTTATAATAAATAGTTGGGTTGAGAAATTAATTAATAAGTAAATATACTATTTCCTAGCTTGGGAAAGCAAAGAATGCCAAACAAAAAAAGAGCGATCGCCAAAAGATCGCCCCAAATCATACCAAAGTCAATCAGGAGGAAAACTAAACCTTCGCCTCTTCCTTCACCAACTTATCCCAACCCAAATCCTTCAAATTATTATTCCGACGCAAAGGACGAGTTACTAATTCCAAAATATCTCTAGCATTAGTAAAACCGTGAATTTGAGCAAAAGTAAACTCAACTGACCACTTAGTATTAATTCCCCTAGCTTCCAAAGGATTAGCATGAGCCATACCAGTAATTACCAAATCTGGATTCAACTCATAAATCCGTTGCACTTGATTATAATTATCCGGCTTTTCCACAATTCTTGGCAGCGGAACACCCATTTCCTGACAAGTCTTTTCTAACATTGCCAACTCAGCAGCTTGATAACGCTTATCCATGTAGGGAATGCCAATTTCAGGACAAGTCATGCCGCAGCGAATTAAGAAACGAGCCAAAGAGATTTCCAGCAAATTATCGCCCATGAAAAAGACAGATTTACCGCGAATTAATTGGATATAATCCTCTAAATTTTCCCAAATTTGTTGTTCTCTTTCTGCTAAACCTTTCGGCTCAATACCAAACACCGAACAAATCTTTTCAATCCAAGCACGAGAACCATCAGGACCGATCGGGAACGGCGCACCAATTAACTTACACTTCCGACGACGCATTAAAGTAGTAGCAGTGCGACTCAAGAAAGGATTAACACCAGCCACATAATAACCTTCTTCCAAAGTTGGCAATTCCGTAAATCGTTTTGCAGGCAACCAACCAGAAACTTTAATACCTTGTTTCTTCAATTCTAAAGTTAATTGAGTCACCACTGGATCGGGCAAAGAACCAAACAAAACTAAAGGCGGATGATCGACATATTCCGACTCTTCGGCTTGCACTTCTTCTTTCTTTTTACCAAAATTTAGTAATTTAGCGATCGCATTTCGCTCACTCTTCTCCGCTTCCACCACCGGAGCCTTATCAGGACAACGAGCCGCCATTGCCGCCAAAACCGTATCTTCACCTTGAGTGAAAGCGTAATCCAAACCATTAGCCCGGGCAACTACGATCGGAATGCCAATTTCCGATTCCAACTTCGGAGCTAAACCTTCCAAATCCATTTTGATAATTTCGGTAGTGCAAGTACCGATCCAAACAATAACACTAGGATTGCGATCGCGCTTAATTTGCACGCACAGCCGCTTCAACTCCTCATAATCATTCAACTGCGCCGAAATATCACCCTCCTCCAACTCCGCCATTGCATAGCGAGGCTCAGCAAAAATCATCACCCCCATCGCATTTTGCAGAAAATAGCCACAAGTCTTAGTTCCAATTACCAAAAAGAAACTATCCTCAATCTTTTGGTACAACCAAGCCACACAGCTAATCGGGCAAAAAGTGTGATAATTCCCAGTTTCGCAATCGAAATTTAGCCCTTCAGGTTGAGCAACAGTCATAAAATAACCTCTTTCCTTCCAGTTATGTCAATAATTTTTTGGTTAAATCTGAAGTGGGAATAGGGGGACACAGAAGTAGGAGAAAAAGAGAGTGATGAGTTTTAAATTAAATCAAGAATTAACTCAAAACTCTCTCTTGGGCGGGTTTTGTTCTCAACCCTTCTGCTGTGAGTAGAGGATTTTATGCTAAACCCACCCCTACAACTTCAAACTCTCCTCAATTTAGCTATTTCCACTCATCATCTAGGCTATTTTGATTTGGATCGGCAAAAGGATCGAAATCTAAACTGCCAAAGGCATCTTCTTCATCTTCGGACTTCTTCTCTGACTCAGAGCCAAAGTCATCAAGTGAGAGATCGCCAAAATCTGCTAGGGACTCCTCACTTAATTCTTCAGTAGTGTCACCACCCCAAACATCTGTTAATTCACCAAATTCCGAATCAGAAGTTTCGCTGAGTTCTTCAGTATCAGAAGTATCGCCAAAGGCATCCAGCGAGATATCAGCAAAGCCTTCCTCGCTGTCCTCATCGCTGAGTTCCAAAGACTCCTCTGTGCCCAAATCACCGACGACGATATCATCTAAACCTTCCTCAGCTGACTCCTCGATCGCAAAACTTGATTCATCTCCCAAGTCATCAAGATCCATCTCTTCTAATCCGCTTTCCTCTTCCTGAATCAGTTCCGAGGCAGCGAATACCCCAGCGCCCACTGTTGCCCCACTAACTGCGGCAATACCCAGTACTGCGGCATCAGAATCAGACTCTTCTGACTCACCAAAGCCCGACAAATCATCTAATTCCGATTCTGCTTCCTCTTCAGTTGCCGAAGTTGCTTCAGCAGAAGGCGCTGTTGGTGCAGCTTTCATGGGTGGACGTTTCCCTAAAGCTACATCCGGGTCAAAATTCAACTCTAAAACCTCAATTAGCGAATCTGGATCGGAGTTGAGTTTGGAAAACGGTAACATCAACTGCGCCAGTTTTGGCTCCAGTGCGTTGAGAACCCCCAGGATGAGGTAAGAAGATGGTCGCCGACCCCCATCTGGTGTTTTCACATTCTCTACTTCCATTTGTAGAGCCAGCCAAGAATGATTAAGCTGGTAATATTGCAACCATTTTTGTTTTAAAGCTGATGTAAAGTCATCAAAAAAAGCCACTGATCTTCTCCCTCATCCTGATAACTAGACTTTTCTAAACCATCATTAAGTCTAGTTCTTCTTCCTCCGTCTTGATCTGTGGTTTTGTCGGATTTAAGTAAAAATCTGATAACAGAGCAAATAAATCCCTATCTGGAGCGTCATTTGGCACTACTCCTTCTGGATGAGCCAAAATCTGATCTGCAATATTTAGGTAATAATCGCACACATAATTTAACGAAGGGTCTTTCTCTGCCATTTCAAACAGAGTTTTGCCCTTGACGCGAGAAACCCGAATATCTTCAATTAACGGCAGTACTTCCAACACTGGCATGGGTACTGATTCGACGTACTTTTCAATCAAGTCTCGCTTAGAAGTCCGATTGCCAATCAATCCGGCAAGGCGCAAAGGGTGAGTCCTGGCTTTTTCCCTGACAGATGCAGCGATACGGTTAGCGGCAAACAAGGCATCAAAACCGTTGTCTGTGACGATCATGCAGTAATCAGCATAGTTGAGGGGAGCCGCAAAACCACCACACACTACGTCACCAAGAACGTCAAACAAAATTACATCGTATTCGTCGAAAGCGTTCAGTTCTTTCAGCAATTTTACCGTTTCGCCCACAACGTAACCACCACATCCCGCACCAGCAGGTGGCCCACCAGCTTCTACGCAGTCAACACCACCGTAGCCTTTATAAATTACATCTTCCGGCCAAACGTCTTCGTAGTGGTAGTCTTTGGCTTGCAGCGTGTCAATGATTGTCGGAATTAAAAATCCTGTCAAGGTAAAGGTGCTGTCGTGTTTCGGATCGCAACCAATTTGTAGGACTTTTTTGCCTCGTTTCGCTAGGGCTACGGAGATATTACAACTTGTTGTTGATTTGCCGATGCCGCCTTTTCCGTAAACTGCAAGTTTCACGCTTGTGTTCTCCTTAAATGGTGCTTTTTCTAACTCTGGGAATCTGATTCGCTGCTTGAGGGCGCGTTTTTTTAAGCTCTTTGTCTGCATTATTGACCAAGTTTCGCGGAAAAGAAAGGGTCTAGCAGAACGAATGGCTATGTAATATCGATTATTTTGCTGATAAACTCTCAATTTATATATTAAATCTCTGTGAAAATCTCTCAATCCATAAAAAATTTATATTTAAAGTTTTATGATTGTAAATTTTGTATTTGGGTACAAAAGACAAAAACAGACTCGGCTCTGGGTAAGGAAAGCAGATACGGAAAAGCCTGTTAATGGTGCGTTAAGCTGCACTAACGCACCCTACGTTCCTAGATTTCTGGGGAGGTAAATGGCGATCGCAGACTCCGAAAAGCCCTTTCTTTCAAATGTCCAGAATTTTCGTAAATTATTATTAAAGATTTGGTGGGGACTGGGTACTGGGGATTGGGGACTAGGGACTGGGGATTGGGGACTAGGGACTGGGGAGAGTTGAAGATGTAGTTAAATTATTTCTTTACCCATGTCTCCAGTGCCCTATCTCCTTGTCCCCAGTACCCAGTCCCCAATCCCCAGTACCCAGTACCCAGTACCCAGTACCCAGTCCCCAATCCCCAGTACCCAGTACCCAGTACCCAATCCCCAGTCCCTAGCACTAATCATGTCGCCACAGTTTAATGGTGCGATCGTCACTGCCGGAGGCTAAAATTTTGCCATCGGGACTAAAGGCGAGGGTGCGGACTTGGGCGGAGTGACCGCTGAGGGTGCGGAGTAGTTTGCCTTGTTCTACTTGCCAGATTTTGATGGTGTTATCGCCACTGTCACAGGCGATCGTTTCACCGTTGGGACTGTAAGCGATCGACCAAACAGAACCGGAACTACTGGTGAGAGTGTTGAGTAAATTTCCGTTGTTTAACTGCCAGAGTTTAATTGTGTTATCGCCGCTGATGCTGGCTAAAAGTTCGCCATCGGGACTGAGTGCGATCGCCCAAATTGAGCCAGAATGACCTCCGAGAGTGTTTAATAATCTGCCGCTGTGGAGATCCCAAATTTTAATTGTGTTATCCCAACTTCCGCTAACGAGAGTTTTTCCATCTGGGGTAACTACGATCGACTCTACAAAGTCTGAATGTCCGGTTAAAGTATTGAGTAATTTCCCTGTACTCACCTGCCACAATTTAATATTTCCATCCCCACTACCGCTAATCAAAACTTCTCCATCAGGACTAAAAGCCAGGGAAAAAATAGTTACAGAATGCCCAGAAAGAGTGCGAATTAAATTACCATTACCCAATTGCCACAATTTAATAGTGCAGTCAGCACTTCCCGAAGCTAAAATCCTGCCATCAGGACTAATTGCTAAACAAGCAACTGTATCTGAGTGAGCATTAACTGTGGAAATTAATCTGCCATTACCTGATTTCCAAAGTTTAATAGTTTTATCAGCACTACCACTAATTAACATCAGCCCATTTGGGCTAAAAGCGAGACAATTAACGCTATCTGAATGTTCTACTAAATTGTTCACACATCGCCAATTACGGATGGGGATTAGTGGTGCAGAATGGGGCGGGGGAACAACTTTGCGCCAACCTTCAGTATAAAGTTCTTTTAGGACTTCTGTTGCCGAGTGATAGCGTTTTTTCAGCGAATCTTTGAGCAGTTTATCTATAACTTGATAAAGCTGATCGCTAATATCTGCACCCAAACGGCGCAAATACTCCCGCCATACCCAGCCGCCTTCTAGAGGATTATAAAGTTCATCAAGAGCCGCTTGGGTTAATAGTTGAATGCAGATAATACCTAAACTATAAAGATCGCTTGCGGGATAAACTCTGCCACCGCGCAACAGTTCTAAAGGTGCATATCCTTCGGTAGCGAGATTAATCCGAATTGGTGTTAATTTGTTATCAGTTAATTGTTTAGAAATGCCAAAGTCAGTTAAAATGTGTTTGCGATCGCTCTTTCTCCTGACAATATTTGTTAGTTTAATATCTCGATGGATTGCCTGACGATTATGTACAAATTGCAACACTGGTAAAACATCATGCAACAATTCCCGAATTTGTTGTTCATTATAAGCACCCTGTTCTTGCAATTGTTGGGCTAAATCTTGACCTTCGACATATTGATTCACCAAATACAGGCATTTATCCTCTTCAAAATAAGCATAGAGGGTAGGAATTTGGGGATGTTGTTCTCCCAGTTGGAGTAACTGTCGTGCCTCCTGTTCAAACATTTGGGTAGTTTTTGCGATCGCCGACTTATTGTTTTGAATTTGCGGTAACGGCAAAAATTGCTTGATGACGCAGGGAGAGTTTAATCTGTCTGTATCTTCAGCCAAAAAACTCCGACTAAAAGCACCTTCACCAATGGGGCGAACGGCTCGATAGCGTTTTCTGAGAAACAATTCGGCCCCACAAGAGGGACAAGTTTTTGCTTCATCGCGGTTTTGGGGCTTTTTACAGAAGGGGTTGAGGCAGTAGCTCATACCTAATAAGAATTTAGCGGCTTGAAATAATGGTAATGCCTACTAGGATAGTTGCGAACAATATTTGGATGTTTTTTTCATAAAATTTCTGATTTTAGGGAACAGGGAACGGAGAACAGGGAACGCGGAACAGAAGCTGTCACAAAAATCAAGGGAAATTCTCGGAAGAAGTTGATATAATTTCTAATTAATAAAATCCCAATTCTAAAATCAAATGGCTTCAGCTTTTACTTCAAAAGTAGTTAGTAATTGGCCCGATCGTACCCAATTACCAGAATCAAATGGTACTTTCGTGAAAAGTTTTCAAGAACATCCTCAAAGTATACTATTAACTGATTCAATTGAACCAATTTTGCAAGCAATTCATCCTGATCGACAATACTGCATTGGTCAAGATTGTGGCATATATTGGCGGATGACTGAGCCACCAGAAAGAGGTGCAGAAGCACCTGATTGGTTTTATGTGCCAAATGTACCACCAATGCTTAATGGTGAAACGCGCCGTTCTTATGTGATGTGGCAAGAATTTCTCCCGCCTTTGATTGTTTTAGAATTTGTTTCTGGCGATGGCGCAGAAGAAAGAGATAGAACACCGATAAATGGCAAATTTTGGGTTTACGAACAAACAATTCGTCCGGCATTTTATGGAATTTACGAAGTAAGAAAAGCGAGTGTTGAAGTTTATCATTTCATCGAAAATCGCTTTGAATTACTCAGTGTCAATGAACGGGGACATTATCCAATTGCACCTTTAGGAGTTGAGTTGGGTATTTGGCAAGGACAATATCAAAATATGGAGTTGCCTTGGTTGCGCTGGTGGGATTTAGATGGAAAATTGTTGTTAACAGGTGCGGAACGTGCAGAAAGAGAACGGCTAAGAGCAGAACGTTTAGCTGCAAAATTAAGAGAGTTAGGCATCGATCCAGAGGTATAATTTTTCTACGGCAATACCGATAAAAAAAGGTGTGAACACCGATCCTACTAGATGTATCAACTTTTCTACAATAACTGTAGACGAAAAAGTAATTAGTAGTAATTAGTAGGGTGCGTCAGATGCTCAAACCCTGATGCAGTCTATCAGATTTCTGGTCTGACGCACCCTACAACTTTTCTACAATAAACTGTAGAAGAAAAAGTAAGTATAGCTAAATAGGGGAATAGGGAAAAATGCAACCAAATAATCCTAATCAATTTACAGAAAAAGCTTGGGAAGCGTTAGCGCGTACCCCAGATATTGTAAAAACAACTGGGCAGCAGTATATTGAAAGCGAACATTTGATGAAATCGCTGCTGGAACAAGAAGGTTTAGTTTCTAGTATTTTGAATAAAGCTGGAATAAATGTACAGCGAGTTCGCGATTACACTGATGATTTCATTCGTCGCCAACCGAAAGTTTCTGGTGGTAGTTCGGTTTATTGGAGTCGCAGTGTTGATACTCTGTTAGATAGAGCGGATAATTATCGGAAAGATTTTCAAGATGAATTCATTTCGATCGAACATTTGTTCTTAGCTTTTGCACAGGACGATCGTTTTGGCAAAGCGTTATTCCAAGAATTTAAACTAGATGAAGCTAAACTAAGAAATACGATCGCACAAGTCCGAGGCAGTCAAAAAGTGACGGATCAAAACCCAGAAGGAAAATATCAATCATTAGAAAAATACGGTCGTGACCTCACAGACCTGGCAAAAATTGGTAAACTAGACCCAGTAATTGGGCGCGATGATGAAATTCGCCGGACAATTCAAATCCTTTCCCGTCGTACTAAAAATAACCCAGTTTTAATTGGCGAACCGGGAGTAGGAAAAACCGCAATTGTGGAAGGTTTAGCGCAAAGAATTGTCAGCGGAGATGTTCCCCAATCTTTGAAAGATCGGAAATTAATTGCCCTAGATATGGGAGCATTAATTGCTGGTGCTAAATATCGGGGTGAATTTGAAGAACGTCTGAAAGCAGTATTAAAAGAAGTTACCGATTCTCAAGGTAATATTATTCTGTTTATTGACGAAATTCACACCGTTGTTGGTGCGGGTGCGACTCAAGGTGCAATGGATGCAGGTAACTTGCTGAAACCAATGTTAGCAAGAGGTGAGTTGCGTTGTATCGGTGCAACAACTTTGGATGAATATCGTAAATATATCGAAAAAGATGCGGCGTTAGAAAGACGTTTTCAACAAGTTTATGTCGATCAACCGAGTGTTGAAGATACTGTTTCTATTCTCCGAGGTTTGAAGGAACGTTACGAAGTTCATCACGGGGTAAAAATTTCTGATAGTGCTTTAGTTGCTGCGGCGACACTTTCTACTCGGTATATTAGCGATCGCTTTTTACCCGATAAGGCGATCGACTTAGTAGATGAAGCTGCTGCAAGGTTGAAGATGGAAATTACTTCCAAACCGGAAGAACTTGATGAAGTCGATCGCAAAATCTTACAACTAGAAATGGAAAGATTGTCATTGCAAAAAGAAAGCAATGCAGCTTCTAAAGAAAGGTTGGAAAGATTAGAAAAAGAACTTGCTGATCTCAAAGAAGAACAAAGCACGTTAAATGCTCAATGGCAATCTGAGAAAGATGTTATTGTTGAGATTCAGGGGATTAAGGAAGCGATCGATAAAGTTAACTTAGAAGTTCAACAAGCAGAACGGAATTACGATTTAAACCGCGCCGCTGAATTGAAATACGGTAAACTAATCGAACTGCAACACAAATTGGAAGCAGCAGAAACCAGACTTGCACAAACTCAAAAGAGTGGTAAATCACTTTTGCGAGAAGAAGTAACCGAATCAGATATCGCCGAAATTATTTCCAAATGGACAGGAATTCCTATCAGTAAACTAGTGGAATCTGAAATGGAAAAACTGCTGCATTTGGAAGATGAATTGCACAAACGAGTAGTTGGACAAGATGAAGCAGTAACAGCTGTTGCTGATGCAATTCTCCGTTCTCGCGCAGGTTTAGCAGATCCAAATCGTCCTACTGCAAGCTTTATTTTCCTCGGTCCCACTGGCGTTGGAAAAACCGAATTAGCGAAAGCTTTAGCAGCATATTTATTCGATACTGAAGAAGCTTTGGTGCGAATTGATATGTCTGAATACATGGAAAAACACGCCGTTTCCCGTTTAATTGGTGCACCTCCAGGGTATGTTGGATATGACGAAGGTGGACAATTAACGGAAGCAATTCGTCGCCGTCCTTATGCAGTAATCTTGTTTGATGAAATCGAAAAAGCTCATCCAGATGTGTTCAATGTAATGTTGCAAATTTTGGATGATGGACGAGTTACTGATGCTCAAGGTCATACAGTAGACTTCAAGAATACTGTAATTATCATGACGAGTAATATCGGTTCGCAGTACATTTTAGATGTTGCTGGTGATGATTCCCGTTATGATGAAATGCGGGGAAGAGTCATGGAAGCAATGCGAAATAGTTTCCGTCCAGAATTCCTCAACCGTATTGATGAAATGATCATCTTCCACGGTTTGAATAAACAAGAATTGCGGAAGATTGTACAGCTGCAAGTGTTAAGGTTGGGGCGACGGTTGAGCGATCGTAAAATGTCTCTCAAACTCTCCGATTCTGCATTAGATTTCTTAGCAGATGTAGGATACGATCCTGTTTATGGCGCACGTCCGTTAAAGAGAGCAATTCAAAGAGAGTTAGAAACTCAAATTGCCAAAGCAATTTTGCGCGGTGAATTTACTGATGGCGATACCATCTTTGTCGATGTGGAAAATGAACGTTTGGCGTTTAAGCGTTTACCGCAAGAATTGTTGACAGTTAAATCGAGTTAATTTTTAGCTGCTACAATAGTGTAGAGATTGCCCCACCTGAACTAAAGAGTTCGGGTGGGTTTATAGATAAGGAGTATTGAAATGGTTGAAAATAACCAATCTTATAAAGGGCTTTTTATTTCAGATATTGATTGGATAAATAATGCCCGTATCAACTGCTTTCATGGCTTTGATGTTATGGCTGAGGGGTATTACAATGGCGCAGATATTCTTGTAAAGCACGTTATTGAAAACGGTACAGGGCAAGATACTCTTGTTTATCCAATTGTCTTTCTGTATCGGCAGCATTTGGAACTTCGTTTTAAAGAAATTATTCGTGAAGGATGGTTGTTATTAAATGAAGGACAAGACTTTCCCATAACACATGATTTGCAAATATTATGGGGGCTAGTAAAGAAGGTTATTGAAAAGCTTTGGCCGGACGAAGAAAAAACACAAGAAGAAGGTCTTATTGAGCATATAGTTAATGATTTTAGCACCCTTGATGGACAATCATTCTCATTCCGATATCCTGAAGACAAAGAGGGAAATAATCCCCTGGCTGGCTTACAATATATAAATATCAGGCACTTATCTGAGATGCTTAAAGAAGCTTATAACTTTCTCTATGGTGTTAGCGCTGCTATTGTTCATTATAGGAGTTTGGCATCAGAGTACTCATCATATTGCTGGTAGGAATAGTTATGCAAGCCTCATAGCCGTCGATTAAAACTGTTTTATGACTAAAATGACTCTGAACATTCGCAGCAGGAGGATCGTTATATTTTACTTGGTTTAAGTAGTTCATTCCGCCTCCTTGTGGTGTCTCATCTCTATCAAGAACATGATGAAATAATCCGCATCATTTCAGCGCGTAAAGCAACTAAGCAAGAAAGTAAACAATATCTTGATTTTTCCCCATGAAAGAAGAGTACGATTTCTCCCAATCTGTAAAAAACCCATATACTAAAAAGCTCAAAAAGCAAGTATCAATTCGTCTGGAAGAAGATGTAGTTGATTACTTTAGGAATCTTGCTGAAGAAACTGGTATTCCTTATCAAACTTTGATTAATCTTTATCTACAGGATTGTGTGCGATCGCAACGTAAACTATCACTAGAATGGATACCCTCTGCTTAAACAGTAGATAGAAAATAAAAGAGTAGGTAAATTAATAATAGTTACTAAGGAGTTTAAAATCACCATGAGACTCGAACAGCTTGAAGCAGAAGTTATGGCGCTACCAAAAGACTCTCAAGCATTACTGCTAGCTAGACTTCTTGCATATTTAGGTCAAAACGATGATATCGATCGAGAAGTGGCAAATGTTTGGATTCAAGAAGCTCAATTACGCGATCGAGCAATGGACGAAGATCGCATTACTGGTATTCCTGCGGAACAAGTGTTTCAGAAACTTCGCGAGTCTTTGTAATGAAACCAGTTGTATTTCATCCATTAGCAAATCAAGAGTTAGTTGATGCAGCTACCTACTACCAAGAACAAAGACAGGGATTAGGACTGGAATATTTAGAAGAGGTAGAACACGCAGTAAATTTCCTCAGACGTTATCCTGAAGCTGGTTTAGAAGTTCAAGGTTCTGTTCGTCGCCTAACTTTACCTATTAAGAAAACGTGAAATTTATGAATAAAATGCCTTCTGAGGAATCACCAAATTCTGATAACGAACTTTTACCTGAATACGACTTTGACTATCAGAAAGCAAAACCTAATCGCTTTGCTTCTCGTAGTGGAAAAAAGAAGTTAACTGTTGTGGTTTTAGATGAAGATGTAGCGGAAGTTTTCACTACACCGGAGTCAGTTAATAGAATGCTTCGAGTGTTAATTGAGACAATGCCACAAACAAAAGGTGAGACGGTTTAAAAAGCGATCGCCAACAAATTAAAAGCTTCAAGTTAATTATCACTAAATTACTTGACGATCGCTTTTTTAGTAAATACAATGTAATTACCCAAACTATAAAAGAAACCTAACTATGGGTACAGCAATTAGAACTCGAATTATTAAAATTGGTAATTCTCAAGGTATTAGAATTCCCAAAGTTTTGTTAGAACAAAGCTGTATTGATAGCGATCGAGAAGTAGAAATTGAGGTGGAAGGCGATCGCTTAATTGTGCGTGCTGCGCCAAAAATACGGGTAGGATGGGATGAAGCTTTTGCAGCAATGGCTCAACGACAAGATGATATTTTGCTAGATGATGTCAGCACTACAAATTGGGATCAAGTTGAATGGGAATGGTAGTCAACCGTTAATGTTTGCTGAATAATATATTAGCGATCGCACATCCAATTTTCCCATTCACTTAAAGAAAAATGTGCGATCGGTTTTATAAATATTTAATGTAATTAATAAATTATTTTTGTTATTATTCATGATTTTCTAGAGCTTCCTTAATTTCCGGTTGCCGATAATTTTTGTTAATATTTATTTTAGATTTTTTGTGGTTTTATGTACAGAAAATTTGTGAGATTTGATGAATTAAAATAACATTTTTCTTCGATTTAGATTGAAATTTAGCCGACAATATCAATGTTTCAAAACATTGTAAACATATATTAACATTAAGCAAAGTTTCGCTCTCTTGGAGAAATCAACAGTATAGTGAAGTGGTAGGGCTAATTAATACATCCCCTAAAGTCAGGGAAAAAATAATTCAATTAAATTCTTTACTTAAACCTGACTTCAGCGTTGATTTGGTCAGATACAACAATGAGCAATGCTTTAAAGAGGCTTGAAATTAAATCCTAGATTCACTCTTTTAGCAGACCTATTTAATTTGCAAAGATATCTTTTTTGAGGAATCAAGAAGAGGCGATCGCGTTCTCAAACGCAAAGGAAAGAAACCAAAGAAGTCCTCATAATTGATTTAGGCTTGCTATAGAAGTTTTCATTTGCTCATTTTTGAGAAATTATCAAGTCATAGAACTACGGATAACCGAGTTAGTTCGCCAATAAACTATTTGTAATGTAGGGATACTCCCGCTAAATTGCTATTAGTTTCAGTGCTATTTATTTATTTTAAGAAGCACTGGTGCAAAGGTACTTAGCCTGAGTTGAATTGTCGAAGTCGAGTCCAATAATAAGGAAAATTCATCATGGCTAATCAATCCACATCTACCAACAGCTTCTTAAAAGAGGCGTTCAATTCTTTTGCAACATACAGTAACTTGCAAAAACAGGATGTGCAAAGGCAAGCTTTAAAGTGGTTACAATTACATATTGAAACGGATCTGGCAGATAAAACCATTATTCCCCAATTTAATCAAATGTGGCGTGGGGGAGTTCTGTCATCCAATGCTGATAGTTCACCGCTATATTTGGAAAATTTACCTGGTTCCTATAAAGGTAGTAAAACCCTAAATAATCATCAAGAAGATGCACTAGCTTTTATCCAAGAAAAAGTTCCTCAAGAGTTGCAAGACGAGTTTAAAAAACGTTGGGAAGCCAAAACAAAAATTGTGGTTTCTAATGCTGAGGGGGCAGTATTTAAGATAGATGAGAGGGAAATAACTGTTTTGCAAGCAGAAGATTCCGAAGGCAATGGTACAGCTTGGTTTAAAGTAGAAAACAAGCAAATGTATTATCTAGTGTCTTCGGAAGAAAAGGGCAACGATTTTTATGTTGTGCTTTGTGCAGAAGTTAGTCCGCAAAATCGCAATGCTTGGTATGTTGCTCAAAGTGATGTGAAGATCTCTAACATTTAATTCTAAAAGAGGTTCGATCGCACACCGAATTTTCCCATTAGACATCTCCAAAAAAGATCTAGAGACGTTGTATATATTGTAGAGACTTTATATATAACGTCTCTACAAGGTTTTTTGGTAATGCAATTTTAATTTTTGGAGATGTTTATTGGGTGAAATAAGGGTGTGCGATCGCCAATTCCATACTTACTCTTTCAATTAACCTTCCCCGATCGCAATGAAATTAAAAGCTGACTTTTCTTTGCTAACCTCTAATTTTGCCCCAGTTGCGCCAGCTGGTTGTTTAACTTCTAAATCCCAAATCGTAACTTGAAATTTATCTGGGTTAATATCTTTAACCACAATTTGATTATCAGCACCCCAATCTTTCAGGGTAGCAACTACACAAGGAGAAGTAGCAAAAGCTTCGGAAAAAGTAATCGCATACAATCCAGCTTCTACTAATTCCACGGTAAACCCTTCACCGCCTTGTTTTGTGCCATCATCGTTAACGGTTCCGTAAATGATTTTTTGTGCCATATTTGCCTCGTTTGCTTAATTTGATACTTGTCCGACGCTATCATTATCTAATACTTTGTGCAAAACTTATCTAGGAGTACCAAATAACATAAATGAAGCCCATTTTGCGGGATTGGAATGTTGTTTTCTTGTTTCTAACATAGCTTTTCTTCATGCTTCGCCCCTACGAGTGAAAAAAGCTCGCTCTATGACTGTGAACAGTGTAACTTTGCTACGTTAAGAAATTACGTTTATAATAAAGTTAATTCTTTTTTTTTTTTTGAAAGAAAAGACTGCTATGAGCATTCACCAAATGTTACTTGACTATGCACTGAAAATTTTCGACTGTGTAGAAAATTTGTTTGATGAGATCGGTGAATTTTCCCGATCGCTAATTATCCAGGTAGAAGAGGAATTAGAATTAATTGAAGAAATCAAACAAACTTTAAATAACGAAATTAAGGAAAGAGAAAATTATCTAAATGAATTGCAAGAAGAAATAAGATTTTGCAATAATGAAATATTGAGCTTAAATAGAGACTTAGTTACCTGCGAAAAAAGAGTAACAAATTTTGCCAAAAAAGGAATATTAGATAGTCAAGATTTAAAACCAAATTGCATGAATCTGCAAGATTTTGACCAGGATAGAGAAACTAGGCAAGTGCTAAGAAATTATTGGACTGAGCCTGAATTAATGAATCAAAGGAGAATTCACGCACAAGCAATTAGGAATCAGGCGAAAAAAATTAGACATCAATCTGCCGAAATTCGCAGGAATATACAGTATTTCAAAAAGAGTTGTTTTTTCTCACATAATGACAAATCTTCGCTAACACAGTTTGAGCAAAGCTAGACAAGAACACCAGATTCAAAGTTAAGCCATGCAGAGCAGAAAAATTTTGCTCTTAGATCTATCTATGGATAGAACTTTAAGCTATAATCACAAATTAAAAATCACAAATCTCATGGCAGTTCAAACTCAACGCTCTTTAAGTACAAAGTTAATTGTTGCTTATAAAGGTCTGATAGTATTAATTCTGGCAACGATTAGCATTCTGTCATTTTTTAGTTGGAAAAATTACGATCGACTAGCAATAATTGCTCAAGATTATCTAGTTGATGGAGAGTTTACTTTAAGTGATTGGTTTCTCAAAACTGTAATGAATATTCCTGCTGATGGCTTGCGGAAGATTGCGCGAGTTGCGGGGATTTATGCCATAGTTATGGGTGTGGGGACGATCGGGTTTTGGTACGGCAAGAAATGGGCAAATATATTAATGTTGATTATGGTTTCCTTACCACTACCTACGGAAATTATTAATTGTTGGCATCATTTTTCTGGGAAACATTTAGTGATTCTCTTACTTAATATCATGGTGGTAATCTTTTTACTGAAAAAAGTTTTCACACCAGCAAAATCGGTTTCTGAATTAATAGAATCAGTTTAAAATTGAGAAAGTAAAAAAGTGGAGGAGATGGCAATGCAGGATTGGTTGAGAATGGGGAAAAGGCGAATTATCCTAGTAATATTCACTGCAATTTTGACAATTTTACTACACTCACCATTGCTGACAGCAGTAACAGCAAACTTGCCTCCCTCCCAATATTCTTCAACAATTAAAGCCCCATTTAATCAACCGAGTTATTATCCAATTACCGCAGAAGTCCCCGCTAATTTTCGACCTGTAAGTGATTGGGTAGGACGGCTAATTCTGCCCTCTAAAGAGCAATATCAAGAATTTGCCAAAACAGACCAAGAAACTGATTGGGCATGGTTTGAGGTGGAAGTAGCCCCCGCTAACGAGAAAAATTTAATTGGTAAGACTGTGCGGTTGGCATGGAGTAAAGAACCACAGGTAAAAGCTTACGTAGAAAAAGCTTCTCGTGATGCGCGGTTTCCTGATTTTGTGCAACAGTCTTATGAAAACGGAATAATTCACCCAATGCGGCTTAATGGTCGCGATCGCGTCGGTCCCTTACAATCATTAGCAGGGGCACATCCTATAGATGATGTTACTGTAATTTTGCCCGGTAAAGTTGTTATCGAACCAGCTACAAATGAAAGTAATTCAATTGCAACTTTGCGGATTAATCGAGAACCATTTCAAGAAACTGGTAGATTTTATGGATTAGTTAAATTCTTGGGATTAGTAGCAAGAAAACCCCAAGATTTACCGCAACTTTGTCCGGGAAAACCTCCTTGTGCTAGCGATTTAATGCAAGTACAACACTACAATATTAAAACCGGAAAATTTGATGGTGCGATCGAAATTGTTCGCATTCCTCAACAACCACCAGATTGGAAAGGAATATTTAACATGACTACTCGCGATCTTGATAAGTCGCCAGCGGGTAAAGCAGGATGGTATATTTATGGCGCGAAAGATCGGGCGGGAGTTTTTACAGTGCAAGCTATGCAACCGCGATCGCTAATTCAAGTCAAACCCCAAGCAAAAATTAACGGCTTTAATCAAGGTTTAAAATATATTAATTTCCAAAATTGGCAAGACGTAGAAAACCAAAAAGGTACAGTTCAAACTGCACTTTTAACAGGGAGAACAAACAAGACAGATAATGATTGGAAAATTGGCGATCAAGCTTTAGTAATACACCTTTTTGGCGGCAGAGGTGGCACACATCCCAATGCCGAAAGATTCGTTTTAGGAACCTACCCCGGACACTTTTCTTTTGGTATAGCTGAAGTCGTGCGCGACATTTTTACCAATGAACCAATTTTTAAAGTTGATTACTTACAAGTTTATGGTAACGCCGGAGATGGTACATTATCAGGCGGTCAAACTTGGGCACATTATATGGGCAATATGCGCCGCGGAATCATGGGAACTCGCCCGGTTTCTGATGTGTTAGTTAAGCTGGATACCTTAACCAAAGAATACGATTTTGGCGGGAGAAAACGTTCTTTTCTGAATGAACTACTGGAAGAATTAAGTTTAGTTGGAGCACGTTACCGCATCGGTGATGGTACAGGAAATTCTACCATTACTTCGGCGACTTCTTGTGTCCAAGATTCGGCGCAAGCAATATTTCTTACCTTGTCTCGCTTTCAAGAAAAAATCAGAAGTAACCCCGAAATTATGCAATGGATGAAGGATAATCCTAACGATCCCAGCACCAAACGTTTTGAGAAGTTGGTAAATTTAGCCAAAGATTTAGGAGAACAACTTACGCCTATGGGTGTAGTACGTTGGGATTGGCAATGGAATGCTAACGTACTTACTGGGGTATATTCTGATAAAAACTTTATTAGTATTGATAATTTTAAACCCAGAAATTTGCTCACTGGATTAATTAGTTGGAGAACCGCCCTTCCCCGTCAGGCGCACGATGAATTTTCGATGTTATTTCTGAATAATGATGCTCAATTATGGTTTTTACGTCCTAATCAAATAGGAGGTGAAGATCCAAAAGTTGCACCATTAGAACCAACTTTATTATTGGGTGGTTGGAAACTTCCTTTTACCAATATTCCCTTATTTTCCTTTTTGGTAATTCGCACTTTTGGCGGGGTGACAATTCCTAGTTGGGTAGATTGGCTGAAGACTTTAGGTATTTTGTTGGGTTTTGGTGCGATCGCAATTCCCATCGGCTTCACCAAAAACTTCTTTTCCTGGCAACCTTTAGCAACTCCCTGGTATCAACAATTAGGCACAACAATCAAACTGTTATTTGTTCCGGCTTTAGTCCAAGAATACATCTTTCGTGTTTTATTATTGCCTTATCCGAAAGCTTGGTTTTCGCCTTTAATTTGGTGGAGTTGGGGATTTTTAGGGTTAGGGATTTATGTGGGATTTCATTTGATTTTGGCGAAATGGTTTGGGCGATCGACTTTTGCAAATCCCGTATTTTTGTTGTTGTTAACTCTCTTGGGTTTAGCTTGTACAATTAACTATTACTTGATTGGTTCTCTGTGGACAATTACTTTTATCCACTGGGTATCGGTAACAGTTTGGTGGTTGTTTCTAAAAACCCGATCCCCCCTACCCCCCCTTACCAAGGGGGGAATTTAAGAGAATCCGCTTTGCGTAAGTCTTAATTACGTTTTTAGGAACCAATCCTAATATCATCGTTTTAGTTTATCCCCATTCCCCCTGCTATTTTCTCATTAATTATCGAATCCGTTTCCATCACCTTTTCCCCATTTTCATCTAAAGTGTTATCTCGCTGTTTAAACTCATCCAATAGCTGAAAAAACTTTTCAAAACCTGCCTTTTCATCATGACAGAAAAGCATAATAATTTTTGCCCAAGAACTCACAGTTTTAATGCCAAACTTTTTTTGCAACCAAGGCTGAAACTCGCCATAAAAATCATCTTCTTCTTCCGTTGGGTCAACTCCCGACTCACCACGCCCATATTCATAACCCACCAAGAACATAAACAAATCACTTACCGAAGAACGACCGATATACATACCCGGTTTAGTTCTAATCTTTTCTAAAAGTTCAAAAACTCCACTCATAGCTTTTCCCTGTTAATTACATATATTCACAATGAGTTCCATTATTTGTAATTGACTCATTCGGACTAAATCGATCGCTGACAATGAAAAAGTCTCTGCGTTTTGTCGTTCTTAACTTAATAATTTTTCCTTTTAACCTCTTTTCTTTTAACCACTGCATTACAGCTTTAGCACAAATATCGCACTCTAAATTTTGAAACTGCGATACAATTTCGCTAACTTCCTCATAAATCTCTTCTGGTGATAAATCACTCACAATTTATCCCAGTTTTTCAAAGACAACAGAAAGATTATTTGCTGGCATAGAAACGGTTTCGCGCCAGTGCAAATTTTGCATTTTGGCAACGGCAATTACTTCTTCTAAATCTCTTACTCCCCATTCGGGATTTTGACTTTTTAACATTTCATCAAATGCAGCATTACTTGGTGCGGTATGTTGCCCATTTTGTTTAAAAGGGCCGTATAAATAAAGAATGCCATTTTCGGGAAGAATGCGTCCTGCACCTGCCATTAGTCCTAAACAAGCTGCCCAAGGTGCAATATGAATCATGTTAATACTAACTATGGCAGTAATTTCGTTAAGATATTGGTTTTCTAGTTCGATCGCCCAAATATTTTCGCACACATCTAATAAGATCGGTGGATAAATATTATCTGATGGCGAGTATTTTAACCAAGCGGAAATACTCGCTAGTGATAGATAATGAATATCTGTGGGCAACCATTTCCGTCCCGGAAGGCGTGGCGTAAAAAAGACGGCGTGCTCACCAGTACCACTTGCTATTTCTAAAATTGTACCACTACTGGGTAAAATCCGCTGCAATACTTCTAAAATCGGTTCGCGGTTGCGCTGAGTTGCTGGGGCAAATTGTCGGTCATCCGTCATTTTTCTCAGGTTTTAGTAGGGCAAGAGTTTATGGAATTAAACAAGCAAAATTATATCTCGAAAAATACAATAAAATTACTTTTAAACTATGGATAGTTAATTGCGGCTTTTTAATATGGAAAAACCCCCAGTAGAACGGTTAATTATGATTGTGGAGGATAATCCCGATCATGCTAGCCTGATCGCCAATGCACTGACAGAAACTTCAACGCAGTATCAAATTGTGACGATCGCAGATGGTACACAAGCAATGAATTTTCTTCATCGTCGCGGCGAATATTCCGATGCTCATCGACCAGACCTGATTATACTAGATTTACATTTACCTGGAAAAGATGGCAAGGAAATCTTAGCAGAAATTAAAGCCGATCGCCAGCTACACCGTATTCCTATTGTTGTGTTAACAATTTCTCAGAATGAAGAGGATATTTTGGGTACTTATGCACTTCAAGGCAATTGTTATGTGATTAAATCTGATGATTTACAGCAGTTATCTCACACAGTTAAGCGGATTGAAGAATTTTGGTTAAGGATTGTTACGCTACCATTAGAGTAGGCACTCACAAAATTAAGTTGTTTCTTGAAAAAAGATTGCTAATTGCTGAGGAGAAATAAAATTTTGAATTAATTGAGCAGCTAAAAATTAAATAACTATATATTGGGAAAACTTCTACTTTATTTAAGAATTGCATTTAGCCGTAGGGGAATTTTCTGCGGTATGCTGCGACTAGAGGTAGAATTTAGGTAGAGGGACTAGGGAATTCGCACAATTTTTATTGTCAATCGAATAAGTTTTACACAACAGGAGTAATTATTTGTAAGATCGGCTGAAGCTAGTACAGAAATAGATTTTCTACTCTGGTTTGTGGAGGATAATTATGTCAGCGATGAATTTAGAAACACAAGAGATTAATTTAACCAGTTTAAAGCAGCCGCAAATCCATACTTTGACTCAAATTCAACCGCATGGAGTCTTGTTGGTATTGCAAGAACCTGAGTTAACAATTTTGCAAGTTAGCACTAACTGTTCGACGGCATTTGGAATGTCAGCGGAACAGGTTTTAGGTAAGAAATTGGAAGAGATTTTAGATACTTTCCAACTGGAACAGTTTCAAGGTGGATTAGCTCAAGAAAACCTTGATGTTGTCAATCCGACAAAGGTTTGGGTGAGAAGAAGAGGGGATGATTACTTAGTTTTTGACGCGATATTTCATCGAAGTGCTGATGGATTTTTGGTGTTAGAGTTAGAGCCAGCTTTAACTCAGGAAAATATTCCGTTTTTGAGTTTTTATCATCTGGCTAAGGCTTCTATTGGACAGTTGGAAGCCACCTCAAATCTGCAAGATTTCTGTCATATTATTGTGCGGGAAGTGCGGAAGGTCACGGGATTCGATCGCGTGATGCTCTACAAATTTGACGAAGACGGACATGGGGAAGTAGTAGCTGAGGAAAAATTGGCGGAAATGGAGCCATATCTAGGCTTGCATTATCCAGAATCGGATATTCCCCAGCCAGCGAGAAAAATGTTTCTCTCTAACTGGATTCGGGTAATTCCCAATTCCCAAGCTGAACCAGTAGAACTTTATCCCAGTAATAACCCAATTACCAATCAACCGATCGATCTGACGCTTTCCATTCTTCGCAGTCCTTATTCTTGTCATTTGGAATATCTGCATAATATGGGAGTTGGCGCATCATTAACCATCTCTTTAATGAAAGATCAGAAACTCTGGGGATTGATTGCTTGTCACCACCGCACACCGAAATATATTCCTTATGAATTGCGGAAAGCTTGCGAATTTTTGGGTAGAGTAATTTTTGCCGAAATTTCCACCCGTGAAGAAGAAGCAGATTACAATTATCGGATGAAATTGGCGCAAGTTCAATCAATGTTGATTGAATATATGTCCCAGTCAGATAACTTCATTTCTGGGTTAGTCAATCATCCCACAAATTTGCTAGATTTAGCTGATGCTAAAGGTGCGGCAATTTGTTTTAACGGACATTGGACAACCATCGGACGCACGCCACCGGAAATCGAGTTAAATTACTTGGTGCAATGGTTAGGAAAAACCGTAGAAGAAGAGGTTTTTCATACTGATTCTTTACCTTTAATTTATTCGGATGCCGAACGATTCAAAGATATTGCTAGCGGGTTATTAGCGATTCCAATTTCTAAGCGAAGTTACGTTTTATGGTTCCGTCCTGAAGTTTTGCAAACCGTGAATTGGGGGGGAGATCCGAATAACGCTTACGAAGTTAAAGAAACCGAAAATAATTTGCGGTTATGTCCGCGGAAATCCTTTGAATTGTGGAAAGAAACGGTGCGGTTGAAATCTTTACCTTGGAAACAAGTGGAAGTGAAAGCGGCGCTGGAATTGCGAAAAGCGATCGTCAATATTGTACTCAGACAAGCGGAAGAATTAGCTTTACTCGCACAAGATTTGGAACGTTCCAACGCGGAATTAAAGAAATTTGCTTATGTCGCTTCTCACGACTTGCAAGAACCACTAAATCAAGTGGCAAATTACGTGCAGTTGTTAGAAATGCGGTATAACGAAGAGTTAGATCAAGATGGCAAAGAATTTATTGACTTTGCTGTGGAAGGTGTGAGCTTAATGCAAACTCTGATTGATGATGTGTTAGCTTACTCGAAAGTCGATCTAAAAGGAATTGAATGGGAATTAACTGATTTAGAATTTGCTTTGGATCGAGCATTAAGTAATTTGCGTGGTAGAATTGGCGAAACTAATGCGACAATTACTTTCGATCCGATGCCGACAATTGTGGCAGATGGAACTCAATTAATGCAATTATTCCAAAACTTAATTGGGAATGCGATTAAGTTCCAAAAAATTGATGAACCGCCACAAATTCATATTGGGGTGCAACGCCAAGAAGACGAATGGTTGTTTAGAGTTAAAGATAATGGAATTGGCATCGATCCGCAATTTAGCGATCGCATCTTCGTCATTTTCCAACGTTTGCACACTCGCGATGAATATCCCGGCTCCGGCATGGGATTAGCAATTTGTAAAAAAATAGTAGAATGCCATCGGGGACGGATCTGGGTCGAATCCGAACTAGGCAAAGGCGCAACCTTCTGCTTTACAATTCCAGTAGGAGGACGTGACTCTGCTAAAGCAATCCTTCGTGAACGCAACCATGCCAACGGAAACAGGTTACAAAAGAATCTTTTTGATCGAAGATAATCGCGGTGATATCCGGCTGATCCAAGAAGCATTAAAAAGCACTGCTGCTCAGTGTGAGGTGATTGTGGCTAGGGATGGCATGGAAGCAATGGCTTACCTCCGACAGGATGGGGAATTTGCGGAAGCAACTCTTCCCGATCTCATCCTGTTGGATCTAAATTTACCGAAAAAAGACGGACGGGAAGTGTTAGCAGAAATTAAATCCGATCCTGCACTTAAGCATATTCCCGTAATCGTCTTGTCTACTTCGCGCAATGAGGAGGATATTTCTAAAAGTTACGATTTGCACGTTAATTGCTATATCTCCAAATCGCGAAATCTCAGTGAATTGTTTAAAATTGTCCGGGGGATTGAGGAATTTTGGTTGGAAACTGCAACGCTACCTTCGGAAGGAAAGTAGACAAATCTTGCGTGAATATCTTGTTAGTTGAGGATAACTTGGCAGAAGCAAGGCTGTTACAAGAATTCCTCAAAGGGGCAATTCTCAATCGATTTAACTTAGCTCATGTGAAACGTTTGGGGGAGGCAATTACATCCTTAGAAACCGAAAGTTTTGATGTAGTACTCCTCGATTTGACTTTACCAGATAGTCAGGGGCTAGCCTCGTTAGATTCACTAATTGAACACGCCCCTAGTTTACCAATTGTCGTTTTAACTAATACTAATGACGATGAATTGGCAGTGGAATCGGTGCGTCATGGGGCGCAAGATTATTTGGTGAAACGACAGATTAATCAAGAAATTTTAGTGCGTTCTTTACGATATGCGATCGAACGCAAACAAGCCGCTGAAGCTTTACGAGAAGCTAATGAAATTCTGGAAAAGCGAGTCCAAGAACGTACCGCTGCTTTAGAAATGGCTAACGAATTGTTGCGTCAAGAAATTGAATGGCGACAAAGAATTCAATCCCGATTAGAACTAGCTCAACAAGCCGGAAAAATTGCTTCTTTTGAATGGTTAATCCAAACAAATGACATTATTTGGACAGCTGAATTAGAAGCACTTTATGGTTTAGCACCGGGCAGTTTTGACGGACAATATGAAGGTTGGATGCAAAGTATTCATCCCGACGATCGCCCAAAACTTGAACAGGAACTCTGGCAAGCAGTCAAAAAAGGACAAGGATTAGATACGGAATTTCGCATTATTTGTCCTCAAGAAGCCAGAAAGCAGAAGGCAGAAGGCAGAAGGGAAGAAGAATCTTTACTATTAGATTTAGATTTAGATGAAGCTTCTTCTTCCCTGACTTCTAACTGTTGTAATCCCGGAGAAATTCGCTGGATTGCGGTTAAGTGTAGCTTATTTTGTAACCAAAGCGGAAAACCTGTGCGGATGATTGGTGTTCATATTGATATTACCGAAAAGAAACAGCTAGAAGCACAATTTTTACGTGCTCAACGTTTGGAAAGTTTGGGAACACTTGCTAGCGGAATTGCTCACGATTTAAATAATATTTTGACTCCGATTTTGGCAGTAGTGCAGTTATTACCGTTGAAACTGCCTAACTTAAATGATAATACTCAACAATTATTGAAAACTTTAGAATCTAGCGCCCAAAGAGGGGCAGATTTAATTAAACAAATTCTATCTTTTGCCCGTGGAGTAGAAGGGAAACGAGTTAATTTACAAATTCATCATTTATTGTTTGAAATTGAGCAAATTATTCAACAAACTTTGCCGAAGTCGATCGAGATTAACAGCAATATTCCCACAAATCTCTGGACAATTTCTGGTGATACAACGCAATTACATCAAGTGTTTATGAATCTCTGCGTTAATGCCCGTGATGCGATGCCTGAAGGTGGTATCTTGCAGATAGTTGCTCAAAATTTTATGGTAGATGAACAGTATGCCAGAATGCACCTAGATGCGAAAGTTGGGGCTTATGTGGTGGTGACTGTTGCTGACACGGGAATGGGTATTCCTCCAGACATTCTTAATCGGGTTTTCGATCCGTTTTTTACGACGAAAGATGTTGGTAAAGGTACAGGATTAGGACTTTCGGCAGTGCTGGGAATTGCCAAGAGTCATGGCGGATTTATTGATGTGCAAAGTGAGGTAAATAAAGGCAGTTTGTTTAAGGTGTTTTTACCTGCGATCGAATCATCAGTTAACGAAACTAATGATGATTTAGAATTATTGACTGGGCAAGAAGAATTGATTTTAGTCGTTGATGATGAAGCCGCTATTAATGAAATTACTAAAATTACCTTAGAAACTTATAATTATCGAGTTTTAACAGCTAGTGATGGGATTGAAGCGATCGCCCTTTATGCTGAATATAAAGACGAAATCGCTGGGGTATTAATGGATATTATGATGCCCACAATGGACGGCACAACGATTATTCCTTTACTACGCCGACTCAATCCAAATGTGTACGTAGTCGCCATGAGTGGACTAAATTCTACAGAAGTAGTTAATCAAGTTCAAAAGTTAGGTTTTCAAGGATTTTTATCTAAACCATTTACTACTAAAGAATTACTTTGGGCATTATATAAGGGATTGGGAAATGGAGAGTAGGAAAGGTAGAAGGCAATGAAAAACCGAAAAAATTTTTTCATTTGGTCATTAGGTTTTCTTTTAACACTTGGATTAGCATTAATTCCTTCAGTGGCACAGGCTAATGCTGGTGTTCCCATGATATTTTTAGTCTATCCTCCTTTAAAAATTGCGCTCGTGCCAATTATTCTGATTGAGGCAGCAGTTTACTGGAAGTTACTCAATTTGAGTAAAAAAGAAGCTTTCCTTTGTTCCCTCTGTACCAATCTCATTTCGACGCTAGCAGGATTCCCACTCTTATGGCTAGCTATAGTTACAGTCGGAATGATCTTTTTCTTTATTAATTCATTTATTAGTTTACCCGGAATCATTTTTTTTATTTTATTTCCCGTCTGGCTAGGCCCGCTTCCCAATGAACAGCTACTTTATCTAATTCCTCTTTCATCTTTTTTATTTATTATTATTGCCTATTTTGTCTCAGTATTTATTGAAAAACTCTTTATGAAATGGCTGTTGGAGGAAGTTTGGCAAAAACAGATTGACCGTTCTCGCTTACACAAATCCCTAATTTACGCCAATTTAGCTACTTATATACCTCTCGCTATTTTTATTCCTTTGTTCTTGTATGTTCGTGGGCTTCAGTATGTTAGTTAATTAACGCGATCGCACTATTAACTTGTCTCCTCTACTTCTCTGCTTCCCTGCCCTTTTTCTTGGCAGCGTAGCCAATAAATTTGTGCAACTTTATCTTGAGGATTAACCGAAACACATTTGGCAAAAATTTCAGCGGCGCGTTCAAATTTGCCTAAATTATACAGTAATACTGCTTGTTCAAATCCAGTTTTAGTTAATGTTTTAGCTTGTTTAACTTCAGGTGGATCGGCATCAAAAACTTCGTAAACTGTCACCATTTCTGATTTACCTTTAACTTTTACTTTATCAATAAGACGAATTTCATAAGCATTAGCATTATTTAAAGATAAAAAAGTATAGTGAGAAATCAATAAAGATACGCCATAATTTTTGGTCAAACCTTCCAGTCGAGATGCTAAGTTAACCGCATCACTAACTACTGTGCTTTCCATGCGCGATCGCCCGCCCACCGTACCCAGCATCATTGTACCCGTATTAATGCCAATCCCAATTTGAATCGGCAAACTACCACTTCTTTGGCGTTCTTGATTAAATTCATCTAAAGCATTTAGCATGGTAATTCCGGCTTTTACAGCATTATCTGCTTCGCCGCTAAATAATGCCATAATTGCATCACCAATGTACTTATCAATAAATCCTTGATTGTGAATAATTGCAGGTTCCATCCGACTGAGATAATCGTTAATAAATTTGAAATTATCAGCCGGAGTCATACTTTCTGATAAACTGGTAAAATCCCGAATATCAGAAAATAATACAGACATTTCTTTTTGTACTTGATCGCCTAATTCCACATCAAGAATACTTTCTTTGTTTAATAACTGGAGAAATTGATGGGGAACGAAACGCGAGTAAGATAGGTTAAGGGCAAGTAACTGATCGGTTAATTTTATCCGTTCTGCTTCGGCTTTTTTGCGTTCAGTTATATCCCGAAATACTAGTAGTGTATATGTAATATTACCAGAGTTATCATAAATCGGAGTTGCCCAACTTTCTAGGGGAATAACCTTATTTAGTCCATGAATTTCTAGATCGTCAACTGTGGAAGATTCTCCTTGCAAAGCGCGAACAATAGGTAAATTTTGATAGGGATATAACTGATTAGTACCTGCTAGGTAAAGTTGGTAAACTTCGGTGAATTGCTCGATCGTAGTATGCGGGATAATTCCTTTACCAAGTAGTCGTTGAGCAACATAATTCAAGTAATAAATTTCGCCATTACTATCAATAACTGCCACTCCGATTGGTACGGCTTCTAAAAACTGAGCTAATTTTCTTTCGCTTTCTCTGGCTGTTTCTTCGGCTTTGTATTCTAATTCAGCGGTAACTGTATCGTAGTGTGCTGTAGCCGTTTCTAAGAGAATTTCTAAGTCGGTTTTTTGCCGTTGTAATTCTACAGTGTAATATCCAGCGATCGCAATTGCCGAAGTAACTAATGCTGTTAATGGAGAAATTACTGGTAGCCACCAACTAGCTAAAAAAGCTAGAAAGCTCACCCCAACTAAACTACCTCCGCTCAACACAATTATTAAACTAAAACTGATCCATTTCCCAGCAAAACTATTAACCAATTGTTTGGCTAAAAATAATTTTCTACTACCTACAGCACCAACAAAAGACCAAATTAAAATCCAGAAAATCTCTGTTGTTTCCGACCAAAATTTAATCAAAGGTCTGCCGTCTAATGCTGCACTGATAATTTGGCTGGTTAAGTTAGCATGAATTACTACTCCGGGCGTGAGTTTAGGACTACGGAAGGGATTACTACTGTAAGGAGTAAAGAATAAATCGTTGAAACTAGAACCAGTTACACCGATGAAAACAATGCGATCGCGCATCAGATTTGGGGGAATGCGATCGGACAAAACATCCTGCAAGGAAATAGTTTGAAAATTCTGCAAACTGCCTCGATAGTTTAACAAAATTTGATACCCACCAGAGTTAGCACCAACGTATGCACCATCATTCCCCGTAAAAGGCAAAAATCGACCTTTCCCTAATCCTAAAATCTTCTTTTTGGCATCAACCATTTGAAGTTTCATGCCTTGGCTTTCCAGGTAATTTAAAGCCAATTTAGTTCCTAAACTTAATCTTGTTTTTCCTTTATCAGTTCTTATCGATAGCAAACCACGCCGGACTTTGCCATCAGAATCTAATACTAAATCCGCGATTCCTACTTGTCCTAATTTACTTAAAACTGGTGGAGGTGCTACCGTATTTCCCACTACTTTTTCTACCCCTATTAAGTTAGGTGTAGATTCAAATAATTTAACTAACTCGGTATTTCCCGGTGGTACGGGCAAATTTCGATAAATATCCAAACCAATTACTTTTGGTTGTTGAGCTTTAATTTTTTCTATTAATTTAGCTAAAATTGCATCGGAAATAGGCCATTGATTAGTATAAGTCAGATCGGATTCATCCACTGTCACAATTACAATTCGCGAATCCACAGATTCCCGGGGACGTAAGCGAAAAAATTCATCTAAAGTCGCCCATTCTAAAAGTTGGAATAAGCCTAAATAATTCGCAAAAATCACTAATCCAGCAACGCTGGGAGCGATAATTAATACACTACGCCATTGGCGAATTATTTTGTAAAGTCTTGATCTCATGGACTTTTGGCATGAAAAAGTGAATGTAACCGTAAATATTAATAGATTCAGCACCGCGCAATGAACTGACTAACCCTCCATGTTAAATTTTAAGTAAAAAAATTTATAACTCAATTATAGCCACCATATTTTATCTAGGAGGTGAATCTAAAATATACAATTGAATCACCCTGAATTAATACTTTTTGTTCTCTTGAATTATAGCGACAATAATCCGATCGCGTCCTTGCTGTTTTGCTTCATAGAGTGCTTTATCGGCATGATTAATTAACTCACTGACAGAAACAGTCGAATTAGGAACAATACTGGCTACACCACAGCTGAGAGTGATCCGATCGCTCACGAGAGAGTTTTTATGCACCATTTGTAAACTTTTGACATTTGCTGTAATTCTCTTCGCTACTTTCAAGGCAACTTCAGGATTAGCATTTGGCATAATCACAGCAAATTCTTCGCCTCCATAACGTGCTACCAAATCAGTAGAGCCAATTTCTGTGGCGATCGCGCTAGCTACTTGTCGCAAACATTCATCCCCAGCTTGATGTCCATAAGTGTCATTATAAAATTTAAAATAATCCACATCACAAATAATTAGAGAAATAAAACTTATTTTCCTCCCCATTACTGCCCATTGATGCTGCAAAAATTCATCGAAGTAGCGACGATTAGCCACCTGAGTTAAACCATCGAAATTTACCAAGTGCTGCAATTCCAAATGGCGATAAATCATACTAGCTATTGCCGAAAATATTAATGCTGTCAAGGGAAGAACAACAGGCAACAACCAGCCATTTAAAAAAGCTAAATAACTCCCAAATAACAGAATTATTCCACCATTAAAAATGCCGATGAAACTTAGTAACAGATCTGGTAATATCAGCTGATTTCTCTGATAATTTATCTGTCGTAAACTCCAACTAGTTCCCCCACCAAATAAAGACCAAAATAAAACCCACAAAACTTCCATTTGTGGGGATAAAACCTGAAAAAAAGGATACTCGCCCTGAGCCGCACTAATAATTTGGCTAGTGATATTAGCATGAATTACTACTCCGGGCATTCGTTGGGGACTGCTAAATAAACTACTACTGTAAGGAGTGAAGAACAGGTCATTAAAGCTAGTACCAATATGACCAATTAGGACGATGCGATCGCGAAATTTATCTGGCGGAATTTGGTTAGTTAAAACTTCTGTCATGGACAGAGTATCAAAGTTATTTATTGTGCCTCGATAGTTGAGAATAATCTGATAACCCCCCGCATTAGCTCGCGTATAAGGCCCTTGACTTCCGGTAAAAGGAATAACTACAGCTTTACCTAATTGTAAATGCTTTTCTTTTTCATCAATTTCTTGTAGATAAATCCCTTTTTTTTCTAAATACATCAAAGCCAATTTAGCTCCCAAACTCAGACTTATTTCCCCATCGGCAATTTTGACAGATAACAAACCTCGCCGCACTTTGCCATCTGTATCTAATACTAAATCGGCGATTCCTACTTGTCCTAATTTGCTTAAAGCTGGCGGTGGTGCAACAGTATTTCCGACTCTTTTTTCTACTCCGATTAAGTTAGGTGTAGATTCAAAAACCTTAACCAACTCAGAATTACCTGGCGGTACTGGCAAATCTCGATAAATATCTAAACCAATAGCTTTGGGTTTTTGAGAGTTGATTGTTTTAATTAATTGGGCTAAAACTGCATCAGAAATCGGCCATTGTTTAGCTTTAGCAATATCTGATTCATCAATTGTAATAATAACAATTCTCCGATCGACTGGTGCAGCAGGACGGAGGCGCAAAAATTGATCGAAAGTAGCCCATTCTAATAGTTGAAATATCCCTAAATAATTTGCAGCTATTACTAATCCAGTTACACTAGGAGCGGTTATCAATAAACCGCTCCATTGTCTAAGTTGTTTTTTGAGTTTTAGCCACATTGATTTTTCTGCACCCCGAAATAATAGAGGCTAGTTTAACAATGGCTGGGAGGCGATCGCTTCTAGCCCCACTGATTTTAACAATTGTTCCCACTTATTGACCAAATTAGGATCGTTTGGTTGCAACTTTCTGGCTTCAGCTAAACTAGCTAAAGTTTCGTACCAGATCCCATTTTTGCCATATAAAGCTGCTCGTTCTATAGGGGTAACATTTTGTAGCTGAGTCTGTAATGTAACGTTGGGTTCAATGCGGCGAATTCTCCCTTGAACGCCTGGGCTATCCGGTCTGAGTCCTTGTTCCCCGATCGCAATAAAAGCCCACCGATAATTCTTCCCAACTTCTAAAGGTGGCGCATTTTCTGGAAGTGTAAACTGAATTATTCCTGATTTGCCTGTTAGGGGAATTTTCGCTTGATAATGATTTTTATTATTCTCATCTACCAAGCTAAAAAATACTTCTTTCGCCGAATTTTCCGGTAAATAAATAAAGAATGTTGGGCGACCTGTTATGGTTAAACCTTCCGTATTACTTGGTATCAGTGGAATTACGCAGCCACCTATGGACATGAGCTCTTGGGGACACTCACCACCACGAGATGCTCCACCCGCCGTATCATCTGGTTTGTCGCTTCCTGGAGGTTCAAAAGTTACATCAGCAACTAAAGTATTCTGTATATTTTCGGATTTACTGCTGGTATTTGATTCCGCATTTACACTAGTTGAAAGACTAGGAACAATTATTAGTTCTAGAAACAGAGTTACTGCAAATAGAGAAAAAATTTTCCGGCTCATATTCTCACCATCTTGACTTTGCCTAATTCTATCAAAGCTCATTTATACATTCATTGTAAAGTATTTTCCCATAACTTTATCAATGATTTATAATTTCCCTAAATTTACAACCAGTTACCCACAAGAATAAAAGATGCCCAGTAAAAAGGATGTTCATACTTGGGTTGCTTGAGAAGCTTTAACTGAGCCTTACGGAGAGCTTCTGATTTGCTCATTCCCTGAGACAATAGCTGATAAAATTCTGTCATTAATTCAGCAGTGGATTCATCTTTTACTGACCAAAGAGTTGCCAAGGTACTACGAGCACTAGAACGTACAGCTACACCTGCTAAACCTAAAGCGGCGCGTTTATCCCCAGTGGCAGTTTGACAAGCACTTAAGACCAGTAATTCGATCGCACTTCTATTTCCCTGTTCTCGAAACCGCAGTAAATTCTCGAACTCTTTAACTTTCACCTTATTATCCCAAGTCAAAATAAAGGTTTCTTCAGGATTAGAACTAAACTGACCGTGAGTAGCTAAATGAACGATCGGAAAAGCTGTTTCTTGAATTTGGTTTTGGAGATTACTTTGGGTAAACTCTTCATTTAAGAAAACTTTACTAGGCACGCCTTTAGCAATCTTATTAATCTCAATCTCTACTCCCGGAAGTGCAGAAAAACCTTGGCGTGATTCTGTAATTCCACCAGTTAAAACCTTGATTTGCTGTTGAGCCAATGCTTTAGGTGCAACCAAAGATAAACCAGGAGCCACAGCAACATTGTATTTCTCTAACAAATAACTTTTGCCATCATAAAGGGCTGACATTGGCAAATTGCGTAATAAACCATCCTGAACAAAAACTAAAGTTTTTACTTCATTAGCCACTAATTCAGTTTCTATAGGTCGAATTAACCAATCATAAATTCTTTGCGAAACTTCTAATCTCTGTTCGCTTGAAAAGAAGGGATTGAGAGATTCTAAGAACTGCAAAAACGTTTTCTCTACTTCAGTTTGAGGCAAATTCGTTGTATATTGACGCAGAGGTTTTCCCGATTGGGAAAAAATTATCTCTAAACGATCTGGTAAAATAATCGGATAAATTACCGCCGCTTGGGGATCGAATTGATCGATTTGTTGCGGTTGAGCATCTAAACAAGCTTCACGGAAAAAGTTATCTAATTCTGCTCTTTGTAAAGATTCAATTACTTCACGAGCTTGTTTAAGCTTGTTTTGATCCGGATTAGATTTTAATAGTAAACTAACCAATTGGCGATAAACAGGTTCCACACTTTCTTGAAAAGAGAATTGAACATCGGGATTAATAGCTACTAAATCGCTTCGCAGAGATTTGAGCGTATTCACAGCTTCCGTATAAGCAGAAATCGCACCTCCAACATCACCTTTTCGGTTAAGTATTGCGCCCATTTGTGACTGTAACTTGGCTGTAATATAGGCAGCATTTAACTGTTGAGAAATCACTAGGGCTTGCTTAGTTAAACTTTGGGCTTCTGAGAGTTGTTGGGTTTGTTGATAGAGATTTCCTAATTGTCCTAGCGCATAAGATTCTGCTCGTAAATCTTGCAGTTGGCGCGAATTTTTAATTGCGGTTACTAATACTTCAGCAATTGCTTGGGGATTATGCCCCATTTTTATTAAAGTATTAGCGAAATTTACTTGAGCATAAATACTCTCCCTGTTTGGGGGAATCTTGTCAATTTCACTTTTGATTTCCGGCAATAAAGTTTCAGCTAATTCAGTTTTTTTTGTTTCTACTAAAAGGCTTAATTGGTTAATTCTTGCTTCCAGTTTTACCAAAGGATTAGGAGATTTTTCGGCTGCTTTTTGATAATTCAATAAAGCTTCTTCAGGCTTCTGTAAAGCTCTGAGGGTATTTGCCAAACTTAATAAAGTAGAGCTAGTTTCGGCATCAGAATTTAGTTTCTGAGAAACTGCCAAACTTTGATTTAATACTTCTTGAGATTTTGCCAAATCTCCCACTACTTGCAAAGCTACACCTAAACTACGCAATCCCATTGCTTTTAAAGCAGTATCGGGTAAATTTTGTAATTTAGTATTTAATTCCTCTAGACTTTCTTTGGCTCGACGGTAAAGTCCTAAAGCTTGTAAAGCTTGAGCTTGATTAATTTTAGTTCCTAAAACTCCGGTTTCATCTCCGGCTTGGGAATAAGCTTTTTCGGCTTGTATCCAACTATTTAAAGCGGCTTCAGTTTGTCCGGTTGCTAATAAGATATTGCCTTGAGTATTTAAGGCTTGAGCGAGAATAATTGGTTGAGATGGAGATTTTAAGAGGGTTAAACTTTGGGTAATGGCATCTTTTGCTTCTTGCCATTTTCCTAATTCTTGATAAGCATTAGCCAGATAATTTAAAGTAATGGCAAGTTGCCTGCGATCGCCTTTCTCCTGAAAACTCTGCGCCGCCTGTTGCCAAACTGTTACCGCCTCCGCAAATCTGCCATTGGCAAAAAGCGATCGCCCTTGCTCCAACAAACTCGCATCAGAACTATCTTGTTGATTCACAGCCATAACTTGCCGATTTGCGATCGGGAACTGCCAATCTGATTGTGCTGTAGCTGGAAAAACCACTGCGATTAAAAACAGCGTTAATAACCCCAACCAAACACTTTTATGAATATATTTTAGCCACACACTAATTCGCAACATTACTTTAAAAACCAGGACATCGTAAGGGTCTATACCAAAAATTTTGCATAGTAGATTGAGTAATCAATTCTACTTTACCATCAGCATTTTTTACCCAACCAGTAGCCTCAACAATCCGGGACTGGCGACTAGGGACTGGGGACTGCTGGGGACTGGGAAGAATTTCAGAAGTGGAATTGTTTCCCCCCATCTCCTGATCGCCAACAGCACGTAAATCGCGCCAAACTGTAGAACTTCTCAGGATTTGACTGGGATCTTCAGGTAAACCGCCTCTTCCGGTAATCACAAAGGTGTTGTTACTAGCAACTGAACAACCAGAAACAATTTGATCGCTCAAATCGGTAAAGTTTTCTGCTAATAGAACTAAAGCAGTAGTAGCCTTAACATCTGGCGAATTAATTTGGACAACACCACTTAAAGCTGGTGTACCACCAGTAGCAGTAATATCGCTATTGGGAGTAGCTGTTAAACGATATTGGATACCAAAAATACCTTGAGCATTAATCGTAACTTTGCCGCCTTGACTAGCAACAGAATTAGCAGTAATGTCGCTATTTTCCAAAGCCACTAAAGTATTGGTATCGATATTAATATTACCGCCATTTCCTGAGCCGCCTTCTGTACCAGCAGTAGCCGAAATAAAACTATTGTTACGCATTTGTAAGGTGCGCGATCGCACTGTAATATTCCCACCTTCTCCCGATGCCGAAGTTCCCTCTAAACCGCCTTCATTATTCATTAAAACCGAATTAGCTTGGACAATTAAGTTACCCGCATCTCCAGTTCCTCGCGATCGAATACTCACTCTGCCACCATCTCTTAAGATTAAGCGATCGGTTTCTATAGTCAAATTTCCCCCTCGACCAAGAGAACCCGGTTCTGTCACCGAAGTAATTGCACTTAACAATTGTCCATCCGCAGAATTCCCCTCCAATTCGACAAATTCAGTAGCTTTAATGATGATATCTCCTCCCTGTCCTTGAGCAAAAGAACTAGCTGCTAAAGCTGCACCACTGCGAAGAGTTAATTGTTTAGTATTAATCCGCAATTCTCCCGCATCTCCCATACCTAAACCACTAGTAAAAACGCCGCCAAAAGCTCTAGCAGTTGGAGAAAGAGGAATGGGATTACCGCTACTTATTTCGATCGATTCACTAGCATTTAAAGTTAAATTTCCCCCTTTTCCCACCCCAAAACTAGAAGTAGTAATCAAACCATTATTTTCAGCAAAAAATCTCCTAGTATTTATCGTTATTTCTCCAGCATCTCCCACCGCATTAACTCCGGTTCCGGTAGCAATAAAAGCAGCACTTAGCTGTAATACATCGGATGTATCGATCGTAATATTACCACCTTCACCTCCAAAGGTAGAAGCAGCTATATAAGAGCCATTTTGAGCCAGAAAATTAGGAGTATTAATTTTGATATCTCCAGCTTTTCCTGCTCCAAAAGTTAAAGTAAAAAAACCATTAATTAAGTCACTGAGCGTCACAGTTCCAGTAACAAATTTGAGGACATTTTCTTCATAGCCACCAGTGCCAACAATTTCTACTGATTCGGAAGTATTTACAGCGATCGCTCCTCCCGGTAAATCACCCAAAGTAAAAGAAGAGAGACGGGAACCTTCGCTGAGGCGGAGATTTCTGGCTTGGATTTGTATTTCACCTCCCCCCGTTCCACTAGTATCAACTCTTGCATTATTTAATAGTTGAATATCGCCAAAACTTTGGGCATTTAGATAATCAAAAACTAAACCTCGATCGCTATTAGAAAAGCTTACCTCACCTTGAGTTACGCTGCCTAATTCAATTCTTCCCCCTGGTGTAGTCGGGACAAAATTTCCTTGATTTAATACTAAGGGAATTCCGCCAGCAGTAAGACCTGTTGCTTGAGGATTCGTACTCCCAGAAATAGTTAAATCTCCTCCTACTAGTGCCAAAGTTTGCCCAGTTTGGACAGCTAAATTAGAGCCTTGTACTTCAATTTTTCCAGGGGAATTTGAACCAAATTGTAACCCGATCGGTACGTTAACTGTGAGTAAACTGGTAGTAGTATTTGGATTAGTGGCACTAAAAATACTCCCATCTTCAAATCTAATGCTATTTGCTGTACTGGCAACAAATGAACCACCAATATTTAATTGAGCATTTGGCCCGAAAATAATCCCATTGGGATTAATAAAAAATAAGTTAGCTGTGCCATTAGCCCGAATTAACCCATCGATCTGAGAAATATTTTTGCCAGTGACGCGACTAAAAATATTTTGTACATCCACAGAGTTATTAAAAAATGCTTCGCTACCAGCATTCAGGGAAAATTCTTGGAAACTGTGGAAAAGATTTTTACCATTAGTAACACCACCTTCAATGCGGATAGTATTACCATTGGGAATTACCACACTATTATTTGGTAATGTAGTATCTGGAACTACTTGTGCCGAGATTGGATAATGAACACTAAGTAACAACAAGGAAATAGTACCTAGTTGTTTCAAGTAATTATTCATACTTTTTGCTCAAGCTCCACAATGCAATCTATTTCGGCTCTCTAGTACTTGTGGTAGAAAACCCTGATTTATTTTTATCAATCAAGCATTTCAGGAGTTAATCAGGTTACTTATTACGCTAAGTATCAAGAGCGCCTTTCATTAAGTTGAGCAAATTTATCATTGTGTATTTGCCAATTTAATGATTAGCGATCGCGCAACGTGCCATTAGAACCATCGCACCCAGCCTGATTATTCCATCTCTCGATCGCAATTCTACCACGAGAGTTATTTACCAATTCTATCTGACCAAACTGATTAGTTTTCCAAGCAGTAGCCTCGACGATTGGGGACTGGGGATTGGGGACTGGGGACTGGGGACTGGGGACTGGGAGATGGGAGAAGTATTTTTTCCCGTCTCCCCATTTCCGAGAGCCCGGACATCGCGCCAAACTGTCTGACTTCTTAAAGTTTGATGGGGATTTTCGGGTAAGCCGCCTCTTCCGGTAACGACAAAGGTGTTTCCCTCAGCAGCGGAACAACCAGAGACTATTTGATTGCTAATATCAGTAAAGTTTTCTGGTAACTCTACTAAACCAGCATTAGTGTCCACTTCGGGAGTGTTAATTTCCACAATGCCGCTAAATTCTGCACCCAAGTCTGAAGTAGCGGTAATATCACTTTGGGGCGTGAGTTGTGGGCGGAACTGAGTACCAAAGATGCCTTGAGCCGTAATGCTGACTCTTCCACCTGTGCCTTGTTGGGCGTTAGCGGTAATGTCACTATTGGAGAGAGCGACTAAATTATCAGTGTTAATGTTGATGTTGCCACCATTGGCGTTCCCTGCGTCAGTGCTGATTCGACTACCACGACGCAAGCGGATTTCTGAAGCTTGCAGGTTGATATTTGCGCCTAAACCGGATGCGGTTCTGCCATCAATACTAGCTTGGTTGTCAAGAGCGATCGCATCTGCTACCACGTTAATATTACCAGCCTGTCCCGTTCCCAAGGCTTGCAGATTCAGCGTTCCCCCATTACGAATAATTAATTGCCCAACATTCAGGTTTAACGAACCTCCATTCGCTGTAGCATCGGGATTAACAACGCGAGATGCAATGCCTACAGAAGTTTGAATTTGACTGTTAAACTCACCTTGTCCGCCATTACCAATAATTTCGATCCGCCCAGCATCGATCGTAATGGTTCCCGCATCTCCTTTGCCTAAAGATGCCGTAGTTATAACGCCCCCATCTCGGAGAGTCAGTACAGGTGTAGAAATATTCATATTCCCACCCCGGTTAGCGGCATTAGCATCAGCAGAGATGAAACTTGGGCCCTTACTTCCGTTAAACAAAACTCCAGAAGTACCTTCAATTGTTACTGACTCAGTTGCCCTAAGTGTAAAATTACCTCCTGCTCCTCCGGTGGTATTAAAGGGTTGGTTGCCCACAACTGAGCCGCTAGATAAACTAATTCCGGCTCCTCCAGAGATGATTAACCGCTTGGTGTCAATATTAATATCCCCAGCTTCTCCATTCATACCGCCAGCAGTTGAGCCGATCAAGGTTGCTACAGGGCTGCCATCAGGAGTCCTTAGCACTTCTACTGATTCCGAAGCTTTGATATTGATATCCCCTGATGCTCCGCGATCGCGAGTTATAGTAAGTAACGCAGAAGCATCACTGACGGTTAAACGTTCTCCCTCAAAGGAAAAATCTGCTCCCTCACCCGTACTCCCGGTAAATGTGCCGCTGTTAACCGCAGAACTGATTTGCTCGAAAATCCTAGCACGGATAGTGATATTTCCGGCTTTGCCAGTACTGAAGGTGCCGCTAGTCAATGCACTTCCATTGTCCATCACTAGTTTTCCCGTGTCGATCGCTATATTTCCCGCATTTCCCATGCCCGCAGTACCAGTGATTAGGACAAGTTGGGGGTCAAAAGGATCGATCGATCCAGTTAGCAAATACTTCCCGGCAAACAATGTATATAGAGTCAATCCAATTCCACTTAATTCAACTGAATCAGTAGTCTGAATATTAACAGCACCCCCCGCACCATTTCCTAATGTCAGCGTGGACATTTGCGCTCCACCTTCGGCCCGAAACTTTTGGGCATTAATATTGATTCCCCTACCATCAATATCTCCCCAATTCAGTGCATAAATTCGTCCATTGTTAAGGTTGACATTTCCACCTCTAATATCTACTTTTCCCCCACCAATTCCGCTGGTATTGATTGTAGAACCTTCAGAGATTTGAATATTGCCAAAATTGGGAATATTCTCATAATTAAAAGTTAAACCCTGCGGTGTTGTTGCCAAACTAACTAAACCCGGACTTGCCACACTACCAAGATGAATTTGTCCGTTACTCGCCGTTAAATTACCTCCATTTAGTTGAATATCGCCACCAATTAAAGCTAAGGTTTGACCCGGTTGGGTTGCTAATCCTACTTTGTTATCAAAGGGAAGTGAAATCGCAGAAGTTGGCAGATTTACCTCTGCTGTAGCTTGGGAACGATTGACGATGCTGCCTGGATTCGCGCCCAACTCTAAACCAATGGGTAGATTAATTGTTAACAAAGATGGTGCATTCGGATTAGTTGCGCTAAATTCACTCCCATCTAAAAATCGAATACTACTAGCAGTAGAACCAATAAAGGAACCGCCGATATTTAATTGAGCATTCGGGCCAAAAATAATTCCGTTGGGATTAATTAAAAATAAATTAGCCGTGCCATTGGCGCGAATTAAACCATTAATATTGGAGATATTTTTTCCGGTGACTCGGCTAAAAATATTCTGAATGTTTTGGGCGTTGTTGAAAAAAGCTGTGCCACCTGTAGGTACGGAAAATTCTCTAAAACTGTGAAAAAGATTGCTGCCAGCTTGAGTGCCGCCTTCAACCCGAAAGTTGTTGTTTTGTGGAATTACAACACTATTATTGGGTAATGTAGCATCAGGAATAATTTGGGCTGACAGGGGATTGTTGGCACTCAACAACAATAGGGAAATAGTGCCTAATTTTCTTAAGGTTTTCATAATTTTTGTACTCGAACAAACAAGGTAATCTATTTTATTTGTTGAGGGAAGTAGTAATATGATAATTCCCAATTAACTCTGTTAATTATTAGCGTTGCACCCTTTTTGATTATTCCAGTAATTAGAATCAATTCCATCAGTAAAATTAGCTACTAATGAGAGTGTTTGTTGTTGAACTGAGATCTGGCACCTGTAGTTTTACCCCACCTGCGAATCAATTCCCAGGCTAATACCTCAACTCCACGCTTAGTAGACTGAAAGCTCTTGATTTTTTTAAATAATTTAGTCCTCTTTAGAGGACTTTTGCTATTAGCCTGGGACTTGAGTCCCAGGCGGATTTTGGGACTGGTGCAACATCTAAGTTAAAGTTTAATTGAAATTATCCGATCGCAGTTGCTTGGGTTTTTAATTGTTTGAGGAGATTTAAAGTCTGTTGATAAGCAGTAATATTTTGTTGTAAAAGAAAGTGGTTTGCGGCTTTTTGTAAGTCCAGTAATGCCAGTTGTTCATTTCCTAGTTTATAGTAAGCAACGCCTCGGTTGGCATAAGCTTCGGCATAATTGGGGTTAAGTTGTAAGGCTATAGTTAAGTCTTGAATTGCGGCAGTATAATTAGAAATGCGTTGATTGGCGCAAGCCCGATTAAAGTAAGTTCGGTAGTCTTGTTGATTTAAATTAATTGCTAGGTCGAAATCTGCGATCGCTCCCAGATTATCATCTAATATCAACTTAGTTGTGCCTCGATCGTTATAAACTTCTGCGGCTGCGAAAGTTTCGTTGACTGGAATTAAGTTAAGAGTTTGATTATAATCAGCCAGAGCGTCTTGATAGTTTTGTCGATCGGTTTCGGCTAAAGCTCGATTGTAATAAGCGCGAAAATCTGTAGGATTTAATTTAATTACTTGGTGATAGTTGGCGATCGCTGCCTGGTAATTTCCTAATTTATAGTAAGCTAAACCTAGATTCAAGAAAGCTTCAGTATTTTGAGGATTTAAATTTACTGTTTGGCTACAATCTTCGATCGCACTTTCATATTCTCCCAATTGTAAATAAGCCAAACAACGATTACTGAAAGCCGCGGAAAAATTCTGATTTAAGTCAATTGCCTTGCTGAAATCTTGCACAGCTTCCAGGTAATTTTGCCGTTGCATTTGCTCGACCCCGGCGCGAAAAAATTCCTGGGCGCTCATCTGCATCTCATTATTTGTCTGAGCGAGCGCCACAGCAGGAGGTGAGTAAATTAGCAGAGCCAAAGTGATGCACAAGCTGACCAATAATTGAACTAAATAACTCATAATTTCGATCTCCTTGAGCATCTCTATTAGCAATTTTTGCAGTCAAAACTTTTCCCAAAAATTAAACTTATTTCCAACCTTTTTCGGAACTTTCTAATACATAAGTAGCAACATCTTCGATTTGTTGCTCGCTGAGTTTACCGAGAAAAGAAGGCATAGCCGATTTACCGTTTTTTACTTGGGTGGTAATTGCTTCCAGGGAATTCATGCCATACTTTTCTAAATCAGCCTTAGACAAAGTTTTGTTGGGCATAACTACATTTTTTCCGCCCATGTGACAAGCAGCACAACTTGTGCCGAAAATTTTCCCACCGCTAACAGCATCACCAGCGAGAACGGGACCAACAAAGGTAAAATTGAATACTATACTCAAAAACAAAACGATAGCCAAAATCTTTTTCACAGTGTTCTCCTCTTCCGGGTTCTTGTATTTAGCAGATCTACCTGGATCATTGTGAAGAAAACAACTTTCTTTGTCAAAAGACAGGCTGTCAAAGTTCCGAAAGAAGATTTATAATTAACAGAATTGAAGTTTTACAGTTGTCAACGGGCAATTGTAAAATTTCATTAACTTTATCACCTTGATCGAAAACTCCAGATCTATCTGTGGTATCAATCCAAAATTTAAAATCGAATGACTGCTTTACCAAATTATCGTCCGAAACAGTTATCCCTTGGCCCTTTAGAAAGGGAAATTTTGCAAATTATTTGGGAATTAGAAGAAGCTAGCGTTAAGGATGTTCACGATCGCATTTTAGCCGATCCAGACCGAGAGTTAGCTTATGCGTCAGTAACAACTGTGTTAAAACGTTTAACCGAAAAAGGTTGGTTAAGTTGTGATAAAAGAGGCAGAATATTTTTATGGCGACCTTTAGTTTCCCAATCTCAAGCACAGGCGATCGAAGCTTACGAAAAATTACAAGGTTTTTTAGCAGTAGGAAATCCCGATATTGTAGCAGCATTTGCTGATAGTTTAGATACTGCTAGTGTAGAGCAATTAAAAGCGATCGCCCAAAGAATTCAAGCCGCACGTCGCGCCAGGGAGGAACAATAATGCACCTAATGATGATTTTGTTAGTTTTAGCTATTGCTTGGTTGCTACGAACAATTGATTTACCAAAAGCTGCCAATTGGAAAACTCGCACCTCCCAAAGTTTACTATTATTTTTGTTCCCTCCCTTACTTCTGTTAACTACTGCCTTTGCCCTGCTTTGTATGGGTGCATCAGGACAAATGATTGGTTTACAAACAAGCTGGGTTGGTTACTTTTTGGCTTTAGCTTTCTTGGGTTTTTCCGCTGTCAAATTTTGCCAGTTAATTAAGGAAGGATGGCATACTATAAATCAGATTCGTACCTATCCTGTGCAAAAACTCCAAGGGGAAAATTGCCGGATTTTTGATAATGATATTCCTTACAGTGCCTTAATCGGTTTTTGGCAACCGGAATTAGTAGTAAGTCAAGGTTTATTAAATAGCTTGACATCCGAACAATTAGATGCAGTAATTGCTCATGAACAGGCACATTACTATTATCGAGATACATTTTGGTTTTTTTGGTTGGGGTGGTTGCGATCGATAACTTTTTGGCTACCAAACACCGAAAAACTATGGCAAGAATTGTTAATCTTGCGCGAACTCCGGGCGGATAATTGGGCAGCGAAAATAGTCGATCCTTTAACCTTGGCTGAATCTTTATTACTAGTAGTTAGTCAGCCTGTTATGTCCCTGAATTTCGCCGTAGAATTCAGCGCCATAGCACCTTTAAATCGTTTAAATGAGCGAATCGAAGCATTATTAACTACAGATAAAATCAAATATAAAATGAATTGGTGGTCTTGGACTTGGTTAGTTTTTGTGTTGCTACCTTTGGCAGTAATTCCTTTGCATAATTGAGGGATTGGGGATTGGGGATTGGGGATTGGGGATTGGGGATTGGGGATTGGGGACTGGGTACTGGGAAGAGAGTTTTAATTTCTCTCTCCTCTGCCCCCCTGCCCCCCTGCCCCTCTGCCCCCCTGCCCCTATGCTTCCTCAATCCGCGACGTAGCGCCACCCTTCCGGTTCATATTCGCGTTGAATGCGAATCACCCAATCACCTTGAGGAATAGCAATTTTTTCATGTTCTTCATGAGTTAGTAATGCTGTGGGTGACAATACTTTTAAATACAGCGTTCTATCCCGTTCATATAATTCTGCTTCCCCTTCGCTAATGCGGTGTTTGTGTCCGGTGACTTCACCTTCTGCTAACGTCAAGTGAGGTAGTTGTTCTCCTTCAATAGATTGAGTAGGAATTAAAATTACGTCGCCTTGTCTGATTGGTTGCATAACGAATTTCCTTTCTTAAATATCTCTAAACTACATTTATTTTGTGTTGAATTCCCACTATTGATGTATTGCTACTATACTATATTGGCAGTATCGAATGTAGGATCGATCGCCCCCCCAAAACACCACAACCAAACAACCTTTCAAGTCTCCACAGTAAAAGCTTCCGGGTCAATATCCCAATTTATCCAGCGAATCGCTTCTCTTGCAGATGTAATATTAGGTGGTACGCGCAAAACATGGATTCTTTCTGTACTCGGACAAGTCATTTTTAGCAAATGGATCGGTTCGATGTCGATATTTGCATCTATCTTAAGTAGAGTGTATTCGCGGTAATTATCGATCGCACTCGCCCCCAACTCTTGGATAATGCGATCATAACCAATCCTCTGAATCAAAACTCGTCGAATTTCTGCATTTTCTTCTGTCAGTAACCATTCAGCTTTCCACTGATTCAAATCTGTCCAATAGCGGCGCGGAAGTACAATTCCAAAAAAGTTAACATTCAAATTCTGATTGGGATGATTGGCTAAAATAGATAAATCTTGAATCGGATTACCGCTTAGATCGAGCGATTTCAAAAAACGCAATTGTAAAATCTCTGTTGGTACACTCGTCAGCTGATTATTGCTCAGATCGAGTTGCTTCAAGGAATCCAGTTTTACAAACTCTGCTGGCAGACTTGTCAGTTTGTTGTCCCTGAAACTGAGCGATGTAAAAGAAGATAATTTTCCAAACTCTGCTGGCAAACTGGTTAATTGATTGTTGAACAACGCCAGCCATGTTAAAGAACGTAATTGCCCAATCTCTGCTGGCAAACTTGTTAGTTGGTTTTGGTTCAAAGCGAGAGTTGCCAAGGAACGCAGTTGCCCAATTTCTGCTGGCAAACTTGTTAGTTCGTTGTTAATCAGAGTGAGCCATGCTAAAGAATGAAGTTGACCAATTTCGGCTGGCAAACTTGTCAGTTGGTTGTGGTTTAGAGTTAGTTTTGCCAAAGAACGCAGTTGCCCAATTTCTGCGGGCAAACTTGTTAGTTCGTTGTTCACCAGATTTAGTTCTCTCAAGGAATGCAGCCGCCCAATTTCTGCGGGTAAACTTGTTAGTTCGTTATTGCCCAAATCGAGCATTGTCAAGGAATGGAGTTGTCCAATTCCTGCTGGCAAACTTGTTAGTTGGTTTTCATTGAGAGAGAGTACTGTCAAGGCATGGAGTTGTTCAATTTCTGCGGGCAAACTTGTTAGTTTGTTGGTACTCAAAAGCAGCGATGTCAAAGAATGCAGTTGTCCGATTTCTACTGGTAAGCTGGTCAGTTTGTTATTGTACAAAAGCAGCAATGTCAAAGAACGCAGTTGACCAATTTCTGCTGGTATACTTGTCAGTTTGTTGTTGTACAGAGAAAGCAATGTTAAGGAACGCAGTTGACTAATTTCTGCTGGTATACTTGTCAGTCTGTTGTCAAATAGATGGAGTTCTTCCAAAGAATGCAGTTGAGTAATTTCTGCTGGAAAAGTTGTTAGTTGGTTGTTGCTTACATCGAGTGATGTCAAAGAATGGAGTTGCCCGATTTCTGCTGGTATATTTGTCAGTTTGTTGTCGTGCAGATTTAGTTCTCTCAAGGAATGGATTTGACCAATTTCTGCTGGTAAACTTGTTAGTTGGTTGCCTCTGAGATTGAGCTTTTTCAAAGAATGGAGTTGTCCAATTTCTGCTGGTAAACTTGTCAGTTGGTTATCCCTGAGATTGAGTTCTGTTGCATCTAGGGAATTGAGAATTTGCTGTCGCACTTTTTCAAAATTTGACATAGTTTCTTCTTTTACCTGAGCAAATTAGAAAAGAGACAAGGACACAAGAGCAAATTGATGTAGGGGCGGGTTTAGCAGATAACCTTTGTCACTTACAAACAATCTCTAGACAAAACCCGCCCTTATCTCTGCAAGAATTAGTTCTGTTATTAATTTTACTGTAATTACGAAATTAGTTGCGATCGCCAATTCCCACAAAATCTGGAAGGGCGGGTTTTGTGGTTGATTCTTCTGCTGTGATTTCAGAATTATCTGCTAAACCCGCCCCTACAATTTCAAGGGTTTTGTGGTTAATTATTCTGCTGTGATTTCAGAATTATCTGCTAAACCCGCCCCTACAAACTCAAAACTTACCCAGTCCCCAATCCCCAGTCCCCTATTTATGCCGAATATGATCGTAAATTCCCACATATTGTGCGCCGGGATGATTCCAAGAATAGTCGTATTCCATGCCTTGAATCATCAATTGGCGGAACAATTTTGGAGATTTATACCATAAGTCAATGGCGCGATCGATCGCCGATTCAATCGCCACATTATCTGTTTGATAAAACACAAAACCATTACGTTCTTCTTGGGGTTTATTCTGCTCATAATCCCAATCAAAAACTGTGTTTACCAAACCGCCAACACCGCGCACGATCGGCACAGTCCCATATTTTAAACCAATCATTTGCGTCAGTCCGCAGGGTTCATAATTGCTCGGTACAACAATCATCTCCGCACCTGCATAAATTAAATGGGATAATTCCTCATTAAAACCAAGTTCTATGTGACAATCGGGATTACTATCAAGGTGATCTTTTTCGTGAGAAAACCAAGAATTAATACCCGGTTCTGTAGCTGCGCCTAGTAACACGAATTGCGCCTTTTTATCTAAAGCGTAATAAATCGCATGATGGACTAAATGAACGCCTTTTTGGTCGTCTAATCTGCCGATGTAACAAATAATTGGTTTGTCACAATCTTTTAACCAAAGTCTTTCCCGGAGAGCTTTTTTATTGAGGGTTTTACTTTTTAAATCATCGCTGCTGTAATGGTAGGGGATGTAGCGATCGACCACCGGATTCCACACCTCATAATCAATTCCATTCAGCACCCCACCAAACTTATGTTGATGATCGTACAAAGTTTTACCTAAACCGCAACCAACTTCAGTAAATCTAGCTTCCCAAGCATGATGAGGTGAAACTGTATTCACAAAATTTGAGTAAACAATTCCCCCTTTCATAAAATTGATCGCCGTTGAATGCTTATTATCCATTAAACGATCTTCAGTAAAATAGTAAGGCTCATTATTTAATCCGGTTGCCCAAAGAACATTAGCACCTGCTACTCCTTGATGTTTAAAGTTGTGAATTGTGTAGGATACTCGTTGATTTGCCATGCCATGATATTTGTAAATTTCAAATAGCATGACTGGTAGTAAACCAGTTTGCCAATCGTGACAATGAATCACATCAGGGCGTTTATTTGTCACTAAGAGAAATTCTAAAGCCGCCTTACTGAAAAAGGCAAACCGCAAATGATCGTCTAAACAGCCGTAATAGCAACCCCGGTTAAAGAAATTATCATCCGAGAGGGGTTCGATAAAGAAGCATAACCGCCCATGTACCCAGCCACACTCGACATTACAGCGAATTGCGCCATCAAACCAAGGCACCATTAAATCGCGGTAGGCATCATGAAGTCCCCAAATATGGTCATACCGCATACAATCGTACTTTGGCAGAATAATTTCTACCCCATGCCCCCGAATTTCTAGCTCTCTACTGAGCCCATAAACTACATCGCCCAAGCCTCCCGCTTTAATTACAGGAGCGCATTCAGAGGCAATTTGTACAATGTACATCGTTAATCCTCACAGACTATAATCCCTGTCTTTACAAAAGGATAATATTAATTGGTTCTGGTTGTACTCCGTAGGGTGCGTCAGACCGAAAAATTATGGCATTTCTGCAAAAATTCTCTGAAATGACGCACCCTACACTAAGTTCTCAATATTACATTGCTGTGCTGCACAGGTATCGGGACGCTCTTCAACTAATAAAAGTTGAGGACGATCGCGTTTTAGCTGAGAATTTAGTTCCTCTTTTTCATAATCATTTCCCGAACTAATCATCGGTTTTTTTTGATCTGATTCAGTTTCAGGAGTCCAATTACTTAAGGGTAAAACAATTGTAAAAGTTGCGCCCTTACCTTCTCCTTCGCTTTCTGCTTTAATAGTTCCATCATGTAATTCTACTAGGTGACGAGCGATCGCTAATCCTAAACCCAGTCCTCCGTAAGGTCTACTAATGCTACTATTTCCTTGACGGAAACTATCAAAAACATGAGGTAAAAATTCGGGATTTATACCAATACCTTGGTCAATTACTTGTAACTGAGCGTATCGATCGCTTACTGATGTTTCTAGTAATTTCAACCTAACTTCTATTACTCCTGATTCGGGAGTAAACTTAATCGCATTAGAAAGCAAATTTGCTAAAACTTGTCTTAATCGTTCAGGATCTCCACAAACTCTCAGGGCATTTGAGTGTAAATCAGTTTGAATGTCGATCGACTTTTCCTCAGCTTGCAAACGTGCTGTTTCCACAGTTACTTCCACTAAATTTTGTAAATTAACTGGTTGCATAGATAACCGTAAGTTGCCTTGAATAATTTGGGAAACATCGAGAATATCATTAACTAATCGTGCTTGCGATCTAGCATTGCGTTCAATTGTTTCTAAAGCTTTTATTCTAGTTGTCTCATCAAATTTTTTTGTCACTAACAACCGCGACCAACCTAAGATTGAGTTTAATGGGGTGCGGAGTTCATGAGACAGAATTGCTAAAAATTCATCTTTCATTCGGTTAGCATCTTCTGCTTGTTGTCTAGCGGCGTGTTCGCGGATAAATTGTTCCCTTACTGCTTCAGCTTGTTTGCGTTCTGTGATATCTTCAATTGTGCCAACGTGACCTAATAATTTGCCTTCATCGGACAGCATTGGTGCGGTGCGAATATGTACCCAACGTAGGGATTCATCCGGTTGATAAATGCGAAATTCCCCAGAATAAGCTTGTCCTTGACGAGTAAAATTAGGCCATTCAAGTAATAAGATATCGCGGTCTTCTGCATAAGCTACTTTAGCACATTCTGTTTGCCAACTTTCGGCAGTCGTAAACCCACAAATTGCCTGAAATCTGGGGTTACTGTAAGTACATTTTCCCTCAGTGTCAGTGAGAAATATGCCTACGGGAGAACAAGAACTCAGGGTACGGAATCTCTCTTCACTTTGTTTAATTTCGGCATTCATCGCTGCTAGTTGTGCTGCTTGTTGTTGCACTTCCAGGTTTTTTTTAAATAGGTCAACAAATACGGATACTTTAGAATTTAATATAACGGGATCGATCGGCTTTAGTAAATAATCTACTGCCCCTAAAGAATAACCTTTAAACATTAATTTATCGCTAGTACTAAAAGCCGTGAGAAAAATAATCGGTGTATTGCGTGACTTTTCCCTCTGACGAATCAATGTAGCAGTTTCAAAACCATCCATTCCCGGCATTTGCACATCTAACAAAATTACAGCAAAATCTTGATTTAGCAAACATCGTAAAGCTTCTTCTCCCGAATTTGCTTTGACTAAATTTTGTCCAAGTCCATCTAAGACTGCTTCTAAAGCAATGAGATTTTCCGGGTGATCGTCTACTAATAGGACGTTTGCTTTTGGTTCAGATTGCATATAGTTATTTCAACTTGGTATAGATGGCATATTTTTGGGGTAAAAGATGGGAATTGATTGCTGAACGATTAATTTTCGATTCAATTTAAAACTTGAAATCCGATTTGGGAATTTAAAAAAGGAACTATTTCTGACAAAGGCAGTATTTGGGGCATTTTTACTGCTTTGATGGCTGCTTCTGGCATAATAGGACATTCGGCTGTATCTGGTTTTTGAACAATTATTGTGCCTCCATAAACTTGAATTTTTGCTAATCCAATGGCTCCATCATTGTTTGCTCCTGTTAAAATTATACCGATAACTTGTGTGCGATAAACATCAGCAGCAGATTCAAATAAAACATCAATTGATGGACGGGCGTAAGTGACTGGGGCATCTGTAGAAAGGGAAAAATAACCTGGTTCTACTAGTAAATGATAATTCGCTGGAGCTAAAAAAACTCTGCCGGGAATTATTGGTTGTTTATCTTCTACTTCTATTACAGGTAACAAAGTTTTTTCTTGTAAATAATCCACTAACTCGCCGTCGGAAAATTTGTGGCGATGTTGAGCGATCGCCACTGCAACCGGAAAATTTCTTGGTAATTCTGATAAAATCACTTCCAAAGCATTTAACCCTCCCAAAGATGCACCGATAACTACAATTTCAAAATTCATTAAGCAATCCTCCGATAAATTTTTTCCTGACTATCTATTTCCTCATAAGAATTTTCATAAGCAGTTGTTCTCAGAGTTTCATGTTTTCCTAATCCTAAAATGCCAAACATTCGCAAGCTTTCGTATAGTAGTTTATGTACTCGTTCTTGGAGAGTGCGATTGAAGTAAATTAAAACATTGCGACAGAGAATGACATTAAACTCATTAAAAGAGGCATCTGTCACTAAGTTATGGGGAGAAAAGACAATGTTTTCTCTTAAAAAAGAACGAATAATTGCCCCATCATAAGCAGCAGTATAATACTCGGAAAAAGAACTTTTACCACCTGCCTGTAGATAGAGTTGGGTGTATTCTTGCATTAAATCTAGAGAAAAAATCCCCGCTTTTGCTTGGCGAAGTACAACTTCATTGATATCTGTAGCGTAGATGCGACAACGGTGATATAATCCTTCTTCAAACATCAGAATGGCGATCGAATAAACCTCCTCACCCGTAGAACAACCAGCGTGCCAAATACGAATAAATGGATAGGTACGTAGTAAAGGAATTGCTTGATTTCTAAAGGCAACATAAAAACTCGGATCGCGGAACATTGAGGTAACATTTACCGACAAACCTAACAGCAACCTTTCCATACAAGCAGGATCGTGTAACACCTTTTCTTGTAATGCTGATACGGTGTGGAGATTTTCGGCGCGTATTATGTTCCAAATGCGACGTTTTAAGGATGCCATAGCGTAATTACGGAAATCAAAACCATAAAAAAGATAAATGCCTTCGAGTAATAATTTAATTTCAATGTCTTCTAACTCATTGGGATGTTTAGGGGGCATAAAATTTAGGTAAGAGATAAAGTAGGAAATTTTTTATTTACCTTTCCTACTTTATCCTTGATTTCCCCTAGTTTCTAGCGATACAACCACACCCGCAATAATGAGATTAATTGTTCGTTATCGACAGGTTTGGTAATGTAATCTGAAGCACCTGCTTCGATACATTTTTCTCGATCGCCTTTCATTGCTTTTGCTGTTAAAGCAATCATCGGTAAATTTTGGAATTGTTCAATTTTCCGAATTGCTTGCATAGTTTCATAACCATCCATTTCTGGCATCATGATATCCATGAGGATTAAGTCAATATCAGGGTGATTTTCTAATACGGAAATTCCATCCCTACCGTTTTCGGCATAAAGTACCTGCATTTGATGACTTTCCAACATACTGGTGAGGGCGAAAATATTTCGCACATCATCATCAACAATTAAAACTTTTTTCCCTGCTAAAATCGGTTCATTTTGTTGTAATTGTTCCAACATTAAACGTTTTGGTGCTGGTAAATTAGCTTGAACTCGATGCAGGAATAAAGCAGTTTCATCTAATAACCGTTCTGGCGATCGCACTCCCTTAACAATAATCGTGTCAGAAATGCGTCGTAATTCGGTTTCTTCGTGATTAGAAAGTTCTTTTCCGGTGTAAACAACGATCGGTAAATAACCTAAATTTGGTTCTTGTTTAATTTGTTCAATTAACTCCAAACCATTCATATCCGGCAATCCCAAATCTAGCACCAGACAGTCAAATCGCCCGGATTTCAATGCAGTTAAAGCTTCTGCACCTGTACCGACAGCAACACTGGCGACATCGCTATTACCGATTAATTCCACTATGCTTTGACGCTGAATTTCGTCATCTTCAACAATTAGCAAATTTTTCACTGGGCGTTCGACAAATTCTTTAATTGCTGCTAAAGCATTCGCTAAAGTTTCGCTACTAATTGGTTTTTGTAAATAAGCGATCGCACCTTGTTGTAAACTCCGCTGTTTTCCTTCTTCCACTGACATAATGTGAACCGGAATATGACGGGTATCTGGATCGTGTTTTAAGCGATCGAGAATTGTCCAACCGTCCATAATTGGCAGACGAATATCGAGGATAATTGCCGTAGGTTTGTATTCCTTCGCCATTGCCAAACCTCGATCGCCTCGCGTCGCTACTAATACTTTGAAACCTTGTTCTTTGACCATATCTTGTAAAATTCGGGCAAATTTCAGGTCATCTTCGATAATTAGCAGAGTGCGATCGCCAGGTTGGACTAAATCGCGATCGTCCTCAATTTCTCGTAACTCCATATTCACAGTAGAAGACTGTGAATTACTCAGTTTATCACCAGAAACAATATTTCTGGAAGTCAGAGAAATTAAGGGAGTAGTTGATTCCCTATTCTTTCGATCTTCACCATTTCGGCGATTTTTAACTCCCTCTTGAGATAGGTAAGTTTGTGGTAAATAAAGAGTAAAGGTGCTGCCCTTGCCAAATTCACTTTGCAACTTGATTTCCCCACCCAATAAACGGGCAATTTCCCGACTAATAGATAAACCTAAACCCGTTCCGCCATACTTGCGACTTGTAGTACCATCCGCTTGTTGGAAAGCTTCAAAAATGATTTGTTGTTTTTCGGGAGAAATACCAATTCCGGTATCGCTAACTGCAAAAGCAATTACCATCTCAGCAGAGTTGAGACTAAGCTGTTCGGGACTCCAACCTCGATCTGCTACTTTTATATTTAAGTTAACTTGACCTCTTTCGGTAAACTTAAAAGCGTTAGCTAACAGGTTGTTCAATATTTGTTGAAGTCGTTTAGCATCTGTGTAAATTCCCCTTGGTAAATCTGGGTCAACTTCCAGAATAAAATTGAGGCTTTTATCTTGAGCAATTTGGGTGAAATTTCTTTCCAACTGATTTTGCAAGTTGGTAAATAAAGTTTGTTCCACTTCGATCGACATTGTACCCGACTCAATTTTGGCTAAGTCGAGAATGTCGTTAATTAATCCCAACAAATCGTTACCCGCCGAATAAATTGTCCGGGCATATTCAACCTGTTTCGCGGAAAGATTACCATCGTTGTTGTTAGTCAAAAGTCTGGCTAAGATTAACAAACTATTCAACGGTGTCCGTAATTCGTGAGACATATTTGCCAAGAATTCCGACTTATAGCGGGAAGTTAAAGCTAATTGTTCCGCTTTTTCTTCTAAGGAAATTCGCGCTTGTTCAATTTCCCGGTTTTTCCGTTCCACTTCCCGTTTTTGCGCCGCTAGCAACTCAGCTTTTTCTTCTAATTCTTCATTAGTTTGTTGCAGTTGTTCTTGTTGGCGTTTCAGCAACTCTTCGGAAGCTTTGAGAGTTTTCGCTTGTTCTTCTAAACGTTTATTGGTTTCAGTGAGTTCCTTTTGTTGACTTTGCAGTTCTTCGGTTAAAGTTTGGGATTGTTTGAGTAATTCTTCGGTTCGCATACTGGTAGCGATCGTATTTAACACGATCGCAATACTCTCAGTCAATTGATCGAAGAAATTTAAGTGAATTTCGCTAAAGCGCCGGAAAGAAGCGAGTTCAATTACCGCCGTAACTTGTCCCTCAAACAACACAGGTAAAACCACCGCATTTAAAGGAGGCGCTTCTCCCAAACCAGAACTAATCTTAATATAATCTCCGGGAACTTCCGTAATTAAAATTCGCTCTTTTTCTAACGCACATTGCCCAACTAAACCTTCACCTAAATGGAAACGGTTAGCTAAATGTTTGCGTTCCCGGTAAGCATAAGTGCTGAGTAATTTTAAGAACGACGGGTGATTTTCGCCATTTTCCATCAAGTAAAATACCCCATGTTGGGCGGAAACTAACGGCGCGAGTTCTGATAAAATCAGTTTAGAAACTGTTTCTAAATCTCGCTGACCTTGCAACATTCGGGTAAATTTAGCCAGGTTAGTTTTCAACCAATCTTGTTCGGTATTCTTTTGGGTAGTTTCCCGCAAGTTGGCGATCATTTGGTTGATATTATCTTTCAAAGCGGCGACTTCACCTTCAGCGGCGACAGCAATAGAACGAGTTAGATCGCCCTTCGTTACAGCGGTGGCGACTTCGGCGATCGCTCTCACCTGCGTAGTAAGATTAGCAGCAAGTTCATTCACATTATCCGTTAACGCCCGCCAAGTCCCCGCTGCCCCCGGAACTTTCGCCTGTCCGCCCAATTTTCCTTCAATTCCGACTTCTCGCGCCACAGTTGTCACTTGATCGGCAAAAGTCGCCAAAGTATCAATCATTTCGTTGATCGTATCCGCCAGAGTTTCAATTTCTCCCTTCGCCTCCAGCATTAACTTCCGCTTCAAGTCGCCATTCGCTACCGCCGTCACCACTTTGGCAATACCCCGAACTTGGGCGGTTAAATTTCCCGCCATTGAATTTACCGAGTCAGTTAAATCTTTCCAAGTTCCCGCCACTCCTTTAACTTCCGCCTGTCCGCCCAAAATTCCCTCAGTTCCCACTTCCCTAGCAACTCTGGTAACTTCCGAAGCAAAGGAATTCAGTTGATCCACCATCGTATTAATGGTGTCTTTCAACTCTAAAATTTCCCCTTTCACATCAACAGTAATTTTCTTAGAAAGATCGCCATTCGCCACCGCCTTGGTAACTTCGGCAATGTTGCGAACTTGGGCAGTTAAATTTCCCGCCATCGAGTTAACATTATCAGTTAAATCTTTCCAAATTCCTGCCCCGCCGCGAACAAAAGCTTGCACTCCCAATTTTCCTTCGCTTCCTACTTCTCTGGCAACTCTCGTTACTTCGGAAGCAAAGGCGGAAAGTTGATCCACCATCGTATTAATAGTGTTTTTCAACTCTAAAATTTCGCCTTTGACATCGACGGTAATTTTCTTGGAAAGATCGCCATTCGCTACCGCCGTTGTCACTTCGGCAATATTCCGCACTTGGGCAGTTAAACTACTTGCCATGAAGTTTACCGAGTCAGTTAAATCTTTCCAAGTTCCGCCGACTCCGTTAACTTCCGCTTGAACTCCCAGTTTTCCTTCCGTTCCCACTTCCCTAGCAACTCTGGTAACTTCCGAAGCAAAGGAATTAAGTTGATCCACCATTGTATTAACGGTGTTTTTCAACTCTAAAATTTCCCCTTTCACGTCAACGGTAATTTTCTTGGAAAGATCGCCATTCGCTACCGCAGTTGTGACAGCGGCGATATTTCGCACTTGGGCGGTTAAACTTCCCGCCATAAAATTGACACTATCAGTTAAATCTTTCCACGATCCGGCAATTCCGCGCACATCTGCTTGAACGCCGAGTTTTCCTTCGCTTCCCACTTCCCTGGCAACTTTGGTGACTTCGGAAACAAAGTTAGAAAGTTGATCGACCATTGTGTTAATGGTATTTTTCAACTCTAAAATTTCGCCTTTGACGGGAACGGTAATTTTTTGAGTTAAATTACCATTTGCGATCGCAGTTGCCACCTCAGCAATGTTCCGAACTTGGGCGGTTAAATTTCCCGCCATCGAGTTAACGTTATCAGTTAAATCTTTCCAAGTTCCCGCAACTCCTTTAACTTCCGCTTGAACTCCCAGTTTTCCTTCCGTTCCCACTTCCCTAGCAACTCTGGTAACTTCCGAAGCAAAGGAACTTAACTGATCCACCATTGTATTAATGGTGTTTTTCAATTCCCGAATTTCGCCTTTGACATCGACGGTAATTTTCTTAGAAAGATCGCCATTGGCGATCGCCGTTGCCACTTCCGCAATGTTCCGAACTTGCGAAGTTAAATTATCCGCCATCGAGTTAACATTATCAGTTAAATCTTTCCAAGTTCCGGCAACGCCCTTAACTTCCGCTTGAACTCCCAGTTTTCCTTCCGTTCCCACTTCCCTAGCAACTCTGGTAACTTCCGAAGCAAAGGAACTTAACTGATCCACCATTGTATTAACGGTGTTTTTCAACTCTAAAATTTCGCCTTTGACATCAACAGTAATTTTCTTAGAAAGATCGCCATTAGCGACAGCGGTGGTAACTTCCGCAATGTTGCGAACTTGCGCGGTTAAACTTCCCGCCATAAAATTCACACTATCAGTTAAATCTTTCCAAGTTCCCGCCACTCCCGGAACTTGCGCTTGTCCGCCCAGTTTCCCTTCTGCGCCAACTTCCCTAGCAACTCTGGTAACTTCGGAAGCAAAGGAGTTGAGTTGATCCACCATTATATTAATAGTGCTCTTCAACTCGAAAATTTCGCCTTTGACATCAACAGTAATTTTCTTAGAAAGATCGCCGTTAGCGACAGCGGTGGTAACTTCCGCAATGTTGCGAACTTGGGCGGTTAAATTTCCCGCCATTGAGTTTACCGAGTCAGTTAAATCTTTCCAAGTTCCGGCAACTCCTTTAACTTCTGCTTGAACTCCCAGTTTTCCTTCCGTTCCCACTTCCCTAGCAACTCTGGTAACTTCGGAAGCAAAGGAATTGAGTTGATCCACCATGACATTAATAGTGTTTTTCAACTCGAAAATTTCGCCTTTGACATTGACAGTAATTTTCTTAGAAAGATCGCCATTAGCGACAGCGGTGGTAACTTCGGCAATGTTGCGAACTTGCGCGGTTAAATTTCCCGCCATTGAGTTTACCGAGTCAGTTAAATCTTTCCAAGTTCCGGCAACTCCTTTAACTTCTGCTTGAACGCCCAGTTTTCCTTCCGTTCCCACTTCCCTGGCAACTCTGGTAACTTCCGAAGCGAAGGAGTTCAACTGGTCTACCATTGTGTTAACAACTTGGGCAGTTTGGAGAAATTCTCCGCGCAAAGGTCGATCTTCTATTTCTGTGGGAATTGTTTGAGATAAGTCGCCGTTAGCAACTGCCCGAATTACTCTAGCAGTTTCCGCGGTAGGTTGTACTAAGTCGGTAATTAAAGTATTAACTGAATCGATCGAATTTCTCCAACTACCGCGAACGCTTCCGCCTAAAGAGGCGCGTTCCGAAATTTTCCCATCTTTGCCGACGACGTTGCTAACGCGATCGAGTTCCGCCGCCCAGCGTTCGTTCATCTCAATAATATCGTTGAGAGTGTCGGCAATTTTTCCTGCCATGCCTGTTTGGTCGATCGGCATTCGCGCCCCAAAGTTGCCCTTTTTAACTTCAACAAGTGTTCTTAAAAGTTGCTTGAGATCTAGTTGATCGCTGTCTATATTTGCCTGTGTTGTTGCCATAGTTTTTTCTTTAATCAATACTTCTGAGGGCGCAAATTGCGTTTCTGACTTACTGCTTTTCTGCTTTAGGGTGGATGACCTTCTGGCTTTGGTTTAGTGAACTTACCAAAGTTATATCTGGCACAATTATCCAGCGTAATCCGGGATCAATGCTCTCTATCTCAGGGTAGATGTAGGGTGAAATTTTAAAATTTTGTAACTCTAGGTGACAATTGTAACTAAAAATGTAACTAGACTAAGGGTGTTTAATCTTCAGTTTGTTTCCTGTAATTGGTATTTTCTGGATAAGTGCCTTTGCTATGTCGAAAACTTGGGTAACTGTTGTACCTTCTAAACAGAGATAACCTACGGAACAGGTGGCGCGATCGCAAGGATGGCAGGATACTTTGTGTAATAAAATCTTGTGCATCTCCGTATTTAACGGCCCCCAAACTTGGGGATCTGTCCCGCCAAATATAGTAATTGATGGGGTCGAAAGCGCATAAGCAATATGTGCTGGCCCGGAATCATTAGTAATTAATAAAGCCAGTTTAGTCAAAATTCCACCTAATTCTGGCAGAGAAGTTTTCCCCGCCAAATTCAAAGTTTCTTGACCAATATTTTCCGCAATTAACTCAGCAGTTGGTATTTCTTCTTCGCCGCCTAATAATACAACTGTGCCGCCAAATTCCCGTTGTAATGCCTTACCCACCCCAATAAAGTTTTCCACCGCCCATCTTTTAGTAACTTCTCTCGCCCCAGGATGTAATCCAATTAAAGGTTTTTTAGCTGTGGTAATTAACATTTCTGCTGCTTTTAAATCTTCTATCCCAAGAGGGAATTCTGTAGTTTCGCCCTGTGGTTCAATACCTAAAAATCTAACTAAAGATAGAACTTTCTTAACTTCATTTTGTGTTGCAGAGATCGGTAAAGCGGCAGCTAATTTTCCCGCCGGATCTCCAGGTCGAATAAACCCAGCAGTTGTTTTTGCCCCTAACATTAAAGTAAATGGATTAGAATAAACTCCAGAACCGTGCATTTGGATGGCTAAATCAAATTGTTCCCCTTGCATTTCTTGATAGAATTGCACTACTTTTCGCGGGTCAAAAAACTGTTCTGCCATGCCGAGAAAACCGGGGAAAGGGATAAAGCGATCGATCTGTGGCGATCTCTTCACTAATTCCGCCAAAAAAGGCATGGCAATTAAACTAATTTCTGCTAAAGGCAAAGCTTTTCTAATCGCCCGAAAAGCCGGAGTAGCACAAACAAAATCACCAATTCGAGAAGCCCGAACTATAGCAATTTTTCGCGGAGTTTCCGGTAAACGAAATAATAATCCTGGTAAAAATGGTTCAGACATTGCGATCGTAAATGTTAGGTCGATCTAACTCTAGATCCCCGACTTCTTCAAGAAGTCGGGGATCTAAAATTTCCCCCTCTTTGGGTTGATGAATAATGTAACTACTATCACAAAAATGGGAGGAGAAAATAACCAAATGATGTAACATTTCTCTTTAATTTAAAGCAGGGAAAAAAATATGGCAATAAGTGTACAAACTCGTGGTTTCGGAGTATTAGCTAACCGAGAAACAGCAGAAATAGCACTAACTGAATTAAAAAAATCCGGCTTTCCAATGGAGAAAATATCTATTATTGCTAAAGATTTGGAAACAGGCGATCGAGTCGGTGGTGCAAAAGCTACCCATAGTGTCGGCGAACAAAACGTAAATTCGCCCACAGCAGTTGTTTCCGACCTCGCCACCGGGAGCACTTGGGGAACATTATTAGTAGGACTAAGCGGTTTAGCATTACCTGGAATCGGCCCAATTTTAGCAGCAGGAAGCTTAGGAGTAGCCTTACTAACTACCTTGGGAGGCGTGGCAATAGGAACAGTTGCCAATGCTAATTTAGTGACATCTTTAGTGGATTTAGGCATACCAGAAGAACAGGCGAGAGTGTATAGCGATCGACTACTTGCCGGAAATTATTTCCTCATAGTTGATGGTACAGAAGCGGAAATAAATCAAGCTCAAGGTATCTTGAGTAAGCAGGATATTGAAGATTGGGGAATTTATCCTCCCTCTAATGGTCGATCGCTAGAAAATCATTAGATATACTAAAAAAAATAGCAACCAAAGCAGGAGGGCAAAGTAACTATTTCCCCCCTGTTTTCGTCAATCTAAAAAAATTTAATCTAAACTTAAGCTAAGTCAATTGAAAAATAGAGTTAAAATACTTGAGTAGTTAGAAAAAAAGTATGATCGATCCAGGTTTACAAAGAGTAATTAATCGCCTGGGGGCAAATTTATCTCGTGATTTGTTAGTACAGAAAACCACAAATAATTTACGAGAGTTTCTTCAGGTCGATCGAGTAGTTTTATATTACTTCGTGCGCCAGTGGGAAGGAAGAGTAACCTTTGAATCTTTAAGTTCCAGCGAATTTTCCATTTTTGGTAATACCGGGCCGGATGAATGTTTTAATGGCGAATATGCCGCTAAATATGAAGCCGGAAGAGTCAGAGCAATTCCTGACATTGAAACCGCAGCAATTAGTGAATGCCACCGAGACTTTCTCCGCAATCTCAAAGTACGTGCAAATTTAGCCGTCCCAATTTTAAATAATGGCAAACTATGGGGATTATTAATTGCCCATCATTGCCGAGACACCCGTTCTTGGTCAGAATCAGACATACTGGTAGTGCAAAAAGCCGCCCAAGAATTAGAAATGTCGCCAGTAATTAGAGACAATTAAAGAGCTATCAGATATCGGTAGTTAGTTAAATCATTCTGTTCCTTTTCTATTAGTTTTTCAGCAAGCCCTATTTCTGCAATTAAATTTTTGATGTTAAGACAATCTAATTGGTGCTGACCTAATAACTCTACTTGGCTTTGTGTTCAAGTATAAAACTCGGTTTGGTCTGGTGGAAATGGGTAAAGAGAAAATGCTAAGATTAACCCTTCTTCCTTACCCTTACCACTACCCTAGAACCGAGCAACATTAAGGCAGAAGTTACCTTATTGAACAGATGGTGCGGAATTATAGTAACCTAATTTTAGTAGACGAAAGTAACGATATTTTAGTAAATATATGAGTTAGACAATTAAAAATAATTTTATCAAAAAACCTGTCAATATTTCAACAGTTTTCATTTAAAAAACAAAGTATTTTTTGTCACCAGTAAATCCCCAAAAGCTTGACAGACAAGATTTACAGCAAATATTATTTTATTTATTTAGGATTACGTTTTAACCTGATATGTATTTTTTCCATGAAGACTAACTCAAACTAATGACATTGCTAATGAGGGTATGACAAGCTGTTTTTAGTGATGAACACTCTGATGTCTAAAAGACTAAAGAACCGAAGCAAATTCTCAAAATATGAATAGGTAGTTAGTTGCCATCAAATGGTTCATGATTCGACAGCATTAATGTCAAGATTTAATTTAGGAGCAGCTAAGATGAAATTATTACAAAAAGTCGCCACCGCTATTGCTACGACTGCAGCCCTCTCTATAGTTAGTGTCCCAGTAATGGCTTTTACAGTAACTCAAAACAATAATGGTTCTGACTTGCTAAATTCTTTGTTAGGCGATGCCAAAGGTTTAAGTAATTTTTCTGTAACTACCAAAGGTAATGCCTCCGCATTTGGCCTTTTCAGCGGCAACCCATTTGGTTTGGAGTCTGGTATCGCTCTGAGTAGTGGGAAAGTAGCAGATATACCGGGAGTGAATTCTTCATCAGTATACAATCCTGATTTAAGTACAAGTTTTGGAACCCCTGGTGATACACCGGGCAGCTATGACTTAGCTCAGCTAGATATTAGCTTTGATGCAGACAGTACAGCAGAGAAGGTGTTCTTCCAATACGTCTTCGGCTCAGAAGAATTTGTTGAGTATGGGGGTAGCAATTTCAATGACTCTTTTGAACTACTGCTTAACGGTGTGAACTTGGCTAAGTTAAGCGACGGTCAGACAGTCTCGATCAACAATCTTGTTCCTAACCCGAATGGCCCTTATCACACAGATTATATTAACAATCCAGCAGGCCCAGGCACGCTCACTAAATTAGATGGCTATACGAAAACTTTGACCTTTGAAGGACTGCTGAACAAGAATGCCAGTAACACTTTAAGTATCAAGATTAAAGATGTAGCGGATAGTGCTTACGATTCTGCTGTGTTCCTCAAAGGTGGTACTCTGGGAACGGTTAATCCTGAAGCAGTTCCCGAACCAGGTACAGTACTGGGCTTGCTGGCTCTTGGTGCAATGGGTGCAGGTTCAATACGGAAGCGCAAACAGCAAGAGAAAGTGACTGTTAAAGCATAACTTCATTACCATTACTTATTTCTCAATTCAAAGCTTAGGTTAACAGTTGCCACAAATCTGTCAAACTAATTAAAGCAGAATCCGTGTTTTTCCCAGTGAAAAGCACGGCTATTTTTTCGGAGGATGAGTAACCCAACTTTCGGAAAGGGAATAATAGCGATCGTCAAGAAAGTTCCTAGTCAAAACAGCTAAATTGCGATCGAGCCGTACTGAAAATCGCAGAGCACAAAAAAATTATTTGGATCTATGTTACGTAAATTTTCTGAGATGCCACTCCGAATCAAACAACTTAGAGAATTAACTACATATTTTCCCGGATTAACTCAGTGAAATCCCTAATAAAATCTCTAATTACTACTAAAAACTAAATATTTTCATAATATAAAAATACTCATTTAAAATGAGTGGATACTATCAAAAATTTAGCTATTGTCAACTAGCTGGAGCAAAATTTTATAAAAATATCTTAAAGGTATTTTGCGAAAAAAAAGCTCGAAACTCTTAATTTACTGGGTTTTGAGTGAAGCTCTTTACTTGGAACATGGTAAATATACCAGGAAATAAATATTTTTCTGATGAAGATTCGCTGAAACTGAGGACAGGGCTAGTTGAGGTATGGCAATCTGTTTTTAGTGATGAGATTCCGATGAGCGCGAAGTTACCGCAATCAGTTAAGAGAAAAGTTATTGCGGAACGCACTTTTATAGGTTCAGCACTGTCAATCTTTACTTGTTTGGAGAAATTGGAAAAATGGCTATTTCGACTAGTATGAAAGTTCTCGATAAATTAGTAGTTTTTGCTGCTATTGCTTTGGGTTTTGGAGTAATCGGTACTTCTTCATCTCAAGCTGCTAGTATTAATCGTTCGGATTTTAATGCTGATGCGATTAATTTTAACTTTGAAAGTACTGCTATCAATAATACAACTGCTACTGATGGCAATTTGACCGTAACAAATGGGACAACACTTAATGTAGGTTCAGTTGGTTACATATCAGGAAAAAGCTATTATGATGGAGGAGATTCATCGGTAATACGCTTTGATTTTTTAAATTCCGTGTCTGCCTTTGGTGTTGATTTTCTGGCCAATAACGCTAACATTAATTTGAGAATTTTTGACAAGACAAATAATTTGATTGACAGTCTAACTCTAGACTGGACAAAATTGCCAAACGCGGGGTTTCCATTTGGATTCATTGGTTTAAACGCAGGAAGTAATTTAATTGCCTACGCAACAATTGATACACCTCTTATAGGAAACGAATTATACATTGATAACATCATCTATCAAACACAAACAGCTACTTCTGTTCCTGAACCTGTTTCTGCTTTGGGCTTGCTAGCATTTGGTACTCTGGGTGCAGGTTCAATGCTCAAGCGCAAACAGCAACAGAAAGCGACAGTAAAAGCATAATCTAATAACCATAACGATTTACCAACAGAAAGCTTAGATAATAGTTGTCAAACTAATTAAAGTAAAATCCGTGTTTTTCCCAATGGAAAGCACGGCTCTTTTTTTGGATGATGTAGGATTCATTGACACTCCTCGACCTAAAGGCACGAGGATTCTTCGTTCATAGACCCAACTTGCCCTAGCAGGATTTCTCCAACTAAGGTAGAGGTCGAATCTCCCGAAGCGTTCGGATAAATGATCCAAGTGACCGTATCCCTACCGTACTCAAGGCTATTTTCAGGATATTGATAGCGGCGTTCCAATCTCTATCCAAAACAAATCCACATTGACAAACATGAGTTCTCATGGACAAAGACTTTTTGACAATTGCGCCACAATGAGAGCATTCTTGAGA